>JANQGU010000044.1 GCA_028282935.1 Kiloniellales bacterium
AGATCACCGGCTTCTTCAGCGGCGTCGCCCAGTCGGTCGGCCAGAGCCGCATGAAGGAAGAGCTGAGCAGCTACTTCGGCGACATCCGCAAGGCCCTGAAGTAGGACCGGCGGGACTTGCCCATAGGTAAGGCCGACCGGGTGCGGATTCGCAGCGGTTAAACATCAGGCCGGCAGCCCGCGTTCATGTGAACGCGGGCTGCGCTAGATCAAGATCGGATCAGATTGAATCAATCTGATCCGTGAATCTTGATCTAGCGCAGCCCGCGTTCACAGGAACGCGGGCTGCCGGCCTGATGTTTAACCGCTGCGAGTCCGCACCCGGTCGGCCTTACCTATGGGCAAGTCCCGAAGGTCTCACTTCAAGGCCTTGCGGATGTCGCCGAAGTAGCTGCTCAGCTCTTCCTTCATGCGGCTCTGGCCGACCGACTGGGCGACGCCGCTGAAGAAGCCGGTGATCTTGTCGGTGAAGGCGCTGTTGACGTAGAAGACAGCCGTCCGCTCGCCGTAGGGCAATGCCAGGGCCACCGCCTGGGCGGCATCGTAGGTGTGGCCGACGAAGAACTGGCGCTGGCTCATGAGCATGTAGTTGGCGCCGGCCTCGACCATCTGGTGCACCAGGATGAAGGTCGGCCGATCCTCGACCCTGAGCTTGATCCAATAGAACTTGTTGGAGACGCTCTGCGGCTGCGCGCGCGGGAAAGCCTCGAGCGCCGCGCCGAAGCCGGGGAAGTGTTCCAGCAGAAAAGGCGCGGCGGACTCGTAGGCCGCCTGCAGCTCGGCGGCCGGCTCCAGCACGTCGTCCCTGAAATCGTAAGCTGCGACGCCGTCCAGGCCCGAAGCCAGATAGGCCGAAAAGCGAGCGGCCAAGACCTTCCGGTAGGCCGCCATCGCCTTTTCCAGGCTCGCCGGCTCCTGGGGATCGAGGCTGCCGAGCGCTCGGCGCAGAGCCTCACCCTCCGCCTTGGAGAGGTTGAAGCGCTCGCCCGGTTCGACCGCGAGCAGGGCCCGCGCTTCCTGCGCTTCGGAGGCGCTGTAACCCAGCGCGGCAAACTGCGCCTCCCCGGCATCCGGAGAAAGCTCTCCAAAGGCCTGAACATCCGGGTCGAGCTCGATGTTCAGGCCCCTCTCGACGTTCCCTTGGATGGTCTGCAAGGGGACCGGTAGCAGAAGGCAGACCGCGGCGATCAGCTGATCGTCGCGGGTCCGCTTCACATCCGTCGCGATGATCCTCTCGGAGCGCAAGGCGGAGCGGTCGTCCGGGTTGTAGTGCAGGCGCTTCGCCGCCTCTTCGAAGGTCAGGTCCGTGGTCGGGCCCGCCTGGCTGGCTGCGGCGGCCAGCACGACGAAGAGACCGAGGACCGTGGCGAGCGCGAATCGCCCTGAACGCAGCATCTTGAATCCCCTTCTTGCCTTGGCTTCACTCGGGTCGTGAGCGCCACAGGCGCCACGACAGGCGCATTGTTCGCTAGACTCCATGGATGCCGAAGGCGCCAGGATGGTTACAGCTTGGAGCACCAAGGCTCTCCGCCGGATTGAACAGAGGATGATCGAATGACGGACGAGAGTCCTGCCCCCGTCACGCTCCGCGACGCCACACCCGGCGACCGGCCGCATCTGGTGCGTTTCATGGCCGCGCTGAATGCCTTCGAGCGGACGCTGGAGCCCAACCGCGCCTTGGGCGAGGCGGCCGCCGAGCGGCACATGGCCTACCTGGAGGACCTCGTCGCGCGGCAGGAGGGTTTCATCCTGATCGCCCTCGGGCCGAGCGGGCCGCTGGGCTTCCTGATCGCGATCGTCGGAGAAGCGCCGGGCAGCTTCATCATCCCCGAAGCCCGGCGCTACGGCTACGTGACCGACCTCTTCGTCCTGGAAAGCGCCCGCGGGCAAGGCCTGGCGCGCGCCCTGCTGGCCGAGGCCGAGGGCCGCTTCCGGGCGCGCGGGTTGCCATCCCTGCGGCTCAGCGTGCTGGCGGCCAACGAGACGGCCTACGCCGCCTACCGGAGGCTGGGCTTCAGGCCGATGGACATCGAGATGATCAAGCCGCTGGACGAGAGCTGACGCGCCGCGGCCCGCTGCTCACTGTTGCAGCAGGCCGAGCTGCTGCATGCGCGCCTTCAGGCCGGGGAAATCGGGCTCGAGGCTGTAGAGCAGGGCATACTCCCGCGCCGCCCGCTCGGGCTCGCCCAGGCGCTCGTAAGCCAGCGCGCGGTTGAAGTAGGCCGCGGAGAACTCCGGATCGAGGCTCGAGATCCGGTCGTAGTCCTCGATCGCCCGGCGGTGGTCGCCCAGCCGGTCATGTGCCAGCGCCCGCCCGTAGTAGGCCTCGACCATGGTCGGGTCGGCCGCCAGCGCGCGGTCGTAGTCCCGGCGCGCGAGATCGAAGCGCGCGCCTTCCAGATGCAGCCGGCCCCTCTGGGCCAAGGCCTGGCCGTTGTCCGGCTGAACCTCAAGCGCTTGATCCAGATCGGCGCGCGCCGCGGCGTCCCGGCCCTTCCGGGCATGGATCGCGGCCCGTTGCGTCAAGGCCAGCACCCGGTAGTCGAGCGGGAGGACCCGGCTCTCCAGGACCTTGCCGTAGAGGACCTCCGCCTGCTCTAGGTCGTCCTGCTGCATCGCCTTGGAGGCGCTGCGGAAGCTCTCGTACCAGGTGGCGCCGGCGCCGGGCGCCGCGACCGCGGCCCTCTCCTCGCTTGGGGCGGGCGCCGCCGCCTTGGGCTTCGGCGGGGCCAGCGGCACCGCCTCGGCCCGGGGCTCGGACGCGGGCTCGGGCACGGCCTCGGCCTCCAGCTTCGCCTTCAGCGCCGCGCTGGGACGGCCGTCGACCGCCAGCCCCGCGGCACGCTGGAAGGCCTCGATGGCCTTTTGCGTCCTGGGGCCGAAGCGGCCATCGGGCGCGCCCACGTCGTAGCCGGCACGGCTCAGAAGACGCTGGACCTCGAAGACCAGAGACCTGGAGGCGGGCGCGGCGGCCTTCTGGACCGGCTCGGGCCGCGCGTCCTCGGGCGCGCCGCCGCTGCCCTCGGCCTCGGGGAGTCCCGCGTCCGCGCTGGCCTCCATGGGCAGGAAGCGGACCCGGCATTTCAGGCCGGCCGGCAGGCGGCCCTCGGGATTGGGCAGCGCCAGCCGGACGCCGAAGGTCCCGCTGGCGGTGTCGAAGACGGGATCGACCACGGTGACCCGTGCCCGATGGCTGCCGCCGATCGGCGCCGCGGGCTCGACCTCGGCCGGCATGCCCAGGGCCACCGAGCCGTAGAGGTCGATGGGCACGAAGACCTCGACGTTGAGCGGATCGATCTCGGCGATGGTCATCACCGGCGCCTGTTCGTGGGCGTACTCGCCGGGCGTCATGTTGCGCTCGACCACCACGCCTTCGACCGGGCTGCGGATGCTGCGCCGGTCGAAGCGGGCCTTGGCCATGCGGTGCTCCAGCCTGGCCGTCTGGCGCTCCAGCTTCGCCGACCTGACCGCATGCTCGGCGAGGCGCTGTTCCACGGCCGCCTCGTCCAGCGACTTGGTGGCGACGATGCTCTTGTTGTGGAGCTGCTCCATCCGCGCGACCTCGGATTCGCGGAAGACCAGCCGCGCCCGGCTCGA
>JANQGU010000054.1 GCA_028282935.1 Kiloniellales bacterium
GTGGTCATGCCGCCGAAGGGCCGCTGGTAGATCTTGCCCTCCTCGGTGCGGCTGAAGGGCACGCCGTAGTGCTCGAGCTCGATGATCGCCGGGATCGCCTCGCGGGTCATGTACTCGATGGCGTCCTGGTCGCCGAGCCAGTCCGAGCCCTTGACCGTGTCGTACATGTGCCAGCGCCAGTCGTCCTCGCCCATGTTGCCCAGCGCCGCGGAGATCCCGCCCTGGGCCGCCACCGTGTGGCTGCGGGTCGGGAAGACCTTGGAGATGCAGGCGGTCTTCAGGCCGGCCTCGGCAAGCCCCAGGGTCGCGCGCAGGCCGGCGCCGCCGGCGCCGATGACGACGACGTCGTAGGTATGGTCGATGATGTCGTAGGCCTTGGTCATTCCGGTTCAGCCCCGAAAGAGAATGGTCAGCACGGACAGCAAAGCCGCCAAGCCCAGTACGATGGCCAGGGCCTTGGTGATCAGCAGCACGGCGAGTTTTCGGCCCTCGCCGTGAATGTAGTCCTCGGCGACCACCTGGACGCCCAGCATGGCGTGATAGAAGACCGCGACGATCAGCAGGATCAGCAGGCCGGCGTTGACCGGCGCGCCGACCCAGGCCCGGAAGCTGGCATAGTCGGCGCCGGCGAGACCGGCCACCGAGGCGCAGAACCACAGGGTCAAGGGGACCAGGGACAGGGCGGTCAGCCGCTGCGCCCACCAGTGGCCGACGCCTTCCTTGGCGCTGCCGAGGCCGCGGACCCGGCCCAGGGGAGAGCGCAGGCTCATGTCGCGCCCCCCGCGAGCGCGGCGTAGCCCCAGACCCAGGCCAGCAGGGTCAAGGCGACCGCCGCCGCCAGGACCGCCCAGCCGGAGGCGTAGGCCGCCTTCAGCTCGTAGCCGTAGCCGATATCCCAGAAGAGGTGCCGTATGCCGTTGCAGAGGTGGTAGAACAGCGCCAGGGTCCAGCCGAAGAGCAGCAGCCGGCCGATCACCGAGGAGATCGCCGCCTGCGCCGTGGCGTAGGCCTCGGGCCCCGTCGCCGCCGCAACCAGCCACCACACGAGCAGGAAGGTCCCGAACGTCAGCGCCAGACCGGTCAGACGGTGGCCGATCGACAGAAGTGCGAGAAGCGGCAGGCGGTAGACCTGCAGATGCGGCGAAAGGGGCCGGTTCTGGGTGGTCATCGGAAGGGCCTCGCGGTCGGTTGTTGCACTGCACTACGCCCCGGACGAAGCCTTGGTTTAATCTCCGCTCCCGGCTACGTCAACGCGAGCGCGCCTCTGGCGCCCGGCGCGCGGAGGGGAGATGCGGGGTCTGAGCCCCGGCCGGCGACGTCCGCCGGCAGGCGCGAGGGGCTCGCCCCCGACCCGCCCCCGACCCGCCAACGACCCGCCCCCGCCTCACCCGGGTCCGCCGGGACAAGGATCCGCGAGACGGCCCCGAGGACATCGCCTTGAGATTCCGAGACAATCCCCAGCTTGTGGATAGATTGGTGGAAAAGTTGTTGGGGCTTTGTGCAAGGCGGCCCGCGTTATGCACAGAAAACTGGCGGTTTCCCTGGTTTTTTTCTTGCTGGCGTTAACCATTCGCGCGACCCTGAACCTGCACGCGAGAGTGCTGGGGGGCCGCAAGCGACGCGAAGGTCTTGCGGACCTGGTCCGAAAGGCGGACGCCCGCCGAGGTTCCCCAGGGGCCGTCATCAGGTCCCGGTGGAGGGTTTGCTCTTCATCGCGATCCGATGGCTCCGCAAGGCAGCGTTTGCCGCCCGCCGGTGGACGCTGCTGCTTCGGAAGGCATGAGGTGCCGTTTCGCATCATCGGCCTTTCGGCCGGCGCATCCACCCTCCCTGCGCGGGACGGATGCGCCGACTGGGCGGCGGGGTCCTTCGGGATCCCGGGCCCGCCGAAATCCTCGAGGGTCCTCGGGCCCATCGCCAGGGTTCGGCAGGCCAGTCCGGTGTCGCCCCGGGGCTTGCCCCGGCCGATGTCCGGCCCGTCCGTGGCGAACCGGCCGCCGCTGCGAGGCTCGTCCTCAAGGCTGCGGCGCGGGGGCGCCGCCGGAGGTGTCGTGCGATGCGGTACCGCCCTCCGAGGTAGGGCTGCGGTCCCTTCGGGGATCGACGTCCGCACCGCTGCCGCTGTCGGGGTCGCCAGGTCCGATTGCCGGCGCGTGACGGTCGAAAGTCCCGCCTCTCTCGCAGGCCGGAGCCGGCTTGCTGGTTCCTGAAGCGTCGGGGTTGCACCCTCCTCCAGGGTGCAGCGTGGTGGGTCTCCCACCACAGCCCCGGCGCTTCGTTTATTCGGGCTTCCGTTCGGTCTCTGGTTTGATACCGTCACCCCTCACCCAGCTCCGGCTATGGCTCGGCTGATCGCCTCGCCAAGCCTCCACATCCCTCTCCCCTGGGGAGAGGGAGGGGCCCAGCGCCGTCAGGCGGTGGGAGGGTGAGGGGACTTCGGAAGCCCAAGGCCGCGCTACCGCGGCAGCAGCACCCAGTAGTCCAGGTCGAGCAGGACCGCCGGGTCGTACTTGCCCTCGGCGTCCTTGAGCGGGAAGTCGGCGCAGGGCCGGTCCTTGGCGGCGATCGTGCGCAGGCGTAGGGCGCCGAGGTCGCCGCGGCCCGGCAGTTCGGCGGTCTCCAGCACCTCCGACCAGGCGTAGAGGGTGTCGCCGGCGAAGCAGGGCGCGACATGGCGGCCGCCGTTGATCGCCGCGATGCGCACCGCGTTGGCCAGGCCGTTGAAGCTGAGGGCCCGGGCCAGGGAGATCACGTGGCCGCCGTAGACCAGGCGTCGGCCGAAGCGGCTGTCCTTGGCCAGGTGCTGGTTGAAGTGCACCTTAGCGGTGTTCTGGTAGAGCCGGGTCGCAAGCTGGTGCTCGGCCTCCTCCAGGGTCATGCCGTCGACGTGGTCGATCCGCTCGCCCGGCGCATAGTCGCCCCAGCGGTGGCGCGCGCCGCCGGCATCGAGATCGTAGCCGGCGAAGTCGAGGCCCTCCGGGAGCGCGAGCGCGGCGCCCTCGACGCCTTCGGGCAGCTCGGGCACCACCGGCTCCGGTGCCGGCGCGGCCGGATCGCGCTTGGCGACCATGACCCAGCGGATGTAGTCGAGCACCGCCGCACCGTCCTGGTTGCGCCCGGTCGAGCGGACGTAGACCACGCCGGTCTTGCGGTTGGAGTTCTCCTTGACGCCGATCACCTCGCTGACCGTCGACAGGTTGTCGCCGGGATAGACCGGGGCGCCGAAGCGGCAATCGGCGTAGCCCAGGTTGGCGACCGCGTTCAGCGAGACGTCGGGCACGGTCTTGCCGAAGACGACGTGGAAGACCAGCAGGTCGTCCAGCGGCGCCTGGCGGTAGCCCAGCGTGCGGGCGAAGGCGTCCGAGGACTGCAGGGCGAAGCGGCTGCCGGTCAAGGCGGTGTAGAGCGCCTGGTCGCCGGCCGTCACCGTGCGCGGCGTGGCGTGGGTCAGGACCTGCCCGACCTCGAAGTCCTCGAAGAAGTTGCCCGGGTCGGTCTTGGTCATGGCCCGGCCGCCGGCTCCAGCTCGTCGATGGCCTCGGCCAGTGCCACGGTCCGCTGCGCCGCCTCGACGTGCAGGTTCTCGATCAGCTTGCCGTCGAGCACCACGACGCCCTTGCCCGCCGCCGCGGCCTCGGCATGGGCGGCGATGATCTTGTGGGCCTGCTCGACCTCGGCCGCGGAAGGCGCGAAGACCTCGTTGGCCGCGGCGATGGTCTTGGGATGGATCAGGGTCTTGCCGTCGAAGCCGAGCTCCTTGCCCTGGACGCAGGAGGCCGCGAAGCCCTCGTCGTCCTGGAGGTCGAGATGGACCCCGTCTAGGATCGCCTGGCCGTAGGCCCGGGCCGCCAGGATGCAGAGCGACAGCGAGGTCAGCACCGGCAGGCGCTGCGGCGTGTGGGCGGCCTGCAGGTCCTTGACCAGGTCCGAGGTGCCCATGACCAGGCAGGCGACGCGCTTGGAGGCGCCGGCGACCTCCTGGGCGTTGAGCATGCCCAGCGGCGTCTCCATCATGCACCAGATCGCCGTGCGCTCGGGCGCGCCGGCCTCGGCCATCAGAGCCTCCAGCTCGGCGACCATGGCCGCGGTCTCGACCTTGGGCAGCAGGATCGCGTCGGGGCCGCAGGCGGCGGCCGCGGCGACGTCGTCCCGGCCCCAGGGCGTGTCCAGGCCGTTGACCCGGATCGCCAGCTCGCGGCGGCCGTAGCCGCCGGCCTCGACCGCCTCGGCGATCTGCTTGCGGGCCGTTTCCTTGGCGTCGGGGGCGACCGCGTCCTCCAGATCCAGGATCAGGGCGTCGGCCGGCAGGCTGCGGCCCTTCTCCAGCGCCCGGGCGTTGGAGCCCGGCATGTAGAGCACGCTACGGCGCGGACGGGCGGTCGCATCCATGGAAAACTCCCCCTCTTGCTCGGCTGCGCGGCCCGGCGCGCGACCCTTGCTCTCTCGACCCGGACGCCAAGGCCTGTCGCCGGAAACCGGCGCGGACTATAACCATTGCGGGCCGCCTGGCAAGCGGGCGGCCGGGAAGAAGCAGGGAGCGCCATGGCCATCCTTTCGATCCAGTCTCACGTCGCCTACGGGCATGTCGGCAACGCCGCCGTGGTCTTCCTGCTGCAGCGCCTCGGCTTCGAGGTCTGGCCGGTGATGACCCTTCAGCTTTCGAACCACGCCGGCTACGAGACCTGCCGCGGCCGGGCCTTCTCGGCCGAGGAGCTGCGCGAGGTGGTTCGGGGCATCGGCGAGCGCGGCGTCCTGGCGGACTGCCAGGCGGTGCTGTCCGGTTATCTGGGCGATCCGGCGGTCGGCGAGGTGGTCCTCGAGGCGCTGGCCGCGGTCCGGGCGGCCAATCCGGAGGCGCTGTTCTGCTGCGACCCGGTGATGGGCGACGAGGGGCGCGGCCTCTACGTCCGCGAGGAGCTGCCGGGCTTCTTCCGCGACCGGGCGCTGCCGGCGGCCGACATCCTGACACCGAACCTCTTCGAGCTGTCCGAGCTGGTCGGGCGGCCGATCGCCAGCCTGGAGGAGGCCCTGGCAGCGGCCCGCGGCCTGCTCGAGCGGGGCCCCCGGATCCTGCTGGTCACCAGCCTGCGGCATCCCGAGTCGGCCTACGACGAGATCGGCATGCTGGCGGTCACCGCGGAGGCGGCCTACCGGGTCGCGACCCCGCGGCTGCCGCTGGACCCGGCACCCAACGGCGCTGGCGATTCCGTGGCCGCGCTCTTCCTGGGCCACCTGCTGCAGGGCTGCACGGTCAAGACCGCCCTGGCCAATGCCGCCGCCGGGATCTTCGCGATCCTGAGCGAAACCGGGATCACCGATAGCCGCGAGCTGCGGATCGTCGCGGCGCAGGAGGCCCTGCTGCGGCCGGAGGACACCTTCGACGTCGATCGGATCGGCTGAGGCCCGCAGGCCGGACACTTGGCACCTTGGGACTTTGGCCGTCCCGGCTGTCATGCCCGGACTTGATCCGGGCATCCATGGTTCCGCTTGCCCCATGGATTGCCGGGTCAAGCCCGGCAATGACAGCTGGTGGACTGGCGATTGCAGACGGCTTCGACGGCCGGCAGCGGAGGGCGCAAGCGCGGCGCCATCGCTCCCTCGTCCCGAATCCAAAGTCGCGGCGGCAGGATTGGGGGCGGAAGGGCGCCGATTCAGGACTTCGGCCCGCCCAAGTCTTGAGCGCGACTGAAAGCACTTGCACAAGAATTGTGCGCTGCGGAAAGAAACCGAAAGTTCAGCCCGAAATCCGGGTCACTTTGTTGCGATGCAGCAAGAAAACGCTTCCCCGCAACATTGGGTTACGCTAGATATGTTGCAGGGCAGCGAGCGCGTTGCTGGCTGCCCTGCTTCCGAAATGGCTTTGCCTCCCCTTTGGGGCCACCTATGGGTGGCCCCACTTTTTCTTCTTCCGGCAAAGCCCTTGACCCTAGCCTGCGGCGCCCAAGGCGAACAAGTAAGGGAAAACCCTTGCTTTCTCCTCAACCGCGCCGTGTCGCGCCGGCCAGGAGCCCGGCGGCACCGATGAGCAGGCCGCCGCTCGCCCGGTTCAGCCATCGCCCGGCGCCGAGTCGCCCGCCGACCCGCCCGGCCTGGCGGCCGCAGAGCGCGTAGACCGCGACGGCGAAGCCCTCGATCGCCAGGAAGGTCAGGCCCATCACGGCGAACTGCGGCAGGACCGCCTGCGCCGGATCGACGAACTGCGGGAAGACCGCGGTAAAGACCAGGATCGCCTTGGGATTGCCGTTGGCGACCAGGAACTCGCGCCTGGCCAGCCGCCAGGCCGGGGCGGCCTGCGGCCCGCCCGCGGTCGTGCCCTCCGCCGTACCCGTCGTCGCGTCCGGCGCCAGCGGCGGACCGCGCCAGATCCGCAGGCCGAGGTAGAGCAGGTAGGCGACGCCGGCCCACTTGATGACCTGAAAGGCGAGCTCCGAGGTCGCCAGCACGGCGGCCAGCCCGAGCGCGGCCAGCAGGATCATGCCCGCGAAGGCGGCGAGGCGGCCGAGCGCGGCGAGGACCGAAGGCCGGACCCCGTAGCGCAGGCCGTTGGTCAGGGCCAGGAGGTTGTTGGGCCCCGGCGCCAGGGAGATCAGCGCCGCCGTCGGCAGAAAGACCAGCCAAGCCTCGAAGGACAACATGCTCAGCCCACTATTCGGCCGCGGCGTGCTGGCCCGGCTCCAGGTAGTCCTCGATCAGGGCCTCGGCGATCTGCACCGTGTTGAGCGCCGCGCCCTTGCGCAGGTTGTCCGAGACCACCCAGAGGCTGAGCCCGTTCTCGACCGTCGGGTCCTCGCGCAGGCGGCTGACGAAGACGGCGTCCTCGCCGGCGGCCTCCACCGGGGTGACGTAGCCCTCGTCGGCGCGGTGGTCGATGACGGTCACGCCGGGGGCCTCGCGCAGGGCGGCGCGGGCCTCCTCGACGGTGATCGAGGCCTCGAACTCCAGGTTGATCGCCTCGCCGTGGCCGATGAAGACCGGCACCCGCACGCAGGTCGCGGTCAGCCGGATCGCGGGGTCGAGGATCTTCTTGGTCTCGACCATCATCTTCCACTCTTCCTTGGTGGCGCCGTCCTCCATGAAGACGTCGCAGTGGGGGATGACGTTGAAGGCGATCTGCTTGGTGAACTGCTCCTTGACGATGGAGTCGTTCACGTAGATCGCCTTGGTCTGGTTGAAGAGCTCGTCCATGGCGTCGCGGCCCGAGCCCGAGGTCGACTGGTAGGTCGCGACCACGGCCCGGGTGATCCCGGCCAGGTCGTGCAGGGGCTTGAGCGCGACCACCATCTGGATGGTGGAGCAGTTCGGGTTGGCGATGATGTTGCGCCGGGTATAGGCGGCGATGGCGTCGCGGTTGACCTCGGGCACCACCAGCGGCACGTCCGGGTCCATGCGGAAGTGGGAGGTGTTGTCGATGACCACGGCGCCGGCCTTGGCGGCCCGCGGCGAGTGCTCGGCCGAGACCTTGGCGCCCGGCGAGGACAGCACGATGTCGATGCCCTTGAAGTCGAAGCTCGCCAGGTTCTGGACCTTGAGCTCCTGGTCCTCGCCGAAGGAGACCTTGGTCCCCGCCGAGCGCGAGGAGGCCAACGCGATGACCTCGTCGGCCGGAAACTGCCGTTCCCAGAGCGTGTTCAGGAGTTCTCGGCCCACGTTCCCCGTGGCGCCGACCACCGCGACCTTGTAGCCCATGGCCAGACTTCCAAATAGAATGAGATATAACCGCTTGACCTACGCGTTCGGCGGCGGAATTTCAAGCGCGAGAGCGGCACGAGGGCGAAAAACATGGCCAAGCTGGCCGCCAGCTACCGGGAGTTCTGGCCGATCTACCTGCGCGAGCACAGCCGGCCGGCGACCCGGGGGCTGCACTACCTGGGCACCTCCCTGGGCCTCGCCCTGCTGGCGGCGGCCATCGTGACCGCCGACTGGCGCCTGCTGCCGGCGGCCCTGGTGGCGGGCTACGCCTTCGCCTGGCTCGGCCACGCCCTGGTCGAGCGCAACCGCCCGGCGACCTTCAGCCACCCCCTCTGGTCCTTCATCAGCGACTTCCGCATGTTCGGCCTCTGGGCCAGCGGCCGCCTGGGCCGTGAACGCGCCCGCCACGGCCTGAGCTGAGCCGCCAAAAACGCGAGCCGCAAGAAGTAAGGGGCCGCCCCGAAGGACGGCCCCTGCAGCTCTGCCAGTCGCTCGCGGCCTCAGAAGATGATCCGGCCGGAGAGCGTGAAGATGTCGATGTGCTGCTCGTAGCTGGCCTTCAGGTTACCGCGGAACTGGTTGTTGGGATCGTCGGCGATCGTCAGGTTGACGTTGCCGTCCTGCAGGAAGATGTGGGTGTAGGACAGGGTCACCTCGGCCCAGTCGAAGGGCTGGTAGCCGGCGCCGATCGAGATCCAGTAGCGGTCGTTGCCCGGGATCCGCGGCGTGCGGGTGTCGTCGGGGATCGGCGTCTGGTCGTAGGCGAAGCCGAGACGCAGCGAAAGGCCCTCGACCGCCTTGGGCTTGTAGGTGGCGCCGATGGCGACGAAGAGCGTGTCATCCCATTCCTCGACCGTGACGTTGTCCTGCTGGCTGGCGTTGTCGAACTCGATCCGCAGCTCGTTGAAGTCGCTCCAGTCCGTCCAGGCCAACTCGGCCATGACGGCCCATTCCTCTCCCAGGTCTTGATGCAGACCGATGCTCGCCATATCGGGCGAGGTGAAGTCGGCGTTCGCACCGGTGGACACGAACTGTCCCGTAAGGTTTGAAACCGTTTGACCGACCGCGCTCAAGTCGAAATCGACATTGCCATCGATGTCGTGGTCGATCTCCGAACGGTAGGCGAGCCCGACCCGCGCGCCCTCCCAGGTGTCGATCATGATTCCGAAGTTGTAGCCGAAGGCGATGTCGTCGCCGCGAAGGTTCGCTGCGCCGTCATCGGCCAAAGAGCCCGGCGTGCCGCCGACTCCTTGGCCAATCGTGCCGAAGTCGATGGCGTTCTTGAGCTGGGTCTCGACGTACTGCACCTGCAGTCCGGCGCCGAGAGACAGCCAGTCCAGCGCCCTGTAGGCGACCGTCGGATTGATGTTGATGCTCTCAAGCTCAGAGCGGGTGCCGTGGTAGCGGCCAACGAAGTCGTCCTCGTTGTCGGTGACCAAGCCGAAGGGTGCGTTGATGCCGAGCCCGAAACGCAGCTCCGGGGTCGCCGCCCACATCGCGTAGAGCGCTGGCACCAGGGCATCCTCGCCGATATCGCCGGAGTTCGTCCCCCCTTCGATCTGGTCGCCGGTAGCCGTCGTGGCCTCGGCCCCCTTCGCCCGCGAGTTCGGGATGATGTAGCTCACCACATTCATGGCCTCGCTGTCCTCGTGATAGGTCAGCCCAGCCGGGTTGAAGAACATGTAACTGATGTCTTCGGCGCCGGCAGTCGCGCCGGCGAAGGCGTTGCCTTGGGCGGTCGAGCTCTGCTCCCTGATGAAGAAGCCGGAGGCCCAAGCGGTGTTGATGTTGAGGGCAACAAGCGCACAACCTAGTACCGCGGCCGACAGCCGCGGTGAGATCTTCCCAGCCATGAAACACTCCCCTTGTGTCCCAGCTTCGGCACCAGCCCCCAATGCGCCCACCGGTGTTTTCAGAAGTGCTTCATTTATAGGCGGGGTCCGCCGCCGACCGCAACCGGGAAAGAAGCACGCTATTCCGGAAGCTTAGGGATCGCGGCGTGATCCTTGTGTGAACGCCCGCGATCCCTCCGCGCAGCGATCTGCATCCGCGAAAGGCACCGGGTCCGGCCGGCCTCATAGCCTTGGGCGCTCCGGTTCCCCTGGCCGCGCAGGGTCGGCTGGACGATGGCTGGCGTAAGCTTGCCGGAGGCGGGGCGACCTCCACCGCGATCTCCAGGACGCCGGCCCTGGACGCCCGCGGGGTCGGGCGCCATCTGAGAGAGACGGCACCTCCGTGCCGTGCTGACAATTGCAACGCGGGTCGAAGGGAGGATGGGATGAGAAAGCTGTTGGTCGTCGCGATCCTTGTCGTCGCGGGGCTCCTGCTGCGGCCGCTGCCGGGCGGCGCGCATCACGGCTGGAGCTGGACCACCGGGGGCAACATCGAGCTCACCGGCATCATCCAGAGGGTGAGCCTGGGCATGCCGCACGGCCTGGTCTACGTCGACGCCGAGGGCGAGGTCTGGACCGTCGAGGTCGGGCAGCCCTGGCGCAACGAGCGGGCGGGCCTGAAGCCCGGCGACCTCGCCGCGGGGGTCGAGATCCGCGCCGTGGGCGAGCCCGCCGCCGACCTCTCGGAGAAGCGGATGAAGGCCGAGCGGCTCTACATCGGCGACACCGAGTACGACCTCTATCCCGGCCGCGACTGAGCCCGTGGCGGAGGTCCTCGCCGCCCTCGCGGCCTCGGACTTCGCGACCGCGCTCAGGATGTCGCGCTGGCTCTACGCCGGCGTCAACACGGCGCACGTCCTGGGGATCGCGCTGCTGGTCGGGGCGATCCTGCCGCTGGACCTGCGGCTGCTCGGGCTCTGGCGCGACGCCTCGCGGGACGCCCTGGTCCGGGTCCTGGTGCCGGTCGCGGCGACCGGCCTGACCCTGGCGCTCTCGGCCGGCGCGCTGCTCTTCGCGACCCGGGCCCCGGAGTACGCGGCGCTGCCGGTGTTCCAGGTCAAGCTGGCGCTGGTCGCCCTCGGCGCCGGCTCGGCCCTCGCCCTCCACGCCCGCTTCGGCGCCCGGCTCCAGCGCGCCCGGCGCGCGACCCTGACCCGCGCCGCGGCGCTGTCGATGACCTGCTGGCTGGGCGCCCTGATCGCCGGCCGGATGATCGCCTTCGCGGGGGACTGAGGGTGGCGGGCGCACCGGCGGGGCGCGTAGCCGATGGCCGACGTGGTTTTCCGGGAGGGGATACAGCACTCCGGACTCCACCACCCGCGCCATCCTGGCCATAGAGAACCTCCAGCGATAAGATGATCCAAACGTCCAGAAATTGGCGCACTGTCTCTCGATTTTTGACCAAAGAAGATAGTGATCTAGGATGAAGTAAGAACACCTCGCAGAAGCACTAGCCTACAACTCTCGAAGTCAAACGAATTGGATTATGATACCTATGTGCCAAGTCGATATCGTGTCATGGCGAATCGGGTTGCGTAAGATCGAGTTAACGAAACTGCTGCGCAGTGCCACAAACCTGACTCTGAGCCCAGCCAAGAAGAAGGTAGATGATGTGTTGAGTGGCGAGACCGTAAGAATTAACTTCGATGACAAGGCGGCAGCGGCCAATTTCTGTAAGAAGGCTTCTGAATTGGGAGCGGTCGTCAGCCTTAAAAAATGTAGCTAGGAGAACCACTGCTCTCCTTGGCGATGACGAGAGTTCATAGCACGCCTCAAGAACCGAAGCCATCGGCGCGTTGGGTTGTTCAATAGGGTATTCGGGGATTTCCGAGGACATGGCCAATGAAGTACCTCAAGGTGAGATGGATTCACTCAAGGCCGGAAGAACCCGTGCTGCTCTACAGTGAACTTGACGAAGCCCATTGGGAGATCCGTAAGGTCGAAGTCTTCAGAAGTGGCATGATGGACTTCGCACATGCGAGAGAATCCAGTGGCGCAACACGGCTTGGTGTTGTGCCGGTCCCGACTATCTCCGAGATAGCCGGAAATCCCGAATTTGAACCCGTCGAGATAACCAAAGGAGAGTTTGAGCGGGTTTGGTCAAAAGCTCACGGCAATTGAGTTGCAAAAGGCCGTGGTTCGAAGGACCAAGGATAAGTCTGATGAACACTCAATGCTGGTATAACTGCCGGCAAAGGATCAAGGACTGCGACTGGTGACGGACATCTTGAGCGCCTGGGTATTTCATGGTGCTGGGAGCCAGTTTACGTCGGGTGTTTTCTCCAGCATGAGAATAGCGACCGAATGGATCGAGAAACATGGCTTGACGGGCGTATTGACGAAATACCCTGTTGATGTCGGGGTCTATGACTGGGCCACCCAAAATGGTCTTTTCACGGCAAAGAAAGACCATGAGACAAGCACAAAATTCATCCAGCGCTTCACCACCACGTCGCAAGAGCACTACCACTTCGAGAATGGAAAGTGCGAAGGTTAGGCTTGTCTTGCCGAACAACAGAATCGATCAGGGACAAAACCACAACCAATAAGAACAAGGCCAGACGGCGGCGAGCTCGGGAACACGACCGTGTTCGCGGCGGGTCATGCTCCGGACTTGCTGTAGGGCGTCTCCGTTCAGCAGCCCCGGCGGACCCATCGCGCCCCTACCCCCCCAGCCGGTCCAGCTCCGCCAGCACCGCGTCGCCCATGGCCTCCGTCGAGATCGCCTCGCGGCCGGGCTGGAGGATGTCGGGGGTGCGCTTGCCGGAGGCGAGGACGACCTC
>JANQGU010000069.1 GCA_028282935.1 Kiloniellales bacterium
TTCCTGCTCTGGGGCCAGCGGACAAATACCTTGGCTCGCCTTGCCGCCTTCCTCTATGTCATGATCCCCAGGCATCCGGCGGCGCGACCTGCCGCCGGCCGCGGGGGGCGGAGGAAGGTTTTGGGGGTCCGAGGGATGTCCGGAGCGAGCGCTTTCGCCGAGACACTATTGATAGCCGTGCGGCGCGGCCTCCTTGCCGTCGCCGGCCTGGCCGCGATCCTGCTTCTGGTCCTGCCGGCCACCTTCCCCGCGCCGGCGGGGGCGCAGGAGCCCGACGTTCCCACCTTCGAGGAGCAGCTCAAGTCCTGGAACCAGGCCCTGGCCACCGCCGAGGCCGAGAGCGCGGGCCCCTCGCTCTCGGAGTCCCGGGCGAACGAGATCCGGTCGGACCTGGCCATCTTGCGCGCGGCGGCCGGTGCCGCCATCGCGGACGCGGAGATCGAGCTGTCGCGGGTCCAGACCCGGCTCGCGGCGCTGGGTCCGGCCCCGGCGGAGGGCGAGCCGCCCGAATCCGAGGGGATCGCCGAGCGGCGCGAGTCCATCCGCCAGCAGCTCGCCGAACTGGACGCCCATATCAAGGAGAGCGAGCTGGTCATCACCCGGGCCAACCAGCTCGACGGCCGGATCAGCGCCCTGCTCCGGGCCCAGACCGTCCGCAAGCTGTCCAGGCGGGTCCGCCTGCCCCTGGACCCGGATATCCTGGCGGCGGCCCTGCCGGAAGGCCTGGCGATCCTGCGCCAGCTTATCGCGGCGCCGGCGATCTGGTGGGACACCCTGAGCCTGGAGCAGCGCAGCAACTTCCTCCTCTACCGGATGCTGCTGATGGGCGGCCTGCTGGCCATCGGGCTCGGGGCCACGCTGCGCTACTTCCTGCAACGCTGGTTGAGTCGCGATCCGGCCGAGGAGGCGCCGAGCTACACCCGCCGCCTCTTCGGCGGCATCGGCAAGGGCCTGTCGGACGGCGCGATCCCGGCGTTGATCCTGGCGGCCTTCCTCTATCGCAGCTCGGCCCCGGACAGCTTGCTGACCGGGCTGCTGGGCGACATGGCCCAGGGCCTGTTCCTGGTGCTGATCATCTTCGTGCTGACCTGGGCGCTGTCCCGGGCGGTGCTGGCGCCCGACCTGCCGGCCTGGCGGCTGCTGCCGCTGCTGCCGGAGAACGCGCGCCGGATCAACCGCCGCGTCACCCTGCTGGCCGCGGTCTTCGCCATCGACCTCTTCTTCCTGTGGTCGACCGAGTCCCTGCCGATCTCGCTGGAGCTGGAATCGCTCTACAGCTTCGTCACCACCACCCTGGAAGCCATCGTCGCCCTGACCCTGCTGCATGCCTCGCTGTGGCGCTACGCGCCGGAGGCCGGCGACCAGAAGCGCGAGGCCGCGGGCGAAAAGCGGCCCGCGCGGCGGCGCCGCGCCTGGACGATCGCCCGGCGGGTGGCCGCGGTGATCGCGCTGGCCGCCATCGCCGCCTCCCTGCTCGGCTACGCCGACCTCGGCAGCTACCTGATCAACAACCTGATCTTCACCGCCGGCCTGCTGGCCTGCATCTTCCTGTTGCGCGGCCTGGGGCGGGAGCTGATCGGCGTGGGGCTGCGGGCGCGGATGGTCCGCGAGTACCTGGAACTGAAGCACCAGACCCGCAGCCTGCTGAAGTTCTGGTTCCGCTTCGCCCTGGACATCGCCGCCTGGGGCTTCGCCATCGCCATCGGCCTCCTGATCTGGGGCGTGCCGAGGGACGACCTCTGGAACTGGGTGGTGGCGCTCTTCGCCGGGTTCAGGATCGGCAACGTCAAGATCTCCCTGGGCGAGATCGTCACCGCCGTCGTCGTCTTCCTGGTGGTCATCGCCGTCACCCGGATGCTGCAGCGGACCCTGAACGAGAAGGTCTTCCCGCGTACGCGTTTCGACATGGGCGTACGCAACTCGCTGTCGATGGCGCTGGGCTACGTCGGCTTCGCCATCGCGGCGCTGATCGGCATCAACGCCCTGGGGCTCGACCTTTCCAACCTGGCGATCATCGCCGGCGCGCTCTCGGTCGGCATCGGCTTCGGCCTCCAGGCCATCGTCAACAACTTCGTCTCCGGGCTGATCCTGCTGGTCGAGCGGCCGGTGAAGGTCGGCGACTGGGTGATCATCGGCGGCTATGAAGGTCACGTGAAGCGGATCTCGGTGCGCGCGACCGAGATCGAGACCTTCGACCGGCAGTCCGTGATCATCCCGAACTCGGAGCTGATCTCCAGCGCGGTCGGCAACTGGACCCACAAGGACCGGCTCTGCCGGGTGATCATCGACATCGGCGTGGCCTACGGCTCCGACACCGGAAAGGTGCGCGAGGTGCTGCTGCGCTGCGCCGAAGAGAACTCCAACGTGCTGAAGCAGCCGCCGCCCTACGTGGTGTTCCGGAACTTCGGCGACTCCTCCCTGGACTTCCAGCTGCGCTGCTTCCTGAGCGACGTCGACTATTACCTGCGGGCGCCCAGCGATCTGCGCTTCGCCATCGACGAGGCCTTCCGCGAAGAGGGCATCGAGATCCCCTTCCCGCAGCGCGACCTGCACGTCAAGTCGGTGGGCGAGCTGCCGCAGGCCCTGGCCGAAAGCGAGGCCCCAAAAGCGGAGAGGAAGCCCGCGGCGCCGACGCCGATCAGCGCCGTCATGAGGGACGTGCCGGAGGCCGAGGGCTCCTAAAGCCCGATCTAGAAGGAGGAGTTCGGCTCCTTCAGGAAGCCCTCCTCCTCCGCCGTCGACGCCCGGCCCAGGACCGCGTTGCGGTGAGGGAAGCGGCCGAAGCGGGCGATGATGTCGCGGTGCTGCCGGGCGTAGTCCGCCCAATTCGGATTGTCGGTCAGCTCCTCGACCAGGCGACAGCAGTCCTCCTGGTCGGCCAGGGTCTCGCTGTGCTCCAGCGGCAGGTAGAGGAAGAGCCGCCGGACCTGATCGAGCTCCCTGTCGAAGCCCGCCTCGATCGCCCGCCGGGTCACCGCCCGGGCCGCGGCGTCGCTGTCGAAGGCGCGGCTGTCGCCCCGGTGCAGATTGCGCGGCACCTGGTCGAGCAGCAGCACCAGGGCGAGGGCGCCCTCCGGAGTCTCGGCCCAGCCGTCGAGCTCGCCGCGGGCCGCCGCCTCCGCCGCCGGGCCCAGTCGCGCCTTCACCTCGGCGTCGAAGGCGGGGTCGTTGGCGAACCAGCGCTCGGCCATACCCGGCCCGAACCAGAAGCCCAGCACATCGGAAATCGAGGTCATGAATTCCAGTCCTTCACAGCCCGCGAACGCCCGGCAACATGACACAAGCGGCCCGCCGAGGGGAGGCCGGAAAGGCCCGCAAAAGGCAGGGCGGCCGGCAGGTGACGGCCGCCGCGACGGCGGCACCCGGGATTGGCACTTTTGCCCGATCCCTGCCGGGCAGGAACAAGCACATGACGATTCCTCGCAATCGACCGGAGTCCGACTTCATCCGGATTCTAGATTAGCCTGTTATTTTTTACAGACCGTTACGAACCCGTCCTCGAAGCTGACTTTGAAGCACAGAGAACCGGCCTTCCTTCATGGGTACCATTTAGAATTCCTCTAAAGTCACCCACGGGTACCAAATTAGAGATCTTCTAATATAACGAATCCAGCATTTCGCGCGCTTCGGGGCGCGGCCGACCGGGGTCGAAACCAAGGCGGCCGGCGGTCCTCCTCCGAGGCGGCGCCCCCCTCCTCGCCCCTGCCGGCGAGGCCATCCGGGACGGCGCCCGCGGCGTCACGCCGGAGCCGTCAGGAAGCGTCGGATCAGGATCCGGAGCGTCGGCAGCAGGGCGTGGGGATCGTGTTCGGGATCGAGAATCGACCGGCCGCAGAGACCGTCCAGAAGCGCGATCAGGACCTCGGCCGCCGGGGCGGCGGCGAGGCCCGGATCGATGGCGCCCTCGGCCTGACCGGCCTCGAGCACGGCGACCACGCCGGCCTTCAGCTCGGCGGCGTTGCGCAGGAAGCCCTCGGCCACGCGGGGGTTGCGCGCGGCCTCGGCCAGGACCTCCACGGCCAGGCGGCCCTCGTCCGGATCGGCGTAGGCGAGCAGCACCGCCTCGACCACCGCCTCGAGCCCGGCGACCGGGTCGGGGCTCTCGGCCAGGTCGGCGAGCAGGGTCGCGTTCTCGCGCTGCTCCGCCTCGGCGATGGCCTCGATGATCGACTCCTTGCTGTCGAAGTAGCGGTAGAGCGCGCCCGGGCTCATGCCCGCCGCGGCACAGATCTCCTGCATGCCGGTCTGATGGAAGCCGCGCCGGATGAAGCAGCCGGCCGCCGCCTCCAGGATCTCGCCGCGCCGCGCCTCGAAGCGGGCCGGGTCACGGGTCCTTGCCAAGGTGACCTCCCTTCCAGATCGCCGCCTTCGGAAGCAGATAACGAGAATGATCGTTCACATTTTCCTTGACCGCAAGCCCTCCCCGCCCAAGTAATTACGAGAACGATCATTCTCGTTATCAACCCATGGCCCTAAGCCATGGGCCCCAAGGAGGACCGGCGGATGGAGGTTTCCCTCAGCGCAATCGAGACGGCGATCTTCGAGATCGGCGACCTGCTGGCGGTCCTCGCGCTGGGCCTGCTGCTGGTCGAGTTGCTGTGGCTCTGGCGGCGCGGTCGCCTCGGCAAGGACCGGCTGCTGGAGATGCTGGCCAGCTTCAGCACCCTGGTGCCGGCGATCGGGGTCGAGATCCTGCTGGCCGCGTCCTGGATCGCGATCTACTTCGGCGTCCAGGCCCTGGCGCCCTGGCAGATCCCGACCACGGTCTGGACCGCCGTCCTGGCGGTGGTCCTGGTCGACCTCGCCTACTACTGGGAGCACCGGCTGTCGCACCGGATCCGCCTGCTCTGGGCCCTGGCCCATTCGGTCCACCATTCCTCGCCGCACTTCAATCAGGCCACGGCCTACCGCATCTCCTTCATGGACCAGTTCATCTCGCCGATCTTCTACCTGCCGGTCGTCGCCCTGGGCTTCGAGCCCCTGCTGGTGCTTGCGGCCTTCGTCTTCATCCTCAGCTACCAGACCTGGCTGCACACCGAGATGATCGGCCGCCTGGGCTGGATCGACGGGATCTTCAACACGCCCTCGAACCACCGGGTGCACCATGGCGCCGACGCCGGCTACCTGGACCGCAACTACGGCGCGGTGCTGATGCTCTGGGACCGGCTCTTCGGCACCTACCGGGCGGAGGTGGAGACCCCGGTCTACGGCCTGACCAGGCCGCTCGACTCGAAGAACCCGCTCAAGGTCCACTTCCACGAGGCGGTCCTGCTGCTGCGCGACCTGCGCCGGGCGGACTCCCTGGTCGAGAGGCTGGGCCTGCTGTTCCGACGCCCGGGCTGGCAGCCGCGACGGTGGCGCGCCGAGAACCGGGCAACCACCGGATGACCCGGCCGGAGAGCGGGGATGGAGTGACACGGAGGAGTGGCACAGAAGAGTGGCTGGGGCGCCAGGATTCGAACCTGGGATCGCGGGACCAAAACCCGCTGCCTTACCGCTTGGCTACGCCCCAAGCGCCTTTGCAGACGGCGCGGACCTTACGTCCGGGGCGCGCGTTGCGCAAGATCGCAGGCGCGGCCGCACGGCCCGGTCAGTCCGCGACCGGCGCCGCGGCGACCCACCACTCCGGATGGGCCGAGGACAGTGCGGCGGCCGCGGCCTCGGCCTCTTCCGCCGCGGCGAAGATCCCGAAGCAGGTGGCGCCGCTGCCCGACATGCGGGCCAGGCGGCAAGCGTCGGTGGCCTGGAGCGCAGCGAGCACCTC
>JANQGU010000071.1 GCA_028282935.1 Kiloniellales bacterium
CGAGGGCCTGCGCTTCGCGATCCGCGAAGGCGGACGCACCGTCGGCGCCGGCGTCGTCGCCTCCATCGTCAAGTAAGGCGGAGGCGAGGGACACGGCGACCGCCGGCCGGAGCGCGTTGTGCCGGCGGCGGTCAGGCGGACGGAAGGAGTGTAGCTCAATTGGCTAGAGCACCGGTCTCCAAAACCGGGGGTTGGGGGTTCGAGTCCCTCCACTCCTGCCAAGCCTGAGAGGCGAGGCTGGCAGGCAAAACGGGGGACGGGCCTGGATCGGCGGCGGCGCAGAGCAGGATAGGGGCAGGGCGGTGACCGGCCCCTCAATCGGGTCCGAGGAAAGAGGTTGAAGAGCATCTGAATGGCCAGTTTCAACATCGGTCAATTCGTCCGCGAGGTGCGGCAGGAAGCCTCCAAGGTGACCTGGCCGACGCGCAAGGAAACCACGATCAGCACCATCATGGTGCTGATCATGGTGTTTCTGGCGGCCATATTCTTTTTCCTGGTCGACCAGGTGCTGGCGCTCGGCGTGCAGCAGATCCTCGGTTGGGGGGGCTGACCGCCATGGCAGGACTGCGCTGGTACGTCGTTCACGTCTACTCGGGCTTCGAGAAGAAGGTCGCCGAGTCGATCCGCGAACGGGTCCGACAGCACGAGATGGACGACCGGATCCCGCAGGTCCTGGTGCCGACCGAGGAGGTCGTGGAGATGCGCCGCGGCCAGCGCATCAATGCCGAGCGCAAGTTTTTCCCGGGCTATGTCCTGGTCCAGATGGAGCGTGCCGACGACACCTGGCATCTGATCAAGAACACGCCGAAGGTGACCGGGTTCCTGGGCACCCACGGCCGGCCGACGCCGATCTCGGACGCCGAGGCCGACCGCATCCTGCGCCAGGTGCAGGAGGGCGTGGAACGGCCGAAGCCCTCGGTGATCTTCGAGATCGGCGAGCAGGTGCGGGTCTGCGACGGGCCCTTCACCTCGTTCAACGGCATGGTCGAGGAGGTCGACGAAGAGCGCTCGCGGCTCAAGGTCGCGGTCTCGATCTTCGGTCGCTCGACGCCGGTGGAACTGGAGTACACGCAGGTCGAGAAGCTTTGAGATCGACGAAGCTGCGGCCTGGGAGCCGGGCCGCGAGGAGCGCGGGAGGCCGCCGCCGAAAGCCCAAGGCGGGGCCGGACACCGCGCAGCCCAGAAGAGAGAAGGGGTGAAGTGAATGGCAAAGAAGATCGAGGGATACATCAAGCTGGAGATTCCGGCGGGACAGGCCAACCCCTCGCCGCCGGTCGGTCCGGCGCTGGGCCAGCGCGGCCTGAACATCATGGAGTTCTGCAAGGCCTTCAACGCGGCCACCCAGAACGCGCAGCCCGGCACGCCGACCCCGGTGGTGATCACGGCCTTTTCGGACCGTTCCTTCACCTTCGAGACCAAGACGCCGCCGGCCAGCTACTTCCTGCGCAAGGCGGCCGGGATCCCGAAGGGCTCGACCGCGCCGGGCAAGACCGTGGCCGGCAAGGTGACCATGGCGCAGGTCCGCGAGATCGCGGAGACCAAGATGGTCGACCTCAACGCCAACGACATCGACGCGGCGGCGAAGATCATCGCCGGCTCGGCCCGTTCCATGGGCCTGGAAGTGGTGGAGTAGGGACCATGGCGGGACGAGGCAAGCGCATCAAGGCGGCCTACGAGGGCGTCGACCGCAGCCAGGACCTGACGGTCGAGGCCGCGGTCAAGGCGATCAAGGCCAACGCCAAGGTCAAGTTCGACGAGACCGTCGAGATCGCGATGAACCTGGGCGTCGATCCGCGCCACGCCGACCAGCAGGTGCGCGGGATGGTCAACCTGCCGCACGGCACCGGCAAGAGCGTGCGGGTCGCGGTCTTCGCCAAGGGCGGCAAGGCCGAGGAGGCCACGTCGGCCGGCGCGGACATCGTCGGCGCCGAGGACCTGGCCGAGAAGATCCAGGGCGGCAGCATCGACTTCGATCGCTGCGTCGCGACCCCGGACATGATGCCGGTGGTTGGCCGCCTGGGTAAGATTCTGGGCCCGCGCGGCCTGATGCCCAACCCCAAGCTGGGCACGGTGACCAACAACGTCGCCGAGGCGGTGCAGGCGGCCAAGGGCGGCCAGGTCGAGTTCCGGGTCGAGAAGGCCGGGATCGTCCACGCCGGCGTCGGCAAGGCGAGCTTCCCGGAGGACGCCCTGGTCGAGAACATCCGGGCCTTCTTCGGCGCGATCAGCCGGGCCAAGCCCAGCGGCGCCAAGGGGACCTACATCAAGCGGGTGTCCTTGAGCTCGACCATGGGGCCGGGACTGAAGATCGAGGTCGGCAGCCTGGCAAGCAGCGCCTGACGGCGCCGCGCCGGAGCCGGCGGAACAAGAGTTTCCGGTCTTTCCCATGACGGGGAGGGCCGGGGAAACGGGGCGGCGGGCCTGTCCGCCACCCCAACCTGTCCGAGACTGCAGGTGTCCGGACCCAAGGCGTTCTTGGGGCCGGGCCTAAGCCCGGAAGAGGGCCTGCATAGACAGGAGGCGGAGATTCGGTGCCGCGCACCCGGCCAGGGTGTCGCTCGCCGGGCTTGAGCTTCCGGGACAGGCGAGACGGGTTCCCTGCGACTTTGGGGCCCCAGTCGTGCAACCAGGCCGTACCTTCGGGTTTCCCGGACGTCCGGCCATAGAATCGGCGGAGACGATTCGTGGACCGTGCACAAAAGAAGGAGCTGGTGGCCGAACTGCATCAGACCTTCGAAGGCGCCGAACTCATCGTGGTCACCCACCAGAGCGGGATGACCGTCGGCGAGTCCAGCGATCTTCGGGGTCAGATGAGAGCGGCCGGTGCCGGCTTCAAAGTGACCAAGAACCGGCTCACGCGTCTTGCCCTCGAAGGCACGAAGTACAAAGCGCTGGAATCGCTGTTCACCGGGCCGACGGCCATTGCCTTTTCGGAGGATCCGGTGGCGGCGGCGAAGGTCTGCGTCGAGTTCGCCAACAAGAACGAGAAGCTGACCATCGTGGGCGGGGCCCTTGGCGAGAAGCTCCTGGACGTCAACGACGTCAAGGCGCTGGCCAAGCTGCCTTCGCTCGACGAGCTGCGCGGAAAGATCATCGGCGTCCTGCAGGCGCCGGCCACCAAGGTGGCCGGGGTCGTCCAGGCGCCGGCGGGCCAGCTGGCCCGGGTGATGGGTGCTTATGCCGCCAAGGGCGACGCCGCGTGACGCCGCGGTAGTACGAAAACGGAAGTTCAAGCCTAGGAGTAGATGAGACATGGCTGATCTGGACAAGTTGGTCGACGAGCTTTCGAAGTTGACCGTTCTCGAAGCGGCCGAGCTGGCCAAGAAGCTGGAAGACCATTGGGGTGTTTCGGCGGCGGCCCCGGTCGCCATGGCGGTGCCGGGTGCGGCGGCCGCCGACGGCGGCGAGGCCGAGGCCGAGAAGGACGAGTTCGACGTCGTCCTGGCCGCGATCGGCGACAAGAAGATCAACGTCATCAAGGAAGTCCGGGCGATCACCTCGCTCGGCCTGAAGGAGGCGAAGGATCTTGTCGAGGCCGCGCCGAAGGCCATCAAGGAAGGCGTCGGCAAGGACGAGGCTGAAGAGATCAAGAAGAAGCTCGAAGAGGTGGGTGCCACGGTTGAAGTCAAGTAAGTGGCATCACGTTAGGACGACGGCCCTGACGGCGCGCGCAGGCCGCGCGCCGTCACGGGTCGATTCTGCTTTGCCCAGAGCGAGTCTCGATTTGAGGGGACCAATCCATGGTCCCCTCAAATCGAGTGAATCCGCTCTAACTTAAGGGTCGGAGCAAGATTCAGACACGAGGTCGAATCGACCTCGCGTCATCTTGCTCCAGGGGAGGGGCAGAGTCCGCCGAGGGACCTGGCGGCAAGATCCTGGGAACGGTCCCGCATGCCGGCTGCGGTGGTGGTCGCTCCGGCATTTGATGAGGTTTCCTCGCCGCGGGCTGCGGGCGGGGACAACATTGAGGACAAGAAATGTCGAGATCGTTTACCGGACGCAAGCGTATCCGCAGGACATTCGGCCGGATCCCCGAAGTGACCCAGATGCCGAATCTGATCGAGGTGCAGAAGCAATCCTACGATCACTTCCTGCAGATGGACGTGCCGCCGGCCGATCGGGTGAGCGTCGGCCTCGAGGAGGTCTTCAGTTCGGTCTTCCCGATCATGGACTTCTCTGAGCGCGCCGAGCTGCAGTTCGTGCGCTACGAGCTCGAGGAGCCCAAGTACGACGTCGAGGAGTGCCAGCAGCGCGGCATGACCTACGCCGCGCCGCTGAAGGTGACCCTGCGCCTGGTCGTCTGGGACGTCGACGAGGACACCGGCGCCCGCTCGATCCGCGACATCAAGGAGCAGGACGTCTACATGGGCGACATGCCCCTGATGACGAACAACGGCACCTTCGTCATCAACGGCACCGAGCGGGTCATCGTCAGCCAGATGCACCGCAGCCCCGGCGTGTTCTTTGACCACGACCGCGGCAAGACCCATTCCTCGGGCAAGTACCTCTTCGCCGCGCGGGTGATCCCCTATCGCGGCTCCTGGCTCGACTTCGAGTTCGACGCCAAGGATCTCGTCTACGTCCGGATCGACCGCCGCCGCAAGCTGCCGGCGACGACCCTGCTGCTGGCCCTGGACGGCGCCGTTACCGAGACGCTGCGCGCCGAGCGGACCGAGCAGGGCCTGAGCCTGGAGCCGCACGAGGCGGTCGGCATGACCGCGGAGGAGGTCCTGGCGACCTTCTACGGCCAGGTCGCCTACACGCGTTCCGGCGAGGGCTGGCGCACGGTCTTCGACCCGGAGCGCCTGCGCGGGATCAAGCTGGACCGCGATCTGGTCGATGCCAAGACCAGCAAGGTCGTGGCCGAAGCCGGCACCAAGATGACGCCGCGCCTGGCCCGCAAGCTGCGCGAGGGCGGGCTTAAGGAGCAGCTGGTGCCGGACGAGGAGCTCTATGGGCGCTTCGCCGCGATCGACTTCGTCAACGAGCAGACCGGCCAGATCCTGGCCGAGGCCGGCGACGAGCTGACCGAGGAGATCCTGGCCTCGCTGGTCGAGAACGGGATCGCCGACGTTCCGACCCTGGCGATCGACAACATCAACGTCGGCCCCTACATGCGCAACACCCTGGCGATCGACAAGAACAACAGCCGCGAGGAAGCGCTGATCGACATCTACCGGGTGATGCGCCCGGGCGAGCCGCCGACCCTGGAATCCGCCGAGGCGATGTTCAAGGGCCTGTTCTTCGATTCCGAGCGCTACGACCTTTCCGCGGTCGGCCGCGTCAAGATGAACGCGCGGCTCGGCTTCGAGGACGTGGACGACACGCTCCGGACCCTGCGCAAGCAGGACATCCTCTCGATCCTCAAGATCCTCTGCGACCTGAAGGACGGCAAGGGCGAGATCGACGACATCGACCACCTGGGCAATCGCCGGGTGCGTTCCGTCGGCGAGCTGATGGAGAACCAGTACCGGGTCGGCCTGCTGCGCATGGAGCGGGCGATCCGCGAGCGCATGAGCTCGGTCGAGATCGACACCGTGATGCCGCACGACCTGATCAACGCCAAGCCGGCGGCGGCCGCGGTGCGCGAGTTCTTCGGCTCCTCGCAGCTGTCGCAGTTCATGGACCAGACCAACCCG
>JANQGU010000131.1 GCA_028282935.1 Kiloniellales bacterium
GATCGTCGCGACCTTCTCCAAGAAGCCGATCTTCGGCTACCTGGGCATGGCCTGGGCGATGATCGCCATCGCCGCGGTCGGCTTCGTGGTCTGGGCGCACCACATGTACACGGTCGGCCTGGACGTCGACACCAAGGCCTACTTCACCTTCGCGACCATGGTCATCGCGGTGCCCACCGGCATCAAGATCTTCAGCTGGATCGCGACCATGTGGGGCGGCTCGATCCGCTTCGACACGCCGATGCTCTGGGCGATCGGCTTCATCTTCCTCTTCACCATCGGCGGCGTCACCGGCGTCGTGCTGGCCAACGGCGGCATCGACAACGCCTTCCACGACACCTACTACGTGGTCGCGCACTTCCACTACGTGCTGTCGCTGGGCGCCGTCTTCGGCATCTTCGCCGGGATCTACTACTGGCTCGGCAAGATGACCGGCCACCAGTACCCGGAATGGGCCGGCAAGCTGCACTTCTGGACCACCTTCATCGGCGTCAACCTGACCTTCTTCCCGCAGCACTTCCTGGGCGCGGCCGGGATGCCGCGGCGCTACATCGACTATCCCGACGCCTATGCCGGCTGGAACCTGGTGTCCTCGATCGGGTCCTACATCTCCTTCGCCTCGTCGATCTTCTTCATCGGCATGCTGATCTACGTGATCTGGTTCAGCCGGCGCCAGGCCGCCGAGAACCCCTGGGGCGAGGGGGCGACGACCCTGGAGTGGACCCTGTCCTCGCCGCCGCCCTTCCACACCTACGAGGAGCTGCCCCGGGTCAGCTAGGACCCGGGTTCGGCGAGGCGAGGCGGCGCGATGACCGATCAGACGGCGAGTGAGATAGCCCTGGGCGGCCTGGTGCCGGAGCCGCGCGTGGCGGCCTCCGGCTCGGCGGTGGGCGACTTCATCGCCCTCCTCAAGCCGCGGGTGATGTCGCTGGTCGTCTTTTCGGGCCTGGCCGGGCTTCTGATCGCGCCGGGCGCGATCCACCCGGTGATCGCGGCGGTCGCGGTGCTCTGCATCGCGGTCAGCGCCGGTGCCGCGGGCGCCATCAACATGTGGTACGAGCGCGACATCGACGCGGTCATGGCGCGCACCGCGGGCCGGCCCCTGCCGCAGGGCCGAATGGCGCCCGAGGACGCGCTGGGCTTCGGCGTCGCGCTGTCGATCCTCTCGGTCATGATGATGGGCCTGGCGGTCAACTGGACCGCGGCCGCCCTGCTGGGCCTGGCCAACGGCTTCTACGTCTTCGTCTACACCATCTGGCTGAAGCGCCGCACGCCGCAGAACATCGTCATCGGCGGCGCGGCCGGCGCCTTTCCGCCGATGATCGGCTGGGCCGCGGTCACCGGTGACGTAGGGCTGGAGTCGCTGGCGCTGTTCCTGATCATCTTCCTTTGGACGCCGCCGCACTTCTGGGCCCTGGCGCTCTACCGCAACGGCGACTACGCCCGGGCCGGCGTGCCCATGCTGCCGGTGGTCGCCGGCCGCGACCGGACCTGCCGGCAGATGCTGATCTACACCCTGCTGCTGCTGCCGGTCGCGCTGCTGCCGACGCTGCTGGGCACCGCGGGGCTGTTCTACGGGATCGTCGCCACGGCGCTCAGCCTGCTGTTCATCGTCAGCGCGCTCAGGGTCTGGCAGCACAACGACGACCGCCGGGCCCGGCAGATGTTCGGCTTCTCGGTGCTCTACCTCTTCCTGATCTTCGCGGTCCTGGTCGTCGATCGGACCGTCGGCCTGCCGGGACTCGCACCGTGACCGGCGGCCGGGATCAGCGCAGGCGCCAGCGCGGCAAGAATCTCGTCCTGCTGGCGGCCCTGGCCGGCTTCGTGGTGCTGGTCTACATCGTTTCCCTGGTGCGGATGGGAGGTTCCTGAATGTCGGCCCCGAACGTGAGGCGCCCCGAGGGGCGCAACGGCCGCACGGCGCTGGTCCTCTTCGGGCTGGTGGCCGGCATGATCGGTCTGTCCTTCGCCTCGGTCCCGCTCTACCGCCTGTTCTGCCAGGTCACCGGCTACGGCGGCACGACCCGTGTGGCCGAGTCCCTGCCGGCGCAGGTGGGCGAGCGGATCGTCACCATCCGCTTCAACTCCGACGTCCATCCGGACCTGCCCTGGGCCTTCCAGCCGACGCAGCGCGCGATCCAGGTGCGGGTCGGCGAATCCGGCCTGACCTTCTACAAGGCCCGCAACCTGGCCGAAGGCGCCACGACCGGGGTGTCGACCTTCAACGTGACGCCGCAGAAGGCGGGGATCTACTTCAACAAGGTCCAGTGCTTCTGCTTCGAGGAGCAGACCCTGCAGCCCGGCGAGGAGATGGAGATGGGGGTCAGCTTCTTCGTCGACCCGGCGATCGAGCAGGATCCCAACCTCGACGACGTCCGGACCATCACCCTGTCCTACACCTTCATGCGGTCCCTGGACGACCTGCCTGATGAGGACGAACAGCTTTCCAGCGCGGCGCCGGCCTCCGGCGCCGATCGGGTCAACTGAAGCGTCGCCCGGAACGGCGCAGCTCTGCACTGAGGGGAACGGCATGAGCGAAGCTCACGCAGAAGACCACGGCCACAAGCATCCCTACCACCTGGTCGATCCCAGCCCCTGGCCGCTGGTCGGATCCATCGCCGGCGGCGTGGCCGCGCTGGGCATGGTGCTCTACATGCACGACCAGGGTGTCTGGCTGCTGCCGATCGGCATGCTCGCCATCGCGGGCGTGATGGTCGTCTGGTGGCGCGACGTGATCAAGGAAGCGACCTTCCAGGGCCACCACACCCCGATCGTCCAGATCGGCATGCGCTACGGCATGGCGCTGTTCATCGCCTCCGAGGTGATGTTCTTCGTCGCCTGGTTCTGGGCCTACTTCGACGCCTGGCTCTTCCCCAAGGAGGCGACCGGCTACCAGTGGCCGCCGATCGGGGTCGAAGTCTTCGAGCCCTTCGGGCTGCCTTTCCTCAACACCTTGGTCCTGCTGCTTTCGGGCTGCACCGTGACCTGGGCGCACCATGCGCTGCGCGAGGGCGACCGGCGCGGCACCCTGATCGGCCTGGCGCTGACCATCTTCCTGGGCGCGGCCTTCACGGCCCTGCAGGCCTTCGAATACTCCCACGCGGCCTTCTCCTTCGCCTGGGAAGAGGGCGCCGCGCCCGGACAGGGCGGGATCTACTCCTCGACCTTCTTCATGGCGACCGGGTTCCACGGCGCTCACGTGATCATCGGCACCCTGTTCCTGATCGTCTGCTTCTTCCGGGCCTATCTCGGGCACTTCAAGCCGGACCATCACTTCGGCTTCGAGGCGGCGGCCTGGTACTGGCATTTCGTCGACGTGGTCTGGCTGTTCCTCTTCACCTTCGTCTACTTCGCCAGCGTCTAAGGACGGGAGTGTCGAATCCGGACTACTATCCCAGGGTTTCCCCCCTCAGCGCGGGCCTTCGCTGCAAGTGCCCGCGCTGCGGCCAGGGGGCCCTGTTCTCCGGCTTCCTGACGGTGGCCCAGCGCTGCGACCGCTGCGACCTCGACCTCAGCAAGGCCGACAGCGGCGACGGCCCGGCCGTCTTCATGATCTTCATCCTGGGCGCCGCGGTGGTGCCGCTCGCGCTCTGGGTGGAAAGCGCCTTCTCGCCGCCGCTCTGGCTCCACGCCATCCTCTGGACGCTGGTGATCCTGGGCGGCGCGCTGGCGATGCTGAGGCCCATGAAGGGCGTCATGATCGCCTACCAGTTCGACCTCAAGGCCAGCGAAGGCGGCAAGGAAAGCTACGACGACTGATGCCCCGATCCGGCTCCAGCGGCGTCCGGCCGACGCTCCTCGGCAGCCTGGTGGCGGGCGCGGCGCTGGTCGTGCTGCTCGGCCTCGGCTTCTGGCAGCTCGAGCGCCTGGCCTGGAAGACCGGGCTGATTGCCGAGCTGGAGGCGCGGGCCGCGGCGCCGGCCATCGAG
>JANQGU010000168.1 GCA_028282935.1 Kiloniellales bacterium
TGGGACAAAAAAGTGGCCGGCGAACAAAAAAGTGGCCGCCTAAGTGGCGGCCACAAGGGGATAGACCAGACTGCAAGAACTGGATGATGTCGAAGTCGGGGCCGGAGCGAAGTGGTAAAAACCACATACCAGAGTTGAACGCGCAAGGCTTGGAGTCGCGCGAAGGTAGATCGTTTGGGGTATAATTTATATAATAAGATCTAATCGGCGCCGTCAGACCTCATCGCTCAGGGCGTGGCTGATCTCGGTCAGCCTGCGGCGCGCCTCGTCGTAGAGGGCGAACAGCCGGCCGTAGGTCGCCTGGGCTTTAGGGTCCGGTTGCGCCTCGGCGACGACCCGCGCGCAGCGGGCCGCGGCGTCCTGGGGCGAGGCGAAGACGCCGGCGCCCAGTCCCGCGACCAGGGCGGCGCCGAAGGAGGCATCGCCGTTGCCGGGCTGCTTGATCGGCAGGCCGGTGGCGTCGGCGATGATCTGCCGCCAGGTCGCGCTGCGGGCGCCGCCGCCGAGCAGGCGCAGGGCGCCGAACTCCGCCCCGGAGAGGCGCTTGGCCTCCTGCAGCACGTCGGTCAGGGCCAGGGCGATGCCTTCGTAGCAGGCGCGCGCGAAGTGCGCCCGCTCGTGCGCCAGGGTCAGGCCGAGGAAGTCGCCGCGCAGCTTCGGGTCCCAGTGCGGCGCCCGCTCGCCCTGCAGGTAGGGGTGGAACAGCAGCCCCTCGGCGCCCGGCGGCACCGAGGCCGCCAGGCGGTCCATCTCGGCGAAGGCGGTCTCGGGGTCGAGCTCGGCGAAGAAGCGGTCCCGGACCCAGCGGTGCGCCGTGGCGCAGGCGTTGATGCCCGAGGCCATGTACCACATGCCCTCGACGATGTGCGGATAGCAGGAGACCGGCGGGTGGACTTCGGGCCGCTCGACCGCGAGGAAGACGACGCCGGCGGTGGCCAGCTTGATCGCGCCCTCGCCGGGCCGCACCGCGCCGCAGCCGAAGAGCTCGACCGTGGTGTCGTTGGAGCCCACGACCACGGGCGTGCCGGCGGCGAGCCCCGTGGCCCGGGCCGCCGCCTCGCTGACCTTCCCGGCGATGTCCTGCGGCCGGGCGACCGGGGGCAGGGTTTGCCTGGGCCAAGCGATCAGGGCGCAGAGCGCGGGCGACCAGTCCCGGGTCCGGGCGTCGGCCATGAGCGCGCCGACGACGTCGGAGAAGTCGGTCGTCCAGTCGCCGGTCAGGCGGCTGCGCAGGTAGTCCTTGGCGATGTAGAGGCGGGCGGTCTTGTCCGTGACCTCCGGCTCGTGACGCTTGAGCCAGGCGAGCTGGGCCAGGGTCCAGGTCGGGTTGGCGCGGTTCAGCGAGGACTCGATGATCTCGGTGCCGGCCTCCGCGTGCAGCGCTTCGGCCTCGGCAGCGCTGCGCTGGTCGTTCCAGAGGATCGCCGGCCGCAGGACCCTGCCGTCCTCGTCCGTCAGGACCGCGATATGGGCCCCGGCGGAGATCCCGACCGCGGCGATGTCGCCGCCGCTCAGCTTGGCGGCGGCCAGGGCCCGGGGCAGGGCCCGGCACAAGGCCTGCCACCAGCCCTCGGGGTCCTGCTCCGACCAGCCCGGCTTGGGGGTCCGGGTCTCGATGGGGTGGCTGGCCTCGCCGATCAGGCCGCCCGACTCGTCGATGATCGTGGCCTTGAGGCTGCCGGCCCCGAGGTCGACGCCGAGCAGGTAGGCCGTGGCCTTGCCCGTCATGCCCAGCCTATTCCGCGGTCACGTAGGCCGAGGCGATGCCGCCGTCGACCAGCCAGCCGGCGCCGGTGACGTAGCTCGAGGCGTCGGACACCAGGAAGAGCGCGACCTCGGCGACCTCCTCGGGCCTGGCAAAGCGGCCCATCGGCATGTGGACCCGGCGCCGCTCCAGCTTCTCCGGGGTGTCGAAGAGCGCCTCGGTCAGGGCGGTGCCGACCGGACCGGGGCAGAGCGCGTTGGCGCGGATGCCCGCGCGGCCGTACTGCACGGCGATCTCCCGGGTCAGGGCCAGGACGCCGCCCTTGCTCGCGGTGTAGGCGATCTGCGGCTCGGCGGCGCCCATGTGGGCGACCAGGGAGGACATGTTGAGGATCGTGCCGCCGCCGCTGCGTCGCAGGGCGGGGATCTCGTGGCGGCAGCAGAGGAAGACCCCGGTCAGGTTGACCGCCAGGGTCTTGTCCCAGACGGCGAGGGGGGTGTCCTCCGGGCCGCGGTCCTCGGCCAGCATGATTCCGGCGTTGTTGAAGGCGATGTCCAGGCCGCCCAGCGCCGCCTCGGCGGTGGCGACCATGTTCCGGACCGAGGCCTCCTCGGCGACGTCGGCCCCGATGCCCGTCGCCTGGCCGCCCTCGGCGCGGATCTCGGCGGCGACGGCCTCGACGGCGTCCGAATCGAGGTCGGCGAGGGCGAGCACGGCACCTTCGCACGCGAAGCGCAGCGCCGATTCCCGTCCGATGCCGGCGGCGGCCCCGGTGATCAGGGCCCTTTTGCCTTGCAAGCGCATCTTGCCTCCCGGGTTTCCCTCGAAGCTATCTTGCGCGACTTGGCGCTTGCAACATATTGTTTGGCACATGCCAACCTTGGCGCGCCACCGATCGCGCCGGGACCGAATAATACCAAGGGAAGGAAGTATTGACCTGTTTCATGGTCTGCATTGGCCGCCCGGGCAGGCGCGATGGGCAGCGCGATGCGGGGCATCGGGCAAGCATCGCAACGCACCCGGGCGGCCAATGCGGTCCACCGAAGGCGGCGCTGCCTTGCCTTCCGGGTGCGTTGCGGCCTGCTTATGGTGCGCCAGCACCATGGCGCAGACCGCGCCTGCCCGTAAGGCAAGGCAGCGCCGTGAAACAGGTCAATACTTCCTTCCCTTGGTATTAAGAACCACAGGGCAGGGAGGGGACCATGGCCGGCGATCGGGTCACGACGATGATGGCGGCGTTGAAGAAGATGCAGGCGCGCTACCTGCGCTTCGAGCTGCCGGATCTCCACGGAACCAGCCGGACCAAGGTGGTCCCGATCGACAAGGTCGAGGGCTACGCCCGCAAGGGCCTGAACTTCTACGGCGGGACCATCGGCCTCGACAGCGCTTCCGGGGTGATCGGCGGCACCGGCGTCGCCGAGGAGGTCGCCTATCGCGACCAGACCCTGATCCCCGACCCCGACAGCCTGCGCCCGGTGCCCTGGCTGCCCGGAACCGCCAAGGTGGTCTGCGATGCCCAGTGGGCCCCGGGCGAGCCGATCAAGGCGACGCCCCGCAGCGTGCTGCGCGGCCTGCTGGAGGAGGCCGCGGGCCTGGGCTACGACGTCCTGATGGGCCACGAGTTCGAGTTCTACCTGCTGGACCCGGAGAGCAAGCAGCCGCTCTTCGGCGGCGTGCACATCTTCAACGCGACCCGGAACCAGTACGTGCCCTTCCTGGACGGCCTGCTCGACACCCTGCAGGCGGCGGGGATCGACGTCATCACCCATAACTGCGAGTACTCACCCTCGCAGTACGAGATCAACTTCGGCCCTGGAGTGGGGCTGGAGGGCGCCGACAAGGCCTTCACCTTCAAGAACGCGATCAAGGAGCTGGCCCATCGCAACGGCCTCCTGGCCACCTTCATGTCCAAGCCGGCGAGCGACATGGCCGGCTGCGGCTGCCACGTCCACGTCAGCCTGATCAACCGCAAGACCGGGAAGCCCGTCTTCTTCAAGAAGGGCGCGCCCGACGGCCTCAACGACGAGGTCCGGGCCTTCACCAGGGGCATCCTCGACCATGCCAAGGCGATCCAGCCGCTGATCGGGCCGACGCCAAACTGCTACCACCGCCTGAAGCCGCACACCTTCGCGCCCTCGAACATCTCCTGGGGCGTCGAGGACCGGACCGCCATGGTCCGCATCAAGGACCCGGGCGAGGCCAACTGCCATATCGAGATGCGCGCCGCCTCGGGCCTCTCCAACCCCTACCTTTCGGTCGCCGCGGTGATCGCCGCCGGCCTGCTGGGCCTCAAGGGCAAGGGCAAGCTGCCGGCCCAGTCCAAGGGCCCCTCCGAGGACGATCCCAAGCACGAGAAGCTGGCCGGCAGCCTGGAAGAGGCGCTGGACGCGCTGGAGGCCGACAAGCCCTTGCGCAAGCTGCTCGGCGAGGACTTCATCCGGCTCTTCATGGCGGTGAAGCGCGCTGAGCTGGCCCGCTTCCGCGGCCACGTCACCGACTGGGAACGCAAGGAGTACCTCGAGGTCTACTGACCGCCGAGCCCCGCCCTCACTCCGCCGCGAGGCTGCCCTTGCGGCCGGGCAGCGCGCCGCGGATCACGTAGGCCAGGGTCTGGACCACCTGCTCGGGGGTCTCGCAGACGGCGAGGGCGGCCGCGTCGACCTCCTTCAGGGCGTGGTTCACGGCGGGATCGTGGAGCGTAATCAAGGGCTTGCCGAAGGCGGCTGCCATGCCGGCATCAAAGGCTGCGTTCCACTGCCGGTACTTCTCGCCAAAGCGGACCACCACGACGTCGGCCTCGCCGATCAAGGTGCGGGTTCGGATCGCGTTCATCGCCGCGCCCTTGCGGTCGTGCCAGAAGGCCTGGTCCTCTGAGCCCAGGATCACGGCGCCGCAGTCGTCGCTGTCCTCGTGGACGCAGACCGGCGTGTCCAGGCGGACCGGCAGGCCGGCGGCGCGGACGCCCTGGGTGATGCGGTCCCGCCAGTCGCTGTGAATCTCCCCGGAAAGATAGACCTTCCACTCGCGCTCGCTCATGTTCCGCGCTCTCCCGTCGAAAAGGCTGTCGTTCCGGGAAGAACTAAGCCCGGGGCCGCCGCGACGCAAGCGGCTAATCCGGCAGCGCCATGTGGAGAATCTCTATGACCTGCAGGACGAAGAGACGCGTGACCTCGCCCGGTTGGAAATCGACGTAGCCGACGACCGCGCCGCCGAGCTCGGCAACCTGGATGCGCCCGGCTTCTACGCCTTCGCGGTAGGTCTCCGGGCTGCAGCCGTCCATCCAGGCGTCGACCTGTTCTTAAGAAAAATATCCTTTGGCCAGGCCGGTGAAGGAGGCCCGGACGCAGAAGCAGCTTGGCCATGGACGACAAATCCTGAGGGGCGCTGATTCCCGAGACGAGCGCCCCGGGCTCCCTGCGGCTCTCCGCCTGCGCGCTTCAGACATTTTTCCCACTCTGGGCCCGATCCGGCGACAGGTCCAGCGCGCGGGGGAGGCGGGTGGGGCCTATCGGCCAGGCCCGAGGTCGGAGGGTCATGACAGCCCGTTCCCGTCGCGGCACAAATCGCGCTCGAGCGGGAATTGGGACCATTTTTCTCAATAGGCCTAGCAGGCCAAGCCTGTGGATAGAATCGCCTTTGCCGTTTGGCGCTGCCGATAATTTTCCTAGGAGGTGATGACTCCTTCAGAAAATGGCCCCTAAATATATGAAAAAATGTCGATATATCGCAGGCATATTTTATGCTCGCGTCCTGAATAAACCTTATGTATCATCGTTTGTAGAGTGAAGTTCGACGCCGGACAGATTCTTTTTGGGGTGTTTGGTCAGGGTATTGTCCGGTACCGGACTGGCGAAGGGCGCTTCCAGGAAGGAGGCGCCCTTTCGCTTGTCTGGAGCGACGCC
>JANQGU010000221.1 GCA_028282935.1 Kiloniellales bacterium
GGCGGCTCGGCCGGCTACGACCACAAGAAGATGGGCATCACCGCGCGCGGCGCCTGGGAATCGGTGAAGCGCCACTTCCGCGAGCTGGGCAAGGACATCCAGAACGAGGACTTCACCTGCGTCGGCGTCGGCGACATGTCGGGCGACGTCTTCGGCAACGGCATGCTGCTGTCCAAGCACATCAAGCTGCTCGGCGCCTTCAACCACCTGCACATCTTCGTCGACCCGGACCCCGACCCGGCCAAGAGCTGGGCCGAGCGCAAGCGTCTCTTCGACACGCCGGGCACCGCCTGGACCGACTACGACGCCAAGCTGATCTCCAAGGGCGGCGGGGTCTTCGACCGCAAGGCCAAGTCGATCAAGCTGAGCCCGCAGATCAAGGCCCGCTTCGGGCTGAAGGCCGACCAGGTGCCGCCCAACGAGCTGATCCGCGCCCTGCTGACCTCCGAGGTCGAGCTGCTGTGGTTCGGCGGCATCGGCACCTACGTCAAGGCGCGCCAGGAAACCCACGCCGACGCCGGCGACCGGGCCAACGATGCGCTCAGGATCGATGCCGCCGAGGTCGGCGCCAAGGTCGTCGGCGAGGGCGCCAACCTGGGCATGACCCAGAAGGGCCGCATCGCCTTCGGCCTGAACGGCGGGCGCTGCAACACCGACTCCATCGACAACTCGGCCGGCGTCGACTGCTCCGACCACGAGGTCAACATCAAGATCCTGCTGGGCGAGGTCGAGGAGGCCGGCGACCTGACCCGCAAGCAGCGCGACCAGCTCTTGGAGAAGATGACCGACGAGGTCGCCGAGCTGGTCCTGCGCGACAACTACCTGCAGTCACAGGCGATCACCGTCACCCACCTGCTGGGCGCCCACCTGCTGGACCGCATGGCCCGCTTCATGCGCAGCCTGGAGCGCGCCGGCCAGCTCGACCGCGCCATCGAGGCCCTGCCCGACGACGAGACCATCGAAGAGCGCATGAAGTCCGGCGTCGGCCTGGCCCGGCCGGAGATCTCGGTCCTGCTGTCCTACGCCAAGATCGTGCTCTACGACGAGATCCTGGCCTCCGACCTGCCGGACGACCCCTATCTGCAGCGCGACCTGGTCGAGTACTTCCCGCAGCCGCTGCGCAAGAAGTACGCCAAGGAGATCAAGGCCCACCGCCTGCACCGCGAGATCAAGGCGACGGTCGCGACCAACGCCATGATCAACCGGGTCGGCGTGACCTTCATCTACGAGGTCAAGGAGAAGACCGGCATGCCGGCCGCCGACATCGCGCGGGCCTACATGATCAGCCGCGAGATCTTCGGGATGGAGGAGACCTGGGACGCCATCGAGGACCTGGACAACAAGGTCCCGGCGCAGCTCCAGGCCAACATGCTGATGGAATGCGGCCGCCTGATCGAGCGCGGCACGGTCTGGTTCCTGCGCGAGGCCGGCTATCCGCTCGACATCTCGACCCAGATCGAACGCTACGGCGCCGGCGTACACAGCCTCTCGGAGAACCTGGCCGAGGTGATCAGCGAGGCCGATGAAAGGGTGCTCGCCGAGCGCGCCGCCGGCTACCAGCGGCAGGGCGCGCCCGAGGACCTGTCCCGGCGCATCGCCAGCCTGGCCCTCCTGGTGCCGGCCTGCGACATCGTCCGCATCGCGCTGGCCGCGGAGCTTCCGGTCGAACAGGCCGCCGGTGCCTACTTCACCATCGGTGCCCGCTTCGGCTTCGACTGGCTGCGCCGGGCCTCGGGCCAGCTTCCGACCGACACCGCCTGGGACAAGCTGGCGGTGACCGCGATCGTCGACGACCTCTACGGTCACCAGAGCGAGCTGACCGGCCGGGTGCTGGAGGCCGCGGGCGGGAACGGCAAGGCCAAGGACAGGACCGACGGCCTGATCGAGGCCTGGACCGAGGGCCGCCGCCCTCTGGTCGCCCGCACCGACCAGCTCGTCACCGAGCTGCAGGCCACCGGCACGCCCGACTTCGCCATGCTGGCGGTCGCCAACCGCCAGCTGAAGTCCCTGGTCGGGAGCTAGCTGTGATCTCTCAATAGGGCATTATCCGATCGGCCTCCTAATTGTAAGGATAGATCAAGGCTCGCGCCCTAGAGTGACGCGATCCGAGACGATCTTGATCCAGGGGCCACGTCATGGAGTCCGAGGCGATCGCGGCCGCAATGATGGCCGAAGGACACTGTCAGATGACGGTGAACGACGCCCTCTTCGAGGAACTCCTCGCCGGGCGTGATCTTGCCGAATTGCTTCGCAGCGAAGCGGTCGTCCGCGAGCTGGACAGCCTGGCGCGGAGGTTCGAGACCCTCGGCAAGGCCGGGTTCTGCGAACACATAAAAGCGCTCTACGGGCCAAAAGGCTCGAAGCTGGCCAACTTGATCTCCGGCTAGCCCGGACGGCCCAAGAGCCGTGCTCGCGGCGCGCCTCAGGCCAGCCTTACCGCGGTGCCGTTGGCGCTGACCATCAGCATGGAGTCGCCGATGGTCTCGTAGTCCAGGTCGACGGCCAGGATCGCGTTGGCGCCCAGCTGTCCGGCCTCCTCGATCATGTCCTCCATGGCGGCGTCCTTGGCGCCGCGCAGCGCCTTCTCGTAGCCGCCGGCCCGGCCGCCGACCACGTCGCGGACCCGGGCGAAGAAGTCCCGGAACATGTTGGCGCCGACGATGGCGTCGCCGCTGACCACGCCAAGGTATTGGGCGACCTTGCGGCCTTCGATGGATTCGGTCGTAACCACGATCATCACGCTGCCTCCCCGCCTTCAGGTCCGCCGACGATACACGGCTTGTGGGGCCGCGACAAAGCTGCTAGCCGGAAGCCAGCGTAGCGGAGGGGAGCGGGCGGCATGGCGGAGACAGGGAACGCGGGCCCGCGGGCCGACGCGAAGGCGAGCCGGGGCGCCGTCGCCGCCTGGTGCCTCTTCGACTGGGCCAACTCCGCCTTTCCCACGGTGATCATCACCTTCGTCTTCGCCCAATACGTGACCAAGGTGGTCGCGGTGGACGAGATCGCCGGCACCGAGGCCTGGGGCCTGATGATCAGCCTCTCGGCGCTGGGCATCGCGATCCTGGCGCCGATCATGGGCGCGATCGCCGACCACAGCGGCCGGCGCAAGCCCTGGATCTTCGTCTTCATGCTGATCTGCCTGATGGTCGGCGCCGGCCTCTGGTGGGTGAAGCCCGGCCCCGAATACCTGCTTCTGGCGCTGGTCCTGGTCGCGGTCTCCAACGCCGCCTTCGAGTTCGGCCAGGTCTTCTACAACGCCATGCTGCCGGACCTGGCGCCGGGGCGCCTGCTGGGCCGGATCTCGGGCTGGGCCTGGGCCTGCGGCTACGCCGGCGGCATCGCCTGCCTGGTGATCTGCCTGCTGGCCTTCGCGCTGCCGGAGCAGCCGATCCTGGGCCTCGACACCGAGAGCTACGAGCAGGTCCGGATCACCGGGCCCTTCGTCGCGATCTGGTTCCTGGTCTTCGCCCTGCCCATGTTCCTGCTGACGCCGGACCGCCCGGCGACGCGGCTCTCCGCCGGGCAGGCGATCCGGCGCGGCCTCGGCACCCTGCTGGGCACGATCCGGCAGCTGCCGCGCTACGGCAACATCGCCCGCTTCCTTCTGGCGCGGCTCTTCTACATCGACGGGCTGAACACGCTCTTCGCCTTCGGCGGCATCTACGCCGCAGGCACCTTCGGCATGGAGTTCCAGGAGATCCTGATCTTCGGGATCCTGCTCAACGTGACCGCGGGCCTGGGCGCCGTCGCCTTCGCCTGGGTCGACGACTGGTTCGGTTCCAAGCCGACGATCCTGATCGCGGTCGCCGGCCTGACGGTCTTCGGCGCCGCGATCCTGGTCGTCGAAAGCAAGCTCTGGTTCTACGTCCTGGGCTGCGTGATCGGGATCTTCATCGGCCCGGCGCAGGCCGCCAGCCGGACCATGATGGCGCGTCTGGCGCCGCCCGACATGCAGACCGAGATGTTCGGGCTCTTCGCCTTTTCGGGCAAGGTGACGGCCTTCATGGGGCCGGCGCTGGTGGGGGCGGTGACCGCCGCCGCCGACAGCCAGCGGGTCGGCATGGCGACGATCCTGGTCTTCTTCCTGGTCGGTATGCTGCTGATGCTGCCGGTGAAGGAGCCGCGCGCCTGAGCCCGGCCCCTTCCAGGGGGCTCGCCTCAGGTGAGCGAGCCCTGCGGCTTGGAAGCCAGGGCCTCGGCGGTTTCCCGCGACCGGTCACGGCCCCTGGCGATCAGGGAGCGCAGGGCCCGGACCAGGCTCTGGCCGCTCTTCGCAACGGCCTCGGAGCGAAGCCGGCGACCGCGCTGCACCATGCGGTCGATTTCGGCGTGGTTCAGGCCATCGAAGGCCCGATTCGGCGTAATATAGGGGTTCATGACACGTCCTCCTGAAGGGGATGCGGGCCGGCCTCGCCTGTTGTCTTCGCTGTTGCAATATATATGACTGTTGATCGCTGATATGTTAATCGGCGAAATTGTCATAGCACTTATGCCCAAATGGAATGAATGAGAGGGTGCCTTGGACCGCCTGCTGGAGCTCGAGGTCTATGTCCGGGTGGTCCACGCCGGCAGCTTCACCGCCGCCGGCCGCGACCTCGGCCTGACCCCTTCCGCGGTCAGCAAGCAGATCGGCCGGCTGGAGGACCGCCTCGGCGTGCGGCTCTTGAATCGGACCACCCGCAAGGTCGCCATGACCGAGGAGGGGGCCGCCTTCTTCGAGCATGCCAAGCGGATCATCGACGACCTCGACGAGGCCGAGCAGGCCCTGTCGCAGCTCAGCAGCGCGCCGCGCGGCCTGATCCGGGTCAACATGCCGGTGACCTTCGGCCAGATCATCCTGGCGCCCCTGATTCCCGAGTTCCTGCGCCGCTATCCGGACGTCGAGGTCGACATGACCCTCAACGACCGCATGGTCGACCTGGTCGACGAGGGCATGGACCTCGGGATCCGGATCGGCGCCCTGAAGGACTCCAGCCTGATCGCCCGCAAGCTGGCGCCCAGCCGGCGGGCCGTCTGCGCCGCGCCGCGCTACCTCGAGCGCGCCGGCACGCCGCGGCGGCCGGCCGATCTGGCCGCGCACAACTGCCTGGTCTACACCTATCGCACCTGGCGCAACGACTGGCCCTTCCGCGGCGCGGGGGGCAGCGAGACCGTCCACGTCACCGGCAGCTTCTCGGCCAACAACGGCGAGGTCCTGCGCCAGGCGGCCCTGGGCGGCAGCGGGATCATCATGCTGCCGATCTGGCAGGTCCGCGACGACCTGCTGGCCGGACGCCTGGTCGAGCTGCTGCCGGACTACAGCTCGCCGGACGCCGACATTCATGCCGTCTATCCGCAGACCCGCTACCTGGCGCCGCGGGTGCGCGCCTTCGTCGACTACCTGGCCCTGGAGTTCGCCGCCATGGGGCGGGCCTGGCAGGCCGGCGAGTCGGCCGCCTGAGGGCCGGCTGAGCGGCCGGGGTCAGGCGGACGGGGGTCAGGCGGCGCTGGGCGGGAAATCCTGCTGCCAGGCCTCCTGGCCTTCCTGGGCCTCTGCCTGGGCATGAGCCTCGGCCTTGGTCCTGGCGTAGGAGCGGATATAGCCGGCGAAGACCGTCGCGCCGCGTCCCACGGCCTCGGAATGGGGCTGCCGGCTGCGCTCGGTCCTGCCTCGAAGCGCGGCTTTGCCGGGGTGCTGGAGAACGTTGTCCCGCTGCTTGCCTGACGTCATGGCCTGCCCTCCTAAGATTTTGAGGCTTCAGGCATATGTATTTAGGCCTAATCCATGAATGATTGAATAATAAAACTGCTAAAACCGACGCGAATATTTGTCGGATATTTTAGACAAGTACTTTTATAAACCCAATTGTTTCTGGCCTTTCATCAGTGCCGGAAATGCCGCATCCCGGTGAAGACCATGGCCAGCCCGGCCTCGTCGGCGGCGGCGATGACCTCGTCGTCGCGAATCGAGCCGCCCGGCTGGATCACCGCGGTGGCGCCGGCCTCGACGGCGACCAGCAGGCCGTCGGCGAAGGGGAAGAAGGCGTCCGAGGCGACCGCCGAGCCTTCGGTGCGCGAGGCCGTCTCGCCGGCGGCCTCGGCGGCGTCGCGGGACTTGCGGGCGGCGATGCGCGCGGCGTCGACCCGGCTCATCTGCCCGGCGCCGATGCCGACCGTGGCGCTGTCCTTGGCGTAGACGATGGTGTTGGACTTGACGTGCTTGGCGACGCGGAAGGCGAAGATCAGGTCGGCCAGCTCCTCCGCGCTCGGCTGGCGCCTGGTGACGACCTTGAGGTCCGCCGGCGCGATCCGGCCGGCGTCGCGGCCCTGGACCAGGTAGCCGCCCGACAGCGCCTTGATCGTCAGCCCCGCCCCGGCCGGGTCCGGCAGGCCCTCGGTCAGCAGCAGGCGCAGGTTCTTCTTGCGCGCGAAGACCGCCCGGGCGGCCTCGTCGGCGCCGGGGGCGATCACGACCTCGACGAAGAGCTCGGCGATCTCCGCCGCTGTCGCCTCGTCCAGCGGCCGGTTGGCGGCGACGATGCCGCCGTAGGCGCTGACCGGGTCGCAGGCCAGGGCCCGGCGGTAGGCTTCGTGCAGGCTCGCCGCTTCGGCGACGCCGCAGGGGTTGGCGTGCTTGATGATGGCGATGGCGGGGGCCGTGAACTCGGCCGCCAGCTCGAAGGCCGCGTCGGTGTCGTTGAGGTTGTTGTAGCTCAGCTCCTTGCCCTGGACCTGGGTCGCCGAGGCGACTCCGGCGCGCGGGGCCACCGGGCCGGAGAGCGCGGCGTAGAAGGCGGCCTCCTGGTGCGGGTTCTCGCCGTAGCGCAGGCTCTGCAGCCGCCGGCCCGAGATCAGCAGGCTCTCCGGCAGGGACTCGCCCTGCTGCTCCGCGAGCCAGTTGGCGATGGCGCTGTCGTAGGCCGCGGTGTGGGCGTAGACCTTGCCGGCCAGGCGCCGGCGCAGGGCGCGCGAGGTCGCGCCCTCGCGCTTCGCCAGCTCGGCCAGGACGAGGTCGTAGTCCGCCGGGTCGACGACCACGGTCACCCAGTCGTGGTTCTTGGCCGCGGCGCGCAGCATCGCCGGGCCGCCGATGTCGACGTTCTCGACGCAGGTCGCGAAGTCGCCGCCCGCGGCCACCGTCTGGGTGAAGGGGTAGAGGTTGACCACCACCAGGTCGATCGGCGCGATCTCCTGCGCGGCCATGGCCTCGCGATGGCTTTCCTGGTCGCGCCTGGCGAGGATGCCGCCGTGGATCTTGGGGTGCAGGGTCTTGACCCGGCCGTCCATGATCTCGGGAAAGCCGGTGTGGGCCGAGACCTCGGTCACCTCGACCCCGGCCGCCATCAGCGCCTTGGCCGAGCCGCCGGTCGACAGGATCTCGACGCCGCGCGCGGCAAGCTGCTCGCCGAGCGCGGCGAGCCCCGTCTTGTCCGAGACGGAGATCAAAGCGCGGCGGATCGGAAGGTCTTGGGGTGTCTCTGTCATGGCGGGCTCGCGGCTCTCCGGCGGGGCGTTCCGTGGCGGTCGTTCGGCGACCGACGCCAGTGCTTTACGGAGGCGCGCCGACTCGGTCAAGGCGTCGGCGCGAATTCCTCACCCGCCGCGCGGGACCTCGCGGCGCAGGGCCCATTTCACGGTCGCGGCGCCGGCCTCGGTGGTGCCGCGGGCGACGATCTGCTGGCAGCGCCGGGGCTTGCCCCGCTCGCCCAGGTAGACGCCATCCTCCAGGGCGAGGGCGGCGCCGCGCAGGCGCAGGCGCCAGCCGCCGCCCTTGGGCAGGCGCAGCAGCACGGCGTCGCCGGTCTGCAGCAGGTTGGCCTGGACGCCCGGATGCAGGTGGAAGCGCAGGGCGAAGTCCAGGGCGCCCGCCTCGCGGCCCTCCAGGCTGTCCTCGCCGCGCAGGTCGTCGCCGCTCTCGGCCAGGAACAGCCGGCGGTGATGGATCACGCCGTGGGGCTCGGCATAGCCGTCGTGACAGAGCTCCAGCCAGATCCCGCCCTCGCCTTCCTGGCGGCGGCAGATCACCGTGCCCGGCCGGCGGCCCAGGCCGCCGCCGGTCAGCACCGCCGAGGAGTTGGTCTCGGCGACGATCAGGGTCGAATGCGCCGAGGTGCCCCGGGCCGCGGTCGCCAGCGCGTCGTCGGCCTCGTAGGTGCCGCAGTTCACGATCAGGCGCTCGCGCCCGACGCTCATCTCGAAGGACAGGGTGCCGGCGTGGGCGCGGCGGTCGTAGGCCGGCTCCGGCGGCGCGCCGGCGTCGACCAGGACCAGGCTGCGCCCGGCCTGCAGGCGCTGGAAGCCGCTCTGCGGCGCCGACATCAGGGGCTTGCTGCGCCGGCTGGCGCGCTGCAGCAGGCTGTCGATCAGCCAGGACGCCTCCTCGTTGCCGCCGTTGAACAGGGCCAGGCCGCCGTCGCCGTGGCGCAGCAGCCGCAGCACCGCGGCCATGCGCTCGACGGCGAGCTGCAGGTCGGCCGGCACCGGCTCCTCGGCGACCAGCAGCAGGGCGCGGATGTCGACCAGGTCCCGCAGGACCTGGAGCTGGATGCTGGGGCTGCGCTCGGCCTGGCCGCCGTCGACCTGGACCTGGCGGTGGATCTCCTGCAGCAGCAGCTCCTGGCCCCGGGCCAGCCAGGGCCTGCCGTCGGGCAGGCTGACGCCGGCGAAGATCAGGCCCTTGACCGCGCAGATCAGCTCGGCGCCGCAGAGCCCGGCCGGCAGCACCCGGGACAGGTGCTGGGCCTGGCGGCCGGCGGACTGCATCAGGGTCTGGCGGAACAGGATGTCGGCGCTGGCGGCAAAGAACTCGTAGAGGCCGAACCAGGACGACAGGCGCAGGCCGATGGCCTCGGGATGCCAGGCGACGGGATGCCAGTCGCGGTGCTGCTCGATCCAGGCGGCGGTCAGCTCCCGGGCCCGGCGCCGGGCGGCGTCGCCGCCGGCGGTGCGCAGGTCGCGCAGCCAGTCGAAGCCGTGCAGGGCGAGCAGGACCGGCTGGCCCAGCTTGGGCGGATGCCAGGGCGGCGCGATCTCCAGATAGCGCCGGCCCTTCAGCACCAGGCCGCCCTCCAGGATCTCGCGGCCGGCCTCGGCGCTGCCCGGCCAGGGGTCGCTGAACACGATCCGCGGCGCGACCACGGCGCGCCCGTTCAAGGTCCAGCGGTAGATCGGCAGGGCGAAGAAGGGGGTCTTGGCGGCGTAGAGCAGGGCCCCGATCCTCAGCTCGCCGGACAGGCGGCGGAAGCCGCTGCGCGGGCGCGCGCGGCCGGGACCTTGGCTCAGGTTCTGGGGGGAGAGTCGGCCGCTTTTGACGGCGCCGGCCATCAGGGGCCGCGCAGGCGGCGGATGTTCTCGGCGTAGGCCGTGGGTCCGCCTTTGAAGGTCGCCGTGCCGGCGACCAGGACGTCGGCGCCGGCGGCGATGGCCCGGGGGGCGGTCTCGAAGTTGATGCCGCCGTCGACCTCCAGGTCGATGCTCAGGCCCAGGCCGTCGATCCGCTCGCGCAGCGCCCTCAGTTTCTGCAGGGCGCCGGGGATGAAGGACTGGCCGCCGAAGCCCGGGTTGACGCTCATCACCAGGATCAGGTCGATATCTTCCAGCACGTGCTCGATGGCCGAGAGCGGCGTCGCCGGGTTCAGCGAGACGCCGGCCTTTTTGCCCAGGGCGCGGATCGCCTGCAGGCTGCGGTGCAGGTGCGGCCCGGCCTCGGGATGGACCGTGATCACGTCCGAACCGGCCTCGGCGAAGGCCTCCAGAAAGGGATCGGCCGGCGCGATCATCAGGTGGGTGTCGAAGGTCAGCCCGGACAGGGGGCGCAGCGCGCGCACCATGTCGGGCCCGAAGGTCAGGTTGGGGACGAAGTGCCCGTCCATGACGTCGAGGTGGATCCAGTCCGCCCCCGCCTCGGTGACCGCCTTGACCTCCTCGCCCAGCCGCGCGAAGTCGGCGGCGAGGATGGACGGCGCGATTCGCACCTCTCCCGACATGTCAAGTTAGGTATCAGCAAGGCTGGAGTCGCGCAAGCGGTGGCGCTTCTCTTGCTTGAGTCCAAAGTCTCGGCGCGTTCCGATCTTCGGCCTTGGCCAGGCCCGACTGAGCAGAGCAAAGCAAAGCCGTCGTCGTGGGGGGCGTGGACTTCTTCTTTCAAGGCGGTTTTCGACGGAGGCGCGGGTCTTGAAGTGAGTGTCCAGTTGGTGCCGCATCTCTCTTCTTTCCGTCCTCAATTCCGACAAGATCGTCCCTAGGCTGGTGCTTGTCGCGAAGTACAATATGCGGGGACGACGTTTGCCGGGCACACCGGCTCTCACCAGGGGCGTTGCGTAGGATGAAAGCGGCCGATCCAAGGCCCGGCTTTTCGACAAAGGAAATCTGCCTCTCGGCAACGGTTGTCGGTGCTCTGTTGCTCGGGACTTTACCAGTTGCCGCTGCGGAATACCTCATCTCCAAGTACTACGACACGTCGGACACGAAGTTCAGTGTTGAGGTCATATCGCCCAAAGACCGGGTTCGTGAACTTGCCATCTGTAAGGCGGTTTGGCTTGCCGATGAAATGAATGCGAAACGCATGTCGCTCAGCGACCCGGTGTACAGCCCACCGCCCGAGAGGACGGAGGGCTGGTACACGGAGATACCGGCGGATTGGGTCATGTTGAACACGACGGCCTATCTGGACAATGAGGAAAACCCCGCGGGCAATCCGAGCGTCAGCGTTGACGACCTTGCCGCGAAGTGCAGGCAGGGCTGGGACTGGTACAAGTAGGGGCCGACCTGCAGTCCGCACCTCTGAAACGCTCCGTTCAGGAAACAGCGACCACCCTCTGTGCCGCCGCCCGAATTGGCGCATAATGGCGGCCCCCTCCGCCGCCCGGCCGTCGGGCGGCGCCAACCCTGCAAGGACCGCAATGGCAAACACGGACCAGGACTACAGCTTGGCACTGTTCTGCGACTTCGAGAACGTCGCCCTCGGTGTGCGCGACGCCAAGATCCCGAAGTTCGACATGCAGCTGGTGCTGGAGCGCCTGCTGCTGAAGGGCAGCATCGTCGTCAAGAAGGCCTATTGCGACTGGGACCGCTACAAGCAGTTCAAGCCGACCATGCACGACGCCGCCTTCGAGCTGATCGAGATCCCGCATACCCGGCAGTCCGGCAAGAACTCGGCCGACATCCGCATGGTCGTCGACGCCCTCGACCTCTGCTACACCAAGGAGCACATCGACACCTTCGTCATCATCAGCGGCGACTCGGACTTCTCGCCCCTGGTCAGCAAGCTGCGGGAGAACGCCAAGACGGTGATCGGCGTCGGGGTCAAGAACAGCACCTCGGACCTGCTGATGAACAACTGCGACGAGTTCATCTTCTACGACGACCTCGTCCGCGCCCGCGCCTCGACCAAGTCGCGCCGGCGGCGTCCGGCGAAGAAGAAGGCCGCGAGCGATGCCAAGCCGGCCCAGACGGCGGAGAAAAAGGGATCGGCCGGCAAGGACGGCGACAGCCAGGACGAGGCCATCGACCTGGTCCTGGAGACCGTCGAGGCGCTCTTCGCCGAGCGGGGCGACCCGGTCTGGGGCTCGATGGTCAAGCAGACCCTGAAGCGCCGCCGGCCGGGCTTCAGCGAGAGCTTCTACGGCTTCCAGTCCTTCAGCGACCTCCTGGAGGAGGCCGAGGACCGGGGCTTCCTCGACCTCGAGCACGACGAGCGCTCCGGGGGCTACGTCGTGCGCTCGCGGCGGCGCGAAGACTGATGCCGGGTCGCGGCGGCGGGGCGGACGGCCGATGATCGAGGCGCTGCTGCTGACCTCGACGCGCGTGCTCACCTTCAAGGGGCAGCAGCGGCTGACCAACGCCAGCGGCTTCTTCTTCGCCCGCGACGGCCACCTCTTCCTGGTCACCAGCCGCCACGTGCTGGCCGACGAGGCCAGCGGGCACTTTCCCGACCGCATCGAGATCGAGCTGCACGTCGATCCCGACAACCTCGCCGTTTCCACCGGCTTCTCGATCCCGCTCTACCGCGAGGGCGCGCAGGTCTGGCGCCAGGGCCTGGACCGGGCCGGCGAGGTCGACGTGGCGGTGATCGAGATCGAAGGCGGCGCCCTGCCCGCGACCACGCTCTACCGCGCCTTCACGCCCGACAACCTCTTCGGTCCCCGGGGCCAGCCCGAGGTCGGCAGCACGCTCCTGGTCGTCGGCTTTCCGCTCGGCTTCCACGACACGCTGCATCACATGCCGGTCGCGCGCCACGCGGTGATCGCCTCCTCCTTCGGCCTGCGCTTCCAGGGTGAGGGCTACTTCCTGACCGATGCGCGCACCCACCGGGGCACCAGCGGCGCGCCGGTCGTGATGCGCGCGCCCGAGGGCGGCGCGCTGCCGGAGGGTCTGCCCTGGATGCTGCTGGGCATCCATTCGGCGCGGCTGGACGTGGGGACCCGGGACATGGAGCTGGACGAAGCGCTGGGACTGAACTGCGCCTGGTACGCCGACATCCTGCTGACCCTGACGGAGGCCTGAAGCCGGCCTCAGCTCCGCTGCAGGCGGCAGGCGTAGAAGCCGTCCATGCCGCCCAGCTCGGCCAGGTGGCAGGGCAGGCTGCGCAGGTCGCCCTCGGGGGTGATCAGCTCGGCCAGGCCGTGCAGCTCCTCGGCCACCAGGGGCTGGCGCGTCAGCGCCGGCCTGTCCTGGAGCAGCCGGGCGATCCGTTCCGGGCCCTCCTCCGGCTGCAGGGAGCAGACCGCGTAGACCAGGGTGCCGCCGGGCGCCAGCATGGCGGCGGCGGCGCGCAGCAGCTCGTCCTGCACCTCGGTCAGGGCGATCACGTCCTGGGGGCGGCGCAGGCGGGCGATGTCGGGGTGCCGGCGCAGGGTGCCGGTCGCCGTGCAGGGCGCGTCCAGGAGGATCGCCTCGGCCGGGGTCGGCGGCCGCCAGGTCGCGGCGTCGGCGACCACCGTGGCGACGCCCAGGCCGAGCCGCTCCAGGTTGGCGCGCAGCCGCTCCAGGCGGCTCTCGCTCAGGTCGAGGGCGACGACTTCGGCCCCGGCGGCGGCCAGCTGCGCGGTCTTGCCGCCGGGCGCGGCGCAGAGGTCGAGCACCGTCCGGCCGGCCAGGGCGCCGAAGAGCCGCACCGGCAGGCCGGCGGCGAAGTCCTGGACCCACCAGGCGCCCTCGTCGTAGCCGGACAGGCGGCCGACCTCGCCGGCGCCGGGCGCCAGCCGCAGGGCGCCGCCCGGCAGCACCCGGGCGTCGAGCCGTGCGGCCCAGGCCTCGGGGTCCTCGCCGTGCCGCAGGGTCAGGTCGAGCGGCGGATCGCGGAGCTGGACCTCGGCGCTCCGTCGCGCCGCCGCCTCGCCGTAGGCCGCGCTCCAGCTGCGCCAGAGCCAGTCCGGGGTGTTGCTCCGGGCGGCGTCCTGCTCGGCGATCAGCGCCGCGCCGCCTTCGGACAGGCGGCGCAGGACGGCGTTGATCAGGCCCCGGAAGGGCCGCTCGCCCTGTCCCTGGGCCAGGGCCACCGTGGTGCTGACCGCGGCGTGGGCCGGCACCGACAGGAAGCAGGCCTGGGCCACGCCCAGGCGCAGGATCGCCCGGACCCGGGCCTTGGAGGGCTTCAGCGGCTTCTCCAGGCGGCTGTCGATCAGGGCGTCGATCTGGCCTTGGCGGCGCAGGCAGGTGCCGACCAGGGCCCGGACGAAGGCCCGGTCCCGCGAGGTTAGGGCGTCCAGGCCGCGATGGCCGGCGATGGCCTCGTCGAGCGGCCGGCCGCGGTGCCACACGGCCTCGAGCAGGTCGAGCGCGACGGCGCGGCTGGACGGCGGGTGCGGGTCGTTTCGGGACGGCATGTCTTGTTGTGCCCGGCCGGACCGGGCGCTGGCAAGCCGTGTCGGCGCCTCGGGCCGCCCGAGCTAGCTCCCCGAGCTAACCTCCCGAGCTAGCCCCAGGGACCCTGGCCGCCGCCGCCCTCGCCGGCCAGGGCGCGCAGCCTGGCGATCCGCTCGGCGGTCTTGGGGTGGGTCCGGAACAGGCCGTCGACGGCATGGGCGTGCAGCGGGTTGATGATGAACATGTGCGCGGTCGCCGGGTTGCCCTCGGCGCGCTGGTTGTCGATGCCCTGCGCCATGCGCTCGATCTTCTCCAGCGCCGAGGCCAGCCACAGCGGCCGGCCGCAGATCTCGGCGCCGACGCGGTCGGCCTCGTACTCGCGCGCGCGGCTGATCGCCATCTGCACCAGGCTGGCGGCCAGGGGCGCCAGGATCGCGACCAGGATGACCCCGACGATTCCCAGCGGGTTGTTGCGATTGCCGCCGAAGAACATGCCGAAGGTCGCCAGCATCGAGATCGCGCCCGCGATGGTCGCGGTCACCGTCATGGTCAGGGTGTCGCGGTTCTTGATGTGCGCCAGCTCGTGCGCGACCACGCCGGCGACCTCCTCGTCGGTCAGGCGGCTCATCAGGCCGTGGGTCACCGCGACCGCGGCGTTGTCCGGGTTGCGGCCGGTGGCGAAGGCGTTGGGCTGGTCGCTGTCGACGATGTAGACCGCCGGCATCGGCAGACCGGCGTTCTCGGCCAGGGTCTCGACCATGCGGTGGAGCCCCGGGGCGCTGGCCGCGTCGACCTGCCGGGCGCCGTACATGCGCAGCACCATCTTGTCCGAGTTCCAATAGGCGAAGCCGTTGGTCGCCACCGCGAAGACCAGGGCGAAGAGCATGCCGCCGGTGCCGCCGAGCAGGTAGCCGACGCCGAGGAACAGGGCGGTCATCGCCGCCATCAGCATGAAGGTGCGGGTGTGGTTCATCATGGTTCCTGGCTCTCAAACCCTCCGTAGGGGCCACCCCTTTCCTTAGAGGCAGAATTGGGCATTGCCGAAAGCCGCTTCAAGACTTGCTCCCGGCCGGCCAGCGGGCCATATCAAAGGCTATGACCAAGGCGTTCAAAGCCCACACGCCCGCCCCGGCCAAGACCGCTGGCCGGGCGCCCGCGTCGCCCCAGGCGTCGCCCCAGGCGCCGCCCCGGCGCATCGCTCCGGCGGAGCTGGAAGCCGCGGCGAAGGCCAAGGTGAAGGCGAAGGAGTCACCAGGCAAGAAGCCCAAGGAGATCGGCGGCCCCGAGGGGCCCGAGCCGACCCGCTACGGCGACTGGGAGCGCAAGGGCATCTGTGTCGATTTCTGAGTTCGGGGTCATGACGGCGGAGACCGGAGAGGACCTCTTCAGCCTGGACCGCTGGCGTGGCCTCATGTCGGCCCTGGGCCTCGGCGGGCAGGACGAGACCTATTCGGCCCTGGCCGCGGCCTATGGCGCGCGCGGGCGCCACTACCACAACCAGGACCACGTCGCCGCCTGCCTCGCCCTGCTCGACCAGCACGCGGACCTCGCCGAGCGCCCGGCCGAGGCCGAGCTGGCGCTCTGGTTCCACGACGCGGTCTACAGCACCAGGGCCTTCGACAACGAGGCCAAGAGTGCCGACTGGGCCGCCGAGTTCCTGGTCGCGGCCGGCGCCGGGCCGGAGGTCGCCGCCCGGGTCCGCGCGCACGTCCTGGCGACCAGGCACGACAGCGCCCCGCCGGCCGGCGACTCGGCCCTGGTGGTCGATATCGACCTCTCGATCCTCGGCCGCGAGGCGGCGGTCTTCGACGCCTTCGACCGGGCGATCCGCAAGGAATACGCCTGGGTGCCGGGCTTCCTCTACCGCCAGAAGCGCAGCCAGCTCCTGCGGCACCTGCTCGACCGCCCGGCCCTCTACGCGACCCCGGCCCTGCGCGACCGCTTCGAGGCCCCGGCCCGCGCCAACCTCGAACGCGCCCTGGGCCGGCTCGCGTCCTAGGTTCGGCGCCTAGAACTCGAGCGGCGCGTTGTCGATGACCTCTTTCATGACGAAGAAGGTGCGGGTCTGGCGGACTCCGGGCAGGGCGATGAGCTGCTCGCCCAGCAGGCGGCTGAAGTCGGCGATGTCGCGGACCCGGATCTTGAGGAAGTAGTCGAAATCGCCGGCCACCAGGTGGCAGTCGAGGATGAAGGGCAGCTCGATGACGGCCTTCTCGAAGGCGGCGAAGCTCTCCGGGGTCGAGCGGTCCAGGACGACGCCGACCACCGCCATGACCCCCCGGTCGACCCGCTCCGGCGCGATCTCCGCCCTGACCGCGCGCACGTAGCCCTGGTCGAAAAGCCGCTGGGTTCTGCGATGGCAGGTCGCCGGGCTGACGTTGACCCTCTTGGCCAGCTCGGCGTTGGTCAGGCGACCATCGCGCTGCAAAAGCCTGAGGATCTGGCGGTCGACTCGATCAAGGCTCAAGGCCAGTGGAAGCATCTATCAAAAACTGACGTTTGATACGAAGAGTCCTCCATCTATCACCCCCAGATGGGATCATAAAGTAAATTTTTTGCAATGATTCGGAAACACAGTCCGCCGGCTTCTGGCTAGACTCCCGGGGATTCACCGCTGCCTTGGAGGCCCCGCGATGCTCGAAAGCTTCGAACGCTATCCTCTCACCTTCGGCCCGTCGCCGATCGAGAAGCTCAGCCGTCTGTCCGAGCATCTCGGCGGCAAGGTCGAGATCTACGCCAAGCGCGAGGACTGTAACTCAGGGCTCGCCTTCGGTGGAAACAAGATCCGCAAGCTCGAGTACATCGTGCCCGACGCCATCGCCTCCAACGCCGATACCCTGGTCACCATCGGCGGCGTGCAGTCGAACCATACGCGCCAGGTCGCGGCGGTCGCGGCCAAGCTCGGGATGAAGTGCCGCCTGGTCCAGGAAAGCTGGGTGCCCTTCCCGGACGCCGTCTACGACCGGGTCGGCAACATCCTGATGAGCCGCGTGATGGGCGCGGAGATCGAGTTCGTCGACGAAGGCTTCGACATCGGCATCCGCGAGAGCTGGGAGCAGGCGCTGGAGGACGTCAGGGCCAAGGGCGGCAAGCCCTATGCGATCCCCGCCGGCGCATCGGTGCACAAGTACGGCGGCCTGGGCTACGTCGGCTTCGCCGAGGAGGTCCGCGCCCAGGAGGCCGCGGCCGGGATCCGCTTCGACTACGTCGTGGTCTGCTCGGTGACCGGCTCGACCCAGGCCGGGATGGTGGTCGGCTTCGCCGTGGACGGCCGCGCCCGCAGGGTCGTCGGCATCGACGGCTCGGCGGCGCCCGCCCAGACCCGGGCCCAGGTGCTGGAGATCGCCCGCGACACCGCCGAGCTGGTCGGCCTCGGCCAGGAGATCACGGCCGAGGACTTGGTCCTGGAAGAAGGCTACGCCTACCCCGCCTACGGCCTGCCCTCGGAGGAGACCAACGAGGCGATCCGGCTCTGCGCGCGCCTGGAGGGCATGATGACCGACCCGGTCTACGAGGGGAAATCCATGCAGGGCCTGATCGACCTGGTCCGCAAGGGCCGCTTTCCCGACGGATCGAAGGTCCTCTACGCCCACCTCGGCGGCGTGCCGGCGATCAACGCCTACAGCTACGTCTACCGGAACGGCTAGCCGGGCTTGCCGTCGCGCGGGGCCAAGTTGATCAGGGCGACGCCGAGCACGACCAGGGCCATGCCGGCGAGGGCCAGGGGGCCGAAGCGCTCGTCGAAGATCAGCCAGGCCAGGACCGCGGTCGAGGGCGGGACCAGGTAGAAGAGGCTGGCGACCCGCGAGGCGGCGCCCCGGCGGATCAGGATGATCAGCAGGGTCACCGCGCCGAAGGACAGCACGATCACCAGCCAGGCCATGGCGAAGAGGAACTCGGGGGTCCAGTCGATGCGCCGGGTCTCGAAGGCCAGGGCCAGCAGGCCGGTGGCCAGGGCGGCCGCGGCGAACTGGATGGCGTTGCCGCTGCGCAGCGGCATCTCGCTGCAGAAGCGTTTCTGATAGAGGGTGCCGGCGGTGATGCCGAAGAGCGCCAGGACCGAGAGCGCCATGCCCAGCGGCGTGCCGAGGCCCAGGGCCAGCTTCTGCCAGACCACCAGGGTCACGCCCAGGAAGCCGAGCCCCAGGCCCAGCCACTGCCGCGGCGTGACCTTCTCGCCCAGCACCGGACCGGCGGCGACCGCGGTCAGCAGCGGCTGCACGCCGTCGATCAGCGCCGAGACCCCGGCCTCGACGCCGAGGTCGATGGAGGCGAAGACCCCGCCCAGGTAGACCCCGTGCAGCAGCAGGCCGGCGACCGCGATGTGACCGGCGGCAGCCCAGGAGCGCGGCCAGGGCGCCCGCACGATCAGCACGAAGGCCAGCAGCAGCCCGCTGACCAGCAGGAAGCGCAGGGCCAGGAAGGTCATGGGCTCGGCCGAAGGCAGGCCGAGCTTGGCGCCGATGAAGCCGGTGCTCCAGAGGAAGACGAAGACGCCGGGCGTGATCGCCAGCCAGAGCGAGGCCGGCCGGGTGCCGTCGCGGGAGGGGGCGCTCAAGGCCGGATCGCAGCCGGAGGGTTCACGGCGCGGCCTCGCGGTCCGCCGCGGCGTCGAGCGACTCCGACGGCGCCTCTTGGCCGACCATCTCCAGGAAGAGCTTGTTGCGCAGCGCCTCGTAGAAGTCCTCGCCCCGCGTGACCGGCAGCACGAAGCCGGTCGCGACGTGCCGCAGGTAGTAGTTGGAGATGTCGACCTCGGGATCGTTGTCGATCGCCAGGCCGTTGATCTCGATCTCCTGCTCCGCGGCCTTGCGCCGGACCTTGTTGAGAAGCCGCCGGTCGACGTTCTCCATGCCGTCGCCCGAGATGTCGATCACCTTGCGGCCCTGCTTGCCGGCGAGCAGCCCCAGGGCCAGCTCGACCGCGTAGCCGATGCCGGTCTGGCCGCGCAGGCCGTCCGGGGACCGGCGGCTGTAGCGCTGGGCGGCCCCCTGGGCGCTGGTCCAGCCCGTGACCAGCTCGGTCCGGCTGTCGAACTCGACGATGGCGACCTGGGTGTCGCTCAGGGCCCGGACCACGGCCTCGTCGGTCAGCAGGCGGATATAGGCCTGGCGTTGCAGGCGCAGTTCCTCGGGGTCGATGGAGTTGGAACGGTCGACCAACAGGACCAGCCAGTCCGTCGCCGCGGCCGGCCCGGCGGCAAAGGCCAGCCCGAGGCAGAAGAGAGCCGCCAGGTGCCGGCGCGCCGCCTTGCTCCGAAGTGCCATGGTCGGGCCTCGCCCCGTGAGATCGTCCGTCGATCGCTTAGCCTGTCAGCCATAGGCCGCAAGGTCCAGCCTCACGGCGTCGGCGTCTTGCTCCGCGGCGGACGCTGGAGCGAACGGCGGCCAGCGCAGGGTCATAGGGCCGCAGTCCTACGAATTGAGAATTGCGGCCGCAGAGGTCGAAGGAATTTTAACCAATTTCGAGGAAAGGTTGTCGCAGCCGGCCCGAAGCCGCGGGCCAGGCTACCTGCCGCGGACCGCGTGGCGTGGCGCCGCGTCGAATCTCAGCCGTCACGGGAGATCCCGATCCGATGGGACAGCGAGCCGAAGCGTTTCCTGCCGGCGCCCCAGCCGCGGTCCCGGCGCCGCGTCGAAACTCAGCCGTCGCGGGAGATCCCGATCCGACGGGACAGCGAGCCGAAGCGTTTCTCGCCGGCGCCCCAGCCGTGGCCCCTGCGCCGAGCCGGCGGGGGGATGATGGCGCCGTCTTCGATTCCGCGGTCGCCGCCCGCTTCGGCCATGTCAGGCGCTTGAAGGAGATCCCCTACGGCGCCACGCTGGCGATCTACGGACCCAACGTGGTCGGCCGGGCCCTGCACCGGATGATCGCAGAGCAACGCTCCGACCTCACGGTCTTCTGTTTCCTGGACGCCTTCCGCGACGGCGAGCTCGAAGGCCTTCCCCTCCTGCACCCGAAGGACACCGCGCGCTTCGTCCAGCAGGTCGACCTTATCCTGGTCACGCAACTCGACAAGCTGGACCGTATCGCGAAGAACCTGGCGCTCTACCCTGCGGACAAGGTCCGGATCAGCTACGCCTGCAACTTCCAGCTCTTCGGGGATTTCAGCAAGAAGACCCCGCCGCGCTGGTCGGAGAAGGTCGCTTTCGTTCGATCGCAGCTCGATTCGGAGGGACAGGCGGTCTGGGACATCCTGACCCGGGGTATCCATGAGGACTCCCTCTTCGCCTTGACGCGGTACCTGCAGGAGAGCGGTAAGACGGAGCTGAACTATCTGGAGAAGGCCGGCGCCCTCAAGGACGGGGTGATCCTGGACGGCGGCGCCTACGACGGCCGGAACACGATCGACTTCCTGGCGTCGGTCGGAACGCGTGGCCGGGTCATCGCCTTCGAGCCCCTGGGCTTCGCCGCCTTCAGCGAGACCGTGAAGGGGGCCGTCGAACGCTTCGGCAACGTCGAGGTCGAGGCGGCCGGCCTCTGGTCGCAGGACGGCGAGCTGGCTTTCCACCATTCCGGGGCGGCCAGCAGTTTCGTGAACCACGGCGGCGCGCCCGACGCGGCCGCCGACAGAGTGCCGGTCCGGTCGATCGACTCCTACGTCGCCGAGCGCGGGCTCGAGCGGCTCGACCTGATCAAGCTGGACGTCGAGGGCGCCGAGATCGAGGTCTTGAAGGGCGCCGTCAAGACCATCGAGACCCTCCGGCCTCAGCTGGCGGTCACCATCTACCACGGCGCGGACCAATACATCGAAGTCCCCTGGCACCTGGTCCGGCAGCTCGAGCGATACCGCTTCACCGTGGATGTCTTCAGCCCGGTCGGCCGGGACGCCATGATCTACGCCACGCCGCTCTGAGGCTGCCGCGATCCTGGCCGGCCCCCCCTTCGGCCGCGGGCCTCAGATGTTCTTGCTGTACACGACGAAGCCGGAGCGCTCGGCGACACGGTCGTAGAGCTTCATCGCCGTCTCGTTGCTTTCGTGGGTCTGCCAATAGACCCGCGCCGCGCCGGCCCTGCGCGCCCGGTCGTAGACGGCTTCGATCAGGGCGCGTCCGATGCCCCGGCCCCTTGCGCCTTCGTCGGTGAAGAGGTCCTGCAGATAGCAGCTTGGCCCGACCATGGTGGTGCTGCGGTGAAAGATGAAGTGCGCGAGGCCCAGGAGTCGCCCCTCGCACTCGGCGACCAGGGCCTGGACCGGCTCGTAGGCGTCGAAGAAACGCTCCCAGGTCATCCGGGTGACGGCGCTGGGAAGCGCGCTTGGGCCCTCGCGCCGGTAGAAGGCGTTGTATCCTTCCCAGAGGCTCAGCCATTGGTCGAAGTCCGACCGCGACGGCGCGCGCACGACGGTCTCTCCTCTCATCCCGGCCTCCCGGTTCACGACGGCGCGCGCGAGGGCGACCGGCTGCAGGCCGCGGTCAGGACGGAGAGCGAGCGCCTCTGCCTGCCGCGCTCGTCGAAGTTGTCCGGCTCGAGCCAAGTTTCGAAGGCGCCGCGCAGGCCCGGCCATTCGCCGTCGAGGATCGAGAACCAGGCGGTGTCCCGGTTGCGGCCCTTGACGATCATGTGCTGGGGGAAGGTGCCCTCGTAGGTGAAGCCGAAGCGCCCTGCGGCGCTGCGCGAGGCGGCGTTGGCCGCGTCGCACTTCCACTCCACGCGGCGGTAGCCGAGGCCGTCGAAGCTCGCGGAGATCATCAGGAAGATCGCCTCGCTGGCGGCCCGGCGGCGGCGGATCAGTTCGGAGAACCAGATGCCGCCGATCTCGATCACGCCCTGCGCCGGGCGGATCGCCATGTAGCTCGCCATGCCGGCGGCGCGACCGCTGTCGCGCTCGACCAGGGCGAAGGTCAGCGGGTCTTCGCTCCGGGCGCAGTCCTCCAGCCAGTCCGTCATGGCGGCCAGGTCCTCGAAGGGCCCGTAGGGCATGTAGGTCCAGATCGCCGGATCCTCGGCCGAGACCGAGAAGAGGTCCTCGGCATGCCGCCCCGGGTCCAGGGGTTCGAGACGCAGGCTGCGGCCTTCGAGCGGCGCGCGCTCGGGCGGCCCCACGGCCCGTCTCACGGCCGAACCGGGCTCCGGGTGGCTCGGCGGCATGGCGCTCAGTCGCCGTCCAGCGCGTTGATGCGGATCTCCCGCAGGTAGCCCGGCTCGGCCAGCCCGGGCTTGAGGCGCGGGTCGTCCTGCGGCGCGCCGATCACGGTGCGCACCGGCACCACGCCGGCCCAGACGTCGAGCGCGTAGTCCTCCTCGTCGTCGACCGGTGGGCCGTTGCGGATCTTCACCGCGACCTCGTCGAGCTTCATCCGAAGCAGGGTGGTGGCCTTGATCTCCTGGCTGGTGGCGGGCCGGATCTCGGCGGCCCGGCCCGGAGTCAGGCGCTCGATGAAGACGTCCAGGCTGCGGATCTTCTCGGCTTCGTCCTCGACCGCCTCCGCCTGGCCGAAGGCCATCAGCGAGCGGTAGTTGACCGAGTGGTGGAAGCCGGAGCGTGCCAGGACCAAGCCGTCGAGCATGGCCACGGTGAAGCAGACCGGCACGCCCTCCTTGACCCTGCGCAGCATGCGGCTGGCCGAGGAGCCGTGCCAGTAGACCTTGTCGCCCTCGCGCCAGTAGGCGGTCGGGGTCACATAGGGCTGGCCGTCGATGACGTAGCCGACATGGCAGAGGACGCCGGAATCGAGGACCGCGTAGGCGCTCTCCCGGTCGTAGTGGGCGCGCTGGTGCAGGCGCTTGATCCGGGTCTTCTCCGTGGGCGGGAAGTCGACCGGCCTTTCGGAGTCCGGCGGCGGCATGATGTTTCTCCTGACGATCTGGGCCGGCAAGGCTAGCGCGGCAAGTGGTTTGCCGAGAAGGTCCGATAACGGCTATTCAATAGGGCCAATTCCACCGCTCGGAGGGTTCCCGGCATGCCGCAGCGAAGCTCCCGCGCCGCCCTGCTCGCCCTTGGCCTGGACCAGGAGGCGCCCCTGCCGCTGCAGCGCCAGCTCTACGACCAGCTGCGCGAGGCGGTGCTGACCGGCCGCCTGGCGCCGGGAACCCGGCTGCCGGCGACCCGCAGCCTGGCGCAGGAGCTTGGCTGCTCGCGCAACACCGTGCTGGCCGCGGTGGAGCAGCTCGTGGCCGAGGGCTACCTGGAAGGCCGGGTCGGCTCCGGCACCTTCGTCTCCGGCGTGCTGCCGGAGGAGCTGCTCGCCGCCAAGGCGCGCGGTGTCGCGGCGCGCCCGCCGCCGACGTCGAGCCGCGGCCTTTCGGCGCGCGGCCGGGCCCTGGCCGGGGTGCGGCAGCATCGCCCGCCCCGCCACAAGGCCTTCGTCGCTGGGCTGGCCGACCTGGACGCCTTCCCCTTCGATCTCTGGGGCCGGGCTCTGGCGCGGACCTGGCGGCATCCGCCCCGCGTTCTGTTGAGCCACGGAGATCCGGCCGGCTACCTGCCGCTGCGTCGTGCCATCGTCGCCTACCTGAAGGCGGTGCGGGCCGTAGACTGCACGCCCGAGCAGGTCGTCATCACATCCGGGGCGCAGCAGGCCGTCGATCTGGCGGCGCGGGCGCTGCTCGAGCCGGGCGACAGCGTCTGGCTGGAGGAGCCGGGCTATCCCGGCCTGCGCGGCCCGCTGGTCGCCAACGGCGCCAGGCTGGTGCCGGTGCCGGTCGATGCCGAGGGTCTGTCCCTGGAGGCGGGCCGCCGCCTGGCGCCCGAGGCGCGCATGACCATGGTCACGCCTTCGCATCAGTATCCCCTCGGGATCACCATGACCCTGGCCAGACGCCTGGCGCTGCTCGACTGGGCGCGGTCCAACGACGCCTGGATCCTGGAGGACGACTTCGACAGCGAGTACCGCTACGCCGGCCGGCCGCTGGCGGCGCTGCAGGGGCTCGACGCGGCGGAGGGGCCGGGTTGCGTGCTCTACCTCGGCAGCTTCTCCAAGGTGCTCTTCCCGTCCTTGCGCCTCGGCTACATGATCGTGCCGCCGGGCTTGGTCGAGGCCTTCCTGCGCGCCCGCAAGGCGATCGACGACCATCCTTCGAGCACCGCCCAGCCGGCCCTCGCCGCCTTCATCGAGGAGGGCCACTTCGCCGCCCACGTCCGGCGCATGCGCGGCCTCTACGCCGAACGCCAGGCGGCGATGGTCGCGGCGATCCGCCGGCGCCTGGACGGGCTGCTGACGGTCGCCCCGGACCCGGCCGGCATGCACCTGGTCGCCGGCCTCGGCCCGGATCTGGCGGCCGGCAACTCGGACGCCGAGATCGAGGATCGTGCCGCCGCGAAGGAGATCACCGCCTTTTCCCTCTCCAGCTTCTTCCTCGGCCCGCCCGCGCGGCAGGGCCTGCTGCTCGGCTACGCCGCCCTCACCGAGGCCGAGATCGAGGCCGGGGTCGCGCGGCTGGCCGAGGTCCTGGAGGCGTGACGGCGCACCTCGGCGTTAGAGATAGGCCTCGGACTCCGCCTCCAGCATCCGGGTGAAGGCGCGGCGGTCGTCCTCCCAGCGGGCGAGCGCCGCGTAGGGTGCCCGGGTCGCGAAGGCGCGCGGACGCATCTCCCGCCGGGCCGCGGCCAGGCGGCGGCCGACCCGCTGCTGGTGCTCGTGGCGCAGCCGGCGCAGGTCCAGCGCCAGCGGGGCCATGAAGGACCAGCGCGAGACCAGTCCGCTGTCGTCCCGTCGGCAGAAGGCGAAGAGCGCGCCCTCCAGCTCGTCGACAAGCCGGCGCCGCAGAGCCAGGCCGCGGCGGCCGCCCGCCTCCCGAAGGATCTCGAAGAGACGCTCGGGGAAACGGACCGCAAGCACAGCGAAGCGCTGACCGCCGACCTCGTAGCTCTGGGAGCGATCGAGCCGGAGAAAGCGGCCCTGCCGGTCCTGAAACAACGCGACGAACCAGTCCCAGGTGTCGTCCGACATCGTCCGCAGGCCCGACTTGGCGTCGCTGTAGAAGCTGGCCAGGCAGGGGTTGTCGTCGACGCAGATCCTGCCGTCGATCTCCCTTTGGATCAGGTCGCGCAGGCTTCGCTCCGCCGGCCAGCCCTGAGGGTTCGCCAGGTCCAGGGGACGGAAGGTGATGCCGGCGTTCTCGCGGTCGCCGACGATGTCCAGGCCCATCTCCCGGATGAAGGCCGCGACGTACTTGCCGTAGCGGGGCGCGACCGGACCGTTCGCCTTGCCCTTGATCTGGACCACCTGGCGGCTGCCGAGGATCTCCAGGGTCACGTGGGGCCGGTTCCGGCGGTCCCGCAGCGAGACGACGTCGCTGCCGTGATCCACCTCGTAGCCGTAGTCGCCGACGCAGTGGCGCATGCGGTTGCCCTCGATGGCCAGGTCCTTCTCGCTGCTTAGCAGGGCGAAGCGATAGCCGTCGTCGAAGTCCAGCAGGGTGTTGTCCAGCGCCGGTCCCTCGCGTCCGGCGACGAGCGCACGGAAGCGGTGCGCGGCCGCGACGGCATCGGGAAAGGCGATACGGTCGAGGCGCGTGTAGCGGGCGCTGCCCTTGAGGCTGAAGAAGTAGAGCGCGATCGCGTGAAGTTCCGACTCCAAGCGGCGTCCGCTCGGCCCGTCCAGGTCCAGCCAATAGACGCCCTGCGGCAGGGCCGCTTCCAGCCACTGCGGAACCGGGCCCTGCCGGGGGGTGACCCCTCGGGAGTCGGCGCCGTTGCGCCAGGCGATGGCGAACTGGCCCCGGCCGTCGGAAGACCGGCTCGCGATCCTCAGGACGCGCCCCACGGCATGGAACTCCTTCAGGATCCAGCGCCGCGCCACGCGGTCCAGCCACTGCCGAATCGGCTTTTCGTCCTCGGGCACGTCGATCCAGCGCAGAAAGCGATCGAGGTCCCAGGTGTTGAGAATGTTCCTGTTGTTCATCGTCTTGCCCGTCGTCCTGCCGCGGCGTCGGACTCCCGGGCCTCGCGGAAAGGCATCGGGGCGACGCCAGGGACACCTCGGGCTCATCGCCCGTCGGGTCCGGCGGTCTCGCTTCGATCTGTGCGGATTGGCGCCCGGCCGCTGGCCGTGGCGCTAGGACAAGCTAACGACGGCTAAGCGGCCCGGAAGCCAACCACGGTCTTATCGTTCTGCGTGGTTGATCCCACATGGGGTCTCGCTTCCTTTCGCTGCGTCCCGCGACGGGACGCCGGCGCCCTCACGGCGCCGGGAGGCAGGTTCTAGCCGAAAGCCTTTCGGGAGTCCACAGGCCGCGTGGGGACTTGTCGGCTTTTCCGAAGGATGACCGGTCATCTAAGAGCTTTATTAACCATGGTCGGTTTGAATCTCTTGTCCGCCCGCCGGCCGAGCCGGTGGCAACGAGAGACACGGAGATGATCGCGTCCGCCACGAAGAGAGCCGTCTCGAAGTACTCGCTGCCCGGCAGCGCGCTGCTCTTCGTCCTGATCGCGATCGCCTCCCACGAGCTCTGGCAGGTCGAGGGCTTCACGCCGACGGGTCTGCTCGCCGCCACCTCCCGGTCGCTCCTGATCCTCGGCCTCTGCACCCTCGGGCTCTACCTCCTGGTCCGTCTGGTCGGGCGCCTCGGCGCCGCCTGCGGCCTCCGTCTCGGCCACTGGGGCAGCGATGCCGCCCTCCAGGCCTTCATCGAGGCCAAGCGGCGCAGGCTGCTGCGCCTGCGCGGCCGCGAGCGGCCCCTGGCCCGGGGACGGGCACAGCTCCACCTGGGCCTGGCGCTCGGCGAGCTCGGCACTCGCGGCGGCGACCGCGACGCCCTGCGCCAGTCGGCGGCGGCCTTCCGACAGGCGCTGCCGGCCCTGCGCCTGGCCGGCCGGGGCGCCAAGCGGGTGCAGACCCAGCGAAACCTGGCGGCGACGCTCCTGCGGCTCAGCCGGAGCGAGATCGGGCGGGACTCGCTCAAGGAGGCCGAAGCGGTTCTGCGCGCCGCCGCCGCAGCCCGGACCACGCTGGAAAGTGATGCGGAGCGGCGCGAGCTTCGGGTCCTGCTCTGTGCCGTCCTGACCCGGCTCGGCCGTCTCGAAGGCGGCACCGCGGCCCTGGCCGAGGCCGTGGCCGTCGGCCGGGCGGCGCTGGGCGACGACGACCCGCCGGTGACGCGGGCGTGCCGGCAGATCGACCTCTCGCGGGCCCTTGCGGTTCTGGGTGAGCGGGAAGCCGGGAGCCTGCGCCTCGCGGAGGCCGCGACCCTGGCGCGGGACGCCCTGCGGGTGATCTTCGACGACCAGGCTGGCGCCCCGCAGAAAGACGAGGCCGCCGCGTGGCGCCTGCAGCTTCTGGGCACCTTGGGCCAGGCGCTCCGCTGCATCGGCGAACGCAACGGCGATCCGGAAGCGCTGCGCGAGGCCGTGGAGGCCCTGCGCTCGGCGACCCCGCTGAAGACCGGCCGCAACGCCTACGACTGGGCCAGGGTTCAGGACGAGCTGGCGCGGGCCCTCCTCGCCCTCGGCGTCCAGGCCGCGCGGCCCGAGCTTTTGTCGGAAGCCTATTCGGCGAGCGAGTCCGCGCTGAGCATCCTGACCCGCGAGGCCTATCCCTTCGACTGGGCCGTGGCCCTGTCCACCCGGGCCAGGACCCTGGTCGCGCTGGTCGAGACCGAGGCGACCCTGCGTCGCGCCGGCGAGGACCTGCGGGCCGCGCTCGAGGTCTTCGACCGGATCGGGGCGCCGCTCCAGGGCCGGCACTGCCGGCGCGACCTCGACCGGATCATGGCCTTGCGGGCGCGGACCCTGGGCCGCGAGGCGGAGGGCAGGGCCGCAGCGCCCGCTCCGAGCGCTCCGCTGAAGCTCCGCCCTGCCTAGTTCCTTCCGCCCTTAGCGGTTCATCCGGTTGTCGACCAGGTCGGTGACGACGCTGGGATCGGCCAGGGTCGAGGTGTCGCCCAGGTTGCTGTAGTCGTTCTCGGCGATCTTGCGCAGGATGCGGCGCATGATCTTGCCGGAGCGGGTCTTCGGCAGGCCCGGCGCCCACTGGATCAGGTCGGGCGAGGCGATCGGGCCGATCTCCTTGCGGACCCACTGGACCAGCTCCTTGCGCAGCTCCTCGGAAGGCTCCTCCCCGGCGTTCAGGGTCACGTAGGCGTAGATGCCCTGTCCCTTGATGTCGTGGGGATAGCCGACCACGGCCGCCTCGGCGACCTGGTGATGGGCGACCAGGGCGCTCTCGACCTCGGCCGTGCCCATGCGGTGGCCGGAGACGTTGATGACGTCGTCGACCCGGCCGGTGATCCAGTAGTAGCCGTCCTCGTCGCGGCGGCAGCCGTCGCCGGTGAAGTACTTGCCGGGATAGGTCGAGAAGTAGGTC
>JANQGU010000228.1 GCA_028282935.1 Kiloniellales bacterium
TCGGCGCCCAGGCCGAGTTCCTGGCCACCACCGCCTACAGCGCCGGCGTGCTGCTCCGCGCCGGCCTCCCGCGGCGGCAGGTCCAGCGCCACGTCGACAGCGCCCTCGCCGGCCTGGGATGATTTTTTTTGGCCAATTTCATATCGAACGCTCAGAAACAGGCAGCCCAGCGAAAGGACCGAGCCCATGACCTATCTCAGCCAAGCCAAGGACTTCCAGGGAGTCGCCGAGGTCTTCCTGCGCGACCCGGAGCGCTACGCCCCGCTGCTGCAGTTCATCGAGAACGTCATGACCCGCGACTCCGAGCTCACCGTCGCCGAGCGGGAGATGATCGCGGCCCACGTCTCCAAGCTGAACGACTGCGGCTTCTGCCTCGGCGCCCATAGCTGGACCCTGGCCGCCATGGACATCGACCTGGCGACCGTCCGGGCCATCGAGGAAGGCGCGCACGAAGGCGAGGTCGACGACAGGCTGCTGCCCGTCCTCGCCTTCGCCGGCAAGCTGACCAGGACGCCGGGCGCCGTCGGGCAAGGCGACATCGACGGCCTGCGCGCCGCCGGCTGGTCGGACCAGGCCATCGAGGACGCGATCAACGTCGCCTCCCTCTTCAACTACATGAACCGCCTGGTCGACGCCTTCGGGATCGAAGGCAACGAGGACTACTTCCGCCAGATCGGCCAGACCCTGGCCACCCGGGGCTACGCCCCGCTGGTCGAGAGCGCGCTGAAGCGCGTGGGCTGAATTCAGCCGGCCGAAGAAAGGGATGACGCAGCTCCGAGGCTTCACACAGCTGCGCTGTTCTCATGCTTCGACAGGCTCAGCATGAGGGAGCTCTCTCACCTCGTCCTGAGCCTGTCGAAGGGCGAGGTCGGCTTCATATGACGGGCGAACCTCGCTTGCCTTCACCGGCCCATCGGCATGACCTCAGGCTTTCGGAAAGGACCGCGACCATGACCCAGCCGAGCATCGACTTCACCGCCAAGGCCTTCTCGGCCCAGCCGGATTACGACGAAGCCAGCCTGCGCGAGGACTTTGCCAAGCTCATGCCTCTGCGCACGGTCATCATCTATTGCTTCGACCCCCGCGCCGCCGGAATCCCCGAGGCCGTCGCCGAGGAACTCGGCGATGTCTATCCCGGCGAGGCCATCACCGATCCGGCGGGCGAGGTCGCCGGCACCACCGCGACCGTGCTCAACGTCGTCGTCGCCGGCGGCCGGGCGATGGACGCGCTGCGCTCCATCACCGTCGCCCAGCACCTGCTGGGCGTGGAGAACGTGGTGGTCGTGCACCATACCCATTGCGGCGCGACCTCCTACACCGCCGAGGGCATCGTCGAGGCCTTCAAGCGGGAGCAGGGCCGCGACATCTCGGATCTCTACCCGCGCGAGAGCGTCGCCATCGGCGACTACCGCTCCTCCCTGGAATACGACACCCGGCTGATCCGCGAAGCGCCGGGGACGCCCCCCGGGGTCAGGATCTACGGCTACCTCTACGACATCGACACCGGCGAACTGACCCGGGTGGTCGAGGACCTGCCCGCATAATAAGGAGACGGAACATGACCGACACCCTGCGATGGGCCGTCCGCGGCGAGAGCTTCGCCGACGGCAGCCGCCTCGCCGACTGGGCCAAGATCGAGGAGAGCGGCGTCTGGCACTGGCAGTACGACAGCCACGAGCTGACCTTCGACATCTACGAGCACGACGGCCAGTACTGGAAGCTCTACCGGGCGCGCTTCGTGCCGGAAGGCGCCAGCGACTACGCCTACGACTTCGGCGGCCAGGCCTGCCGCATGGCCCTGGTGGCCTACAAGGCGCGCAGCCGCTCGCCCCACTCCAGCCGCCTGATGCAGCCCGGCGAGCGGGAATGGGTGCGGACCTACGAGGTCGACGAGACGATCCACGAGGTGCTGCGCGCCGGACGGGCCGACCCCAGGTACGGCGCGCCCTACGGGCCCAAGAGGGCGGCATGACCGCCCCGGTCGCCCTGATCACCGGCGTCGGCGATTCGACCGGGGCCGCCCTGGCCCGCCGCTTCGCCGCCGGCGGCTACCGGGTTGCGATGATCGCCCGCAACACCGCGCGTCTTGCGGCCCTCGAAGCGGAGATCGAGGACGCCCGGGCCTTCGTCTGCGACGTCGGCGACCTGGAGGCCCTCGAGGCGACGCTCGCCGAGGTCCGGGCCACCCTGGGCAAGCCCGCCGTGCTGATCCACAACGCCGTCGCCCACAGCTTCGACGGCTTCCTCGACGCCGATCCCGCCGAGCTTGAGCGCAACTTCCGGATCAACACGACCGCCCTGCTCCACCTGGCGCGGGCCCTGGCGCCGGACATGATCGAAGCCGGCAGCGGCGCGATCATGGTGACCGGCAACACGGCCTCCCACCGCGGCGTGCCCAAGTACGCGCTCTTCGCCCCGACCAAGGCGGCGCAGCGGATTCTCAGCGAATCCCTGGCGCGCGAACTCGGCCCCAAGGGGGTCCACGTCGGCTATATCACCGTCGACGCCGCCATCGACGTGACCTGGCTCGGCCCCGAGGCGGAGCGGCCGGACTGGCTGCGCCCACCGCCGGACTGGCCCTGGCCGCGCGAGGACTTCTACGCCAAGCCCGCGGCCATCGCCGAGGAGGTCTTCCACCTGGCGCACCAGGACCGCTCGACCTGGGCCTTCGATCTCGTCATCCGGCCCTTCGCCGAGGCCTGGTGAGC
>JANQGU010000241.1 GCA_028282935.1 Kiloniellales bacterium
TGGAGCGGGCGATGAGATTCGAACTCACGACTTCAACCTTGGCAAGGTTGCGCTCTACCCCTGAGCTACGCCCGCATCCTCGCGTGAAGGACCAGTGAGTTAGTCCTTTTCCCCCTGCTTGGCAAGGCCCTTTTGCGACCCGGAGGCGGTCCGCGGGCTTGAGTGCCGGGGCGCCCAGCCGCTATCAAGAGGGCTGCCGACGACAGGGGGCCGCCGCCGAGGTGGCGGCCCGGAAGGGGGAGCCGAGGATGTCTGATACCGCGCAGTCCGCGCCCAAGGCCAGGCTGGCCGACGGCAGCGCGCCGACCACGCCGGAGGCGCTGCTCGAGCGGCTGGCGGCCCTGGGCATCGAGACCCGGACCGTGGCCCACGAGCCGCTGTTCACCGTCGAGCAGTCCAAGGCCCTGCGCGGCCAGCTGCCCGGCGGCCACACCAAGAACCTCTTCCTGCGCAACAAGAAGGGCCGGATGTGGCTGGTCACCTGCCTGGAGGACCGGCAGGTCGACCTCAAGGCCCTGGCCGCGGCCCTGGAGGGCGGCCGCTTCTCCTTCGGCTCGGCCGAGCGCCTGATGGCCAACCTGGGCGTGATCCCCGGCGCGGTCACGCCCTTCGCGGTGATCAACGATGCCGGCGGGGCGGTGCAGATGGTGCTGGACAAGGCGCTGCTGGACCACGACCCGCTGAACTTCCACCCGCTGGACAACGCCCGGACCACGGCGATCGCGCCGGGCGACCTGCTGCGCTTCCTGGAGGCCGTCGGGCATCCGCCCCTGATCCTCGATCTGGACGGCCTTTAGGACTCCGCCGGGGCGCCCCGGAAAGGCTCCGAAGGGACCGGGACCCTTGGGTTCGACAGTCTTCTATAGGACCCGGCCGCCGGGGCCGCGGACTTGCCTCCGGCGCCCAAAGCGGCCATCTATTGGGGCGAGGGGCAGGGCCTTCCCCGTCAGACGTCTTCACCGGTGGCGCAAGCAAGGCGCGCGCCCACCGCAGCGCGATCCGGCGTGGAACGGCCCGGCACGGAGCGGCCGGATGTAAAGCGGCCCTAGGCAGAGCGGAAGAAGAGCATGGAACCCATCATCGGATTGTCGGGCGGATCCGGCGCGGAGCTGCCCGCCGACCTGATCAAGGACGCCACCACCGAGAGCTTCACCGCGGACGTCCTCGACGCCTCGCGCGACGTGCCGGTGATCGTCGACTTCTGGGCGCCCTGGTGCGGCCCCTGCAAGCAGCTTGGCCCGGCGCTGGAGAAGGCGGTCAAGGCCGCGCGCGGCGCCGTCCGGCTGGTCAAGATCGACATCGACCAGAACCAGGCGCTGGCGGCCCAGCTGCGGGTCCAGTCGATCCCGGCGGTCTTCGCCTTCTTCCAGGGCCGCCCGGTCGACGGCTTCGTCGGCGCCCTGCCGGACAGCCAGATCCAGAGCTTCGTCAAGCGCCTGGCCGAGGCGACCGGCGGCGAGGTCGGGCCGAGCCCGGTTGACCAGGCGCTGGAGCAGGCCCAGGCCGCCCTCGACCAGAACCAGGTCGGCGCCGCCTCGGCGCTCTACGGCCAGATCCTGTCGGTCGAGCCGGACAACGTCGCCGCCATCGCCGGCAGCATCCGCTGCCACCTGCTGTCGGGCGACGCCGCCGGGGCGAAGCAGATGTACGACGCCCTGACCGCCGAGATGCAGGCCAGGCCGGAGATCTCCGCCGTGGCCGCGGCCATCGAGCTGGAGCTGGACAGCGGCGCGGCCGGCGACCTGGCGGCCCTGCACAGCCAGGTCGGCGCCAACCCGGGCGACCACCAGGCGCGCTTCGACCTGGCGATGGCCCTCTACGCCGCCGGCCAGAAGGAAGGCGCGGCCGACGAGCTGATGGAGATCCTGCGCCGCGACCGCAGCTGGAACGAGGAGGCGGCCCGCAAGCAGCTGGTCAAGTTCTTCGAGGCCTGGGGTCCGACCGATCCGCTGACCCTGGCGACACGGCGCAAGCTGTCCTCGCTGCTGTTTTCATGACCCAGCATCCCTTCGATCTCGCCTTCGAGGAGCTGCCGAGCGCCCTGCCGGTCTTTCCGCTGCCGGGCGCGCTGCTGCTGCCGCGGGGCCACCTGCCGCTCAACATCTTCGAGCCGCGCTACCTCTGCATGGTCCAGGACGCCCTGGCCGGATCGCGCCTGATCGGCATGATCCAGCCGCGCGAGGGCGCGGACGACCCGGGCGGCGCGCCGATCTACGACGTCGGCTGCGCCGGCCAGATCGCCGCCTTCAACGAGACCGACGATGGCCGCTATCTGATCACCCTGCGCGGCCTGCTGCGCTTCTCCGTGGCGCGCGAGTTGGAGAACTGCAAGGGCTACCGCCAGGTCGAGCCGGCCTTCGAGACCTACCGCGGCGACCTCGAGGAGGAGACCGTGGAGCTCGACCGCGAGCGCCTGCTGACGGCGCTGCGCGCCTTCTTCGCCGAGCGCGAGCTCTCGGTCGATTGGCAGGCGGTAGGCCGCCTGGACGGCGAGACCCTGGTCAACACCATGGCCATGCTCTGCCCCTTCGAGCCGCCGGAGAAGCAGGCGCTGCTGGAGGCCAAGACCCTGGCAGCACGGGCCGAGACGCTTTTCGCGGTGCTGGAGATGTCCAAGGTCGAGAGCGGCGAGGATTTGGTCAGGCACTGAACGCGGCCGACGCGAGGCCGAGGTGGCGGGAGAACGAGGGCGATGTCCGAGGAAAGCAAACAGCAGGGCAAGGGCACGGGCGTGGACCGCAAGCTGCTGGAGATCCTGGTCTGTCCGGTGACCAAGGGCCCCCTGGAGTACGACGCCGAGCAGCAGGAGCTGATCAGCCGCCAGGCGGGCTTGGCCTATCCGATCCGCGACGGCATCCCGATCATGCTGCGCGACGAGGCCCGGCCGCTGGAGTCCTGATGAGCAACCGTGAATACGCGCTGGAGACCGCGCACTGGCCGAGCGAGATTCGCTACGTCAGCGCCGAGAAGCGCCTGGAGGTCGACTTCGACAACGGGGTGACCTTCTCCTATCCGGCCGAGTACCTGCGCGTCGAGAGCCCCTCGGCCGAGGTCCAGGGCCACGGGCCGAGCCAGAAGCAGACCGTCTCCGGCCGCCGCCACGTCGGCATCCTGGAGATCGAGCCGGTCGGCAACTACGCGGTCAAGATCAGCTTCGACGACCTGCACGACACCGGCATCTTCTCCTGGAAGTACCTCTACGAGCTGGGCGAGACCCAGGACGAGAAGTGGCAGGCCTACCTCGACGCCCTGGCGGCCAAGGGCCTGTCCCGCGACCCGCCCGGCCGGGGCTGATCCCGGCCGCCCCCCGAGACCGACTGTCGCCAGGCCGCAAGTCTGTCGCACCTGGGTGAGACGCCCCGGTGGCGGCGGTTTCTGCTCGCGTGTGACGTCCACCCGCGACGAGGAGCCGCGCCATGGCGCCGGACACGCACAGCAAGGCGACCGCGGAGCCGGTCGAGAAGCCGCCGGCCGGCTTCCTGACCGATTCCGAATCCCCGATCGACATGCGCGCGCTGCGCGCCTACCGCCTGGCCCGGGTGCGGCGGGAGCTGAAGGCGCGCGACTACGCCGGCCTGCTGCTCTTCGATCCGATCAACGTCCGCTACGCGACCGGCACGCGTAACATGACGGTCTGGATCCTGCACAACCGGGCGCGCTACTGCTTCATCCCGACCGAGGGGCCGGTGGTGCTCTTCGACTTCCACAACTGCGAGCACCTCTCCCAGGGCATCGAGACCGTCGACGAGGTGCGGCCGACCTGCTCCTGGTTCTACTTCGGCGCCGGCCCAAAGCTGGCCGAGCGGGCCCGGACCTGGGCCGCGGAGCTGGCCGACCTGGTGGCGCGGCACGGCGGCGGCAACCGGCGCCTGGCGGCCGACCACTGCGACCCGGCGGGCGCGGCGGCGCTGGGCGACCTGGGGGTCGAGCTGCACGACGGCCAGGAGGTCATGGAGCAGGCCCGGGCGATCAAGTCGGCCGAGGAGCTGGCCTGCATGCGCGAGGCCATCGCCGTCTGCGAGACCGGCATGGCCCGGATGCGCGAGGCCCTGGAGCCGGGCCTGACCGAGAACGCGCTCTGGTCGATCCTGCACCAGACCAACATCGCGCTCGGCGGCGAGTGGATCGAGACCCGGCTGCTGTCCTCGGGCAGCCGGACCAACCCCTGGTTCCAGGAGTGCGGCGGCAAGCTGATCCGGGCCGGCGAGCTGGTCTGCTACGACACCGACCTGATCGGGCCCTACAGCTACTGCGCCGACATCTCGCGCGCCCATTTCTGCGGCCCCGGGCGGCCCAGCGACGAGCAGCGCAAGCTCTACACCATGGCGGTCGAGCAGATCGAGCACAACATCGGCATCCTCAAGGCCGGCATGAGCTTCCGCGAGCTGGCGGAGAAGTCCTACGTCCTGCCGCCGAAGTTCGCGCCCAACCGCTATTCGGCGGTCTACCACGGCGTCGGGCTCTGCGACGAATACCCCCACGTCTCCTACGTCCAGGACTTCGAGGGCGTGCGCGGCGGCTACGACGGCGTGGTCGAGGCCGGCATGACCCTCTGCGTCGAGAGCTACATCGGCGAGCTGGGCGGCCAGGAGGGCGTCAAGCTGGAGGAGCAGGTCCTGGTCACCGAGACCGGCGTCGAGCGCCTCTCGACCTTCCCTTTCGAGGAAGACCTGCTGCCGCGGGAAGTGTAAATAATTATTTACAACATGCGTCCGCGAGCAGCCCCGGAAGGCTAAAGCGGCTGGCCGCGGATCAGGCGGGGCAGGTCGCCTTCCAGGCCCATGGCGTGGCGCATCAGCAGCCGCTTCAGGGGCGCGATGCGGCCGACCGCGGCCAGGCCCAGGTCGCGGGCCAGGCGCAGGGGGCCGATATCGTTGGAGAAGAGGCGGTTCAGGCCGTCGGTGACCAGGGTCAGCACCACGTTGTCGAAGCGGCGCCATCGCTGATAGCGGGCCAGGACCGGGCCGCCGCCGAGGTCCAGGCCCAGGCGGCGGGCGTCGACCAGCGTCTCGGCCAGGGCCGCGACGTCGCGCAGGCCGAGGTTCAGGCCCTGTCCGGCGATGGGATGGATGCCGTGGGCGGCGTCGCCGACCAGGGCCAGCCGCCGGTCGACGTAGCGCTCGGCATGCAGCAGCGACAGGGGATAGGACCAGCGCCGCCCGAGCAGCCGGATCCGGCCCAGGCTGTCGCCGAAGCGCCGCTGCATCTCCGCCGAGAAGGCGGCGTCGTCCAGGGCCAGCATGGCCTCGACCAGGTCGCGCCGCTCGGTCCAGACGATGGAGGAGCGGTGCCGGCCCCGGTCGTCGTCGACCATGGGCAGCACGGCGAAGGGCCCGGCCGGCAGGAAGTGCTCGTGGGCGACGCCGTTATGCGGTTCCTCGTGGGCGATGGTGCAGACGATGCCGGTCTGGGGGTAGCTCCATTCGGCGCAGCGGATCCCGGCCTCGGCACGCAGGCGGGAGCGCCGGCCCTCGGCGCCGATGGCGACCTGGGCGCGGATCCGCCGGCCGTCCGCCAGCCGCGCCTCGACCCCGGCAGGGCCGCGGTCCAGATCCTCCAGCACCGCCGGGGCCAGGACGCTCAGCGCCGGCCTCTCGGCCAGGGCCGCGTTCAAGGCCAGGCGGATGACCCGGTTCTCGACGATGTAGCCCAGCGGCAGCCCGCCGACCTCGCGATGGTCGTAGTGGAGGAACAGCGGCGCGGCGCCCTCCCAGAGCCCGGCATCGCCGAGTTGGCCGTCCGAGACCCGGATGTCGAGGATCGGCTGGGCCTGCGCCGCCATCCCGGCCCAGAGCCCGGCGGCCTCCAGCGCCTGACGCGAGCCCTGGGCGATGGCGGAGGCGCGGCCGTCGAAGGCGCCCTCGACCGTGTCGGCCAGCGCCCGGCGCTCCAGGACGACGGCCGGCACGCCGGCGCCCGCCAGGGTGCAGGCCAGGGTCAGCCCGACCATGCCGCCGCCGACGATCAGGACCTCGGTCTCGATCGCCTCTGCCGCCGCCTCCCTTGCCACGCTGTCCTCTGCCACGCTGTCCTCTGCCACCATGTCCTCGCGCTCCGAGTCGCTCCGCCGGCCAGCATCGCCGCTTCGCCGGGCCCTGGCAACCGAGGGTGACGGCGAGCCGCCCGCGGCGGGCGCAAGCCGTCGAAGCCGCATGCCTGTTTTCTAGGCATCATCCTAGAATTGCCTAAAATTTAGACAATCGAATCCCGGGCAGCAGGCCGTCCGGGGATCCGGCCTCCCAGGCTAGCTCTCGGATTCCAAAGGAAATCCGACCGGACCCTCGGGTTTGGCACGCGGCTTGAAACAGGGGCCCGGAGAACAAGCGGGGGCAGGGCCGAGATCACCGGGCGGCGGGTGGCCGCGCGCTTTCGGCGTTTCGATCCGGCCCGATCCACTGGGCTTTGCAGGAGGGAGCGATGATCCGCATGAACCACAAAACGGGCCTGGCCGTCCTGGCCGGCCTCGGCGGCCTGACGGTCGCCTCGCCGGCTTGGGCCGAGGTCTCGGCCGAGACCGCCTTCGTCTTCAACACCTTCTCGTTCCTGATGATGGGCGCGCTGGTCATGTGGATGGCGGCGGGCTTCGCCATGCTGGAGTCCGGCCTGGTCCGTTCCAAGAACACGGCGACCATCTGCCTGAAGAACATCGCGCTCTATTCGATCGCCGGCATCCTCTACTACCTGATCGGCTACCACCTGATGTACACGGACGTCAGCGGCTGGATCGGCAGCTTCTCCCTCCTTTACAACACCTCGGAGGCCGAGGTGGCGCTGATAGGCGCCGAGGAGGCGACGCCCGAGTTGATCGCCGCGGTGACCGGCAACGGCTATTCGGTCATGTCGGACTGGTTCTTCCAGATGGTCTTCGTGGCGACCGCGGCCTCGATCGTCTCGGGGACGCTGGCCGAGCGGATCAAGGTCTGGCCCTTCCTGCTCTTCGTGGTCGTGCTGACCGGCGTCATCTATCCGATCCAGGGCGCCTGGACCTGGGGCGGCGGCTGGCTCAGCGAGATGGGCTTCTCGGACTTCGCCGGCTCGACCATCGTCCACTCGGTCGGCGGCTGGGCCGCCCTGACCGGCGCGATCATCCTCGGCGCCCGCAAGGGCAAGTACGGCCCCGACGGCAAGGTCCACCCCATGCCCGGCGCCAACCTGCCGCTGGCGACCCTGGGGACCTTCATCCTCTGGCTCGGCTGGTTCGGCTTCAACGGCGGCTCGCAGCTCGCCCTGGGCTCGGCCCTCGACGCCTCGGCCATGGCCATCGTCTTCGTCAATACCAACCTGGGCGCGGCCGGCGGCGTGCTCGCGGCCATGGCGGCGAGCCAGATCGTGTTCAAGAAGATCGACCTGACCATGGCCCTGAACGGCGCCATCGCCGGCCTGGTCTCGATCACCGCCGGTCCCGACCTGCAGAACCACCTCTGGTCGATCATCATCGGCGGCATCGGCGGCGTCCTGGTCGTGGCCAGTGTGCCGCTGCTCGACAAGCTGCGGATCGACGACGTGGTCGGGGCGATCCCGGCGCACCTGGTGGCCGGCATCTGGGGCACCCTGGCGGTCGGCATCTTCGGCGCCGGCAACCT
>JANQGU010000285.1 GCA_028282935.1 Kiloniellales bacterium
GGCCGCCCTTCGCTCCAACTTGACCGCGCAATGGCCGACGGCGAAGTTGCCGAAGTCTAGACGACCTGTGGCGCGCCTTGAACCGGGAACTCCGAGGCCACCGCGCGCCGCTGCCCGCCGCCGTCTCGCGCCGCCCGATCAGGCGAGCGCGACGCAGATGTCGGATCGGGGAGTCCGAAGGGGCATTTCGTCGTTTCCACGCGTTATGTTTCGGCCTGATCGATCGTAAAAAAGTGAAAACCCGACCATTTGACCCGGTCAGTTCCGAAGACTAGGCTGATATTGCCTGGCGGACTCCAGCATGGAGGCAAGCTATGTTTGCGCGGCAGGCAAGGGCGCGTGTACGGCGCCTGTTAGCGACAGGTTTCCTGACAACCCTGATCGTTGTTCCCGGCCCCGTCTTGGCCATCGACAAGGACGACTTCGGCATCAGGATCGCGCCCATCCGCAGCGAGCCCGGCGGCCAAAGCTATGGCCGCTGGGCCGCCGAGTGGTGGCAATGGGGACTGGGCGTACCGGCAGAAAACAACCCGATCCTGGATCAGACCGGGGCGGCCTGCGCCCAGCGCCAGGTCGACGACACCTGGTTCCTCGCCGGCTCTTTCGGCTCCGATCCCGTGGTCCGTGACTGCGTCCTACCCGAGGGAAAGGCGCTCTTCTTTCCCTTGGTCAACAACGCCTTTTTTGCCTTCCTAAGCGACCCTCCGGAGACTCGAAGCGAGGCGTTTCTGAGGGCACAAGCCAAGTGTACCGTGCCTCTTCAAGGCTTTGTAGAGCTTGACGATCTGAGATTGACCGAGCGCCGCCTCCGTCGCTTAACGACGGGCCGATCCGGAAGTCAGTCGCCGATCTTCAACGTTCAATTGCCGCCGGGCAACGTCTTCGGCGCGGGAGAAGACGTGATTCCCGAGCTGGTATTGAGCCCGGCCGCGGAAGAGGGCTTCTATCTTTACATCAAGCCGCTCTCGCCGGGCGACCACAGGATCCGTTGGCTGGTCACGGGCTGCACGCCGGACTCCCGGCAGGACATCACCTATCACCTGACGGTCGTGGCGTCGAACCGCCAGGGCGGCGGCGGCGAGGACGATGACTGACAATCGCGCCTCGGGGCCGCGCCTTGGTATTACTCCCGCGCGCCCGGGGTGATGCTGAGCTCGACCCGCTCGCCGCCGCGCATCACGACGAAGGTCACCGGCTCGTCGACCTTCAGCGCGTCCAGCGCCGAGGCGTAGTCGTAGATATTGGCGATGGCCTGGCCGGCCATCTCGACCACGATGTCGCCGTCCTCCAGGCCGCCGGCCTCAGCCGGACCGCCCTTGGCGACCCCGGAGATCCGCGTGCCCTTGCCGTCGCCCTGGGTGTAGTCGGGGATCGTGCCCAGATAGACCCGCGAGGTCCGGCGCCTCGGCGAGCCGCCCTCCTGGCGGATGTAGTCCGGCGCCGCCTCGGCGGTCGCCAGCCCACGCCCGACCAGGGCCATGAAGCGCGCGACCTTCTGCAGGCCTTGGTAGTTCAGGGTCTCGGCGGTGTCGCGCGGCGTGCTGTACTCGCCGTGCGGACCGGTGAAGGCGTTGAGCACCGGCACACCGGCCAGATAGAAGGCAGTGGCGTCGGTCGCCAGGAAGGCGCTGTCGCTGGTCGATATGCTGAGCCCGACCGGCGCGTTGCGGCGCTCGATCTCGCGCGGCCAGACCGAGCTGGAGCCGACGCCCTGCAGGATCAGCGAGCCGTCCAGGCGGCCGACCATGTCCATGTTGAGGTAGGCGGCCACCTTGCCGCCGAGGTCCTTGTCCTTGCCCTTGAGGCTGCGGACGTAGTGGCTGGAGCCCAGGAGGCCCAGCTCCTCGCCCGACCAGGCGGCGAAGACGACGTCGCGGGTCAGGGCCAGCTTGCCGCGAGCCTTGAGGTCGGCCAGGTACTGGGCGATCTCCAGCAGGGCGGCGACGCCCGAGGCGTTGTCGTCGGCGCCGGTGTGGACCTGCCCGGCCTCCTCCGGCCGCGCCAGGGACTTGCCCTCCACGCCCCGGCCCAGGTGGTCGACGTGGGCGCCGATGACGATCGCGGGCTGCCCAGAGGCCTCGCCCTCGGCCGACAGGCGGGCCAGCACGTTGCGGCCCTGTCGGGTTTCCGGCTTCAGGTCGATCTCGGCCGCGATGCTCACGCCGGGCAGGGCGAAGCCCTCGACCGTCTCGCCCGCGTCCAGCGCCTTCTGGACCTCGTCGAGCGTCTTGTCCGCGCCGGCGAGCAGCGCCGCGGCCAGGTCGTCGGTGACCGAGATCGCCGCCAGTTCCCGCCCGGCCGCGGCAGCGTCGAAGGACAGCGGCACCAGCTGGTCCTTGACCTTGGCCCGGGGCCCGCTGGCCACGATCAGGCCGCGCGCGCCCTTGCGCCGGGCGACCGCGGCCTTGTAGCTGAGCTCGGCGTAGCGGTAGAGCTGCTGGCGGCGGTCCTGGTCGACGCCCTCCGGCAGGTAGCGCAGGGCCAGGACCCACTTATCCTTGACGTCCAGATCGCCGTAGGAGTCGTAGGCCGCCTGCCCGGCCTCCGCCGGGGCGACGATGCCGTAGCCCGCGAAGACCACCTCCGCCGCCTCGGCCTTGCCGCTCGCGGAGAGGCCCAGGGGCCGCCAGTCCTCCTCCAGCACGGCGGCGCTCTCGACGCCCTCGATCGAGAGGCGGTTCGCGGTGCCGAGCTTGACCGCGGCCGTGAAGTCGAAGGGCTGGAAGTAGCCGCCGTCGTCGCCGGCCGGCGCCAGGCCCAGGGACTCGAAGGCCGCCGCGACGTAGGCCGTGGCCTTGCGCTCGCCGGCGGTCCCGGTCAGGCGGCCGTCGAAGTCCTCCGAGGTCAGGATATCGACGTGGCCGCGCAGGTCGGCGGCCTCGATGGCCGCCTTGCTCGCCGGGACCGAAGGCACCTCGACCGGTGCCTCGCTGAGCTGGCCGGCCGCGTCCAGGCCGAGCAGCTTGCGCGCCTCGGCGTCGTCCCAGGAGGCCATGAAGATCTGCGGCTTCTTGTCGCCGGTCCGGCTGCTCGACCAGGACAGCCGGGTCCCGTCGGGGGAGAAGACCGGCAGGCCGTCGAAGCCCTCGCTGTAGGTGACCCGCACCGGCTCGCCCTTGCCCTCGGCATCGACCAGGTAGAGCTCGAAGTTGCGGAAGCTCTGGATGCTGGTTGCGAAGATCGCGTAGTCGCCGGAGGGGTGGAAGTAGGGTGCCCAGGACATGGCGCCCAGCCGGGTGATCGCCTTCTCGCCCGTGCCGTCGACGTTCATGGTGTAGACCTCGGCGCTGCCGCCGTCGGCGGTGAAGCGGCGCCAGATGATCTTCTTGCCGTCCTGGCTGAAGAAGGGGCCGCCGTCGTAGCCCGGGTTGTCGGTCAGGCGCCGCAGGTCCGAGCCGTCGGCCTTCATGATGTAGAGCTCCATGAAGTAGGAGGCGTCCTTCTTCAGGATCTCCTGCTCCTCGGCGCTGAGTTCTCCTTCGTAGGCGTGGCGGTTGGAGGCGAAGAGGATGTGCTCGCCGTCGGGCGACCAGGAGCCCTCGGCGTCGTAGCCCAGGGCGTTGGTCAGGTTGACCGGGTCGCCGCCGCCGACCGGCACCTCGAAGATGTCGTAGTACTCGTCGAAACTCCAGGAGTAGCTGCGGGTCTTGCCGGTCGCGCGCTTGTCCTGCTCTTCCTTCTGCTTCTTGCGCGCCGCGGGATCGAGGTGGCTGGAGGCGAAGAGCAGCTTCTCGCCCGAGGGATGGATCCAGGCGCAGCTGGTCTTGCCCACCCCCGGCGAGACCCGGCGGGTATCGCCGGTCTCGAGGTCCATCAGGTAGATCTGGTAGAAGGGGTTGTCCGGCTCGCGCTCGCTCTGGAAGATGAGCTGCGTGCCGTCGCTGCTGAAGTAGCCCTCGCCAGCCCGCCGGCCCTCGAAGGTCAGCTGCCGGACGTCGCTCAGCAGGCGCGCCTCCTCGGTCTCCGCGGCCAGCGCGGTGCCGGAAACAGACGGAAGGGCGGCCAGCACGGCCGCCGCGAGAACACTGTGTCGTAGATCCGAACGCATCGTCACCCTTCACCCAAACCTGCAGATCACGCGCTTGCCGTCTCGCACCCCGACGCCCTCTACACCCCTGTCATAGCCGGGCTTGACCCGGCTATCCATGGCACCGGCTGATCGATGGATGCCCGGATCGCGCGGAGCGCCGCGCGTACGCGCTCCGGGCATGACAGCCCGTATGAAGGCTCCCGTCGCACCAGTTGCGAACGCCTCGCAACATCCAGTATGGCAGATGTGGCAAGCGGCGGTCAGCAGCTGCAAGGCCTTGTCACAGATTTTTCCGCCAGACGCCACAGCGCCTGGCATGGCACCCGCCGCCGTCGTAGAAAGGCCGGCGGCAGAAAGAGGGAGACGGCGGGATGGGCCAAGCGGTGCAGGGCGAGACGATCGAGCTGACGACGGCGGCGGGGCACCGCCTGGGCGCCTACCTCGCCCGGCCGGCCGGCACGCCCAGGGCCGGCCTGGTGATCCTGCAGGAGATCTTCGGGGTCAACCGCCATATCCGCGCGGTCACCGAGGGCTTCGCCCGCGACGGCTACCTCGCCCTCGCCCCGGCGCTCTTCGACAGGCGGGAACCCGGCCTGGAGCTGGGCTACGAGGCCGAGGACGTCGCCCGAGGCCGCGCGCTCAAGGGCGCGACCTCCTGGGAGGAGGCGGCCGAGGACAGCGCCGCCGCCATCGAGGCCGTGTCTGAAGCCGGGGCCGGCAAGGTCGGCGTCGTCGGCTACTGCTGGGGCGGCTCGATCGCCTGGCTGGCGGCCTGCCGCCTGCCGGTGGCGGCCGCGGTCGGCTACTACGGCGGCCAGGTCCGCGAGCTGAGCGGCGAAACCCCGCGCTGCCCGGTCCTGCTGCACTTCGGCGAGCAGGACGCCGCCATCCCGCTGGAGGACGTCGAGGCGGTCCGCCGCCGGCATCCGGAGGTGCCGATCCACCTCTATCCGGCAGGCCACGGCTTCAACTGCGACCTGCGCGGCAGCTACCACGCCGAGAGCGCCGCCCTGGCCCGCGAGCGGACGATGGCCTTCCTCGGCCAGCACCTGGGCTGAAGCGAGCCCCAATACGCGTTCCACCCTGGCCAGCGGCGCCAGTCGTCCCCATATCCCGCCCAAGACGACGACATCAGGGAGGTTCGGCCATGCGGCCCGCCAGCAACAAACCTTGGACCCTCTTGGCCGGGCTGTCGCTCGGGGCTCTCTTCTTGGTCTCGCTGACCTTCGTGGCCCGGGCGGCCGAAACCCAGGACAGCGAGCGCCACGCCTTCAAGCTGGTCGAGGTCGCCGGCGGCCTCGACAGCCCCTGGGGCCTGGCCTTCCTGCCGGGCGGCGACATCCTGGTGACCGAGAAGCCGGGACGCCTGCGCCTGATCCGCGACGGCAAGCTGCGCCCGGAGCCCATCGAGGGCCTGCCGGAGATCGAGGAGGTCGGCCAGGGCGGCCTGCTGGACGTCGCGCTGCATCCGGACTTCGCCGAGAACCGCGTCCTCTACATCTCCTACGCCGGAAAGCAGGGCGGCCACTACGGCACCGAGGTCGCGCGCCTGCGCCTGGTCGAGGACCGCCTGGAAGGCCTCGACGTGCTGCTGATCCTCCAGCCCAAGAGCGGCGGCGGCCGTCACTTCGGCTCGCGCCTGGTCTTCGACCGCCAGGGCCTGCTCTACGTCACCTCCGGCGACCGCGGCGACCCGGACAAGTCCCAGGACCGAGGCAACATGTACGGCTCGGTCCTGCGGGTCCGCGACGACGGCGAGGTGCCGGCGGACAACCCCTTCGTCGGCCAGGCCGGCGTGCGGCCCGAGATCTTCTCCTACGGCCACCGCAATCCCCAGGGCATGGCGCGGCGCCCGGGGACCGATCAGATCTGGGCGGTCGAGCACGGCCCGCGCGGCGGTGACGAGCTGAACCTGATCCGTCCCGGGGTCAACTACGGCTGGCCGGTCATCACCTACGGCCGGAGCTACGCCGGCTTCTCGATCGGCGAGGGCAAGGAAAAGGAAGGCATGGCCCAGCCCGCCAAGTACTGGGTGCCGTCGATCTCGCCCTCGGGCCTGACCTTCTACGACGGCGCGGCCTTCCCCCAATGGAAGGGCAACCTCTTCCTCGGCGCCCTTTCCGGCGAGATCCTGGTGCGCCTGGAGCTCGAGGGCGACAAGGTCGTCCATGAGGAGCGCCTGCTCGAGGACTTCGGCGCGCGCATCCGCGACGTCCGCCAAGGCCCCGACGGCTTCCTCTACATCCTGACCGACAGCGGCGACGGCCAGCTCCTCCGCCTCGAACCGGCGGGATGAGCGGGCGGCGGGCGCGATGCCCGGAGCATTGAAATCCGACTGTCATCGCCGGAGCGCGCACGCGCGGCGCTTCGCGCGATCCGGCGACCCATCAATCGGGCGACACCATGGATGCCCGGATCAAGTCCGGGCATGACAGCCGTGTTGAGTGCTCATCGATCTCCCCCTGTCATCACCGGACTTGATCCGGTGATCCATGGCGCCGCGGGAGAGATGCCGGGTCCAGTGCAGGTCCCGGTCGGACGCCTTTGCGTCCGGCGGGATCTGTGGCCCTAGTCGCGCAGCACCGGCTTCGATCCGCCGCCCCTCACCCCTCGGCCTCTCGCGCCGCGGCGAGTTCGGCCATGGACGTGAAGCGGACGTCGATCCGGGGCAGTTCGCCGGGATCCATGGTGGCGCCGAAGCCCTCCTGGTCGTGGCGGCGGTAGATCCAGCAGGACGCCAGGCCGTGCCTCTTGGCGGGCGCGTGGTCGTGGTAGAGGCTCTCCGCCGTGTGCAGGATGTCTGCCTTGCCCAGGCCCAGGGTCGCGAGCTTGTCCAGCATGTAGTCGAAGTTGCGGTCCGAGGGCTTGTAGGCGCCGATGTCCTCGGCCGTGTAGATCGCGTCGAATTCGACCCCGAGCCTGGCGTTGCTGGCGGCGAAGCTCTCGTTGTCGACGTTTGACAGGATCACCAGCTTGTAGTGCCGCTTGAGGCTGCGCAGCGCCTCGGCGCTGTCCGGGAAGGCCGGCCAGTCCACGACCGACCGGCCGTAGGCGACACAGTCCGCCCAGGGCAGGGCCACGCCCCACTCCTCGGCCAGGCGGCGGCAGACCACGGCCAGGAGGTCGCGGTAGCGCATCCCGGGCGTCTGGCGCTGCTGGGATGACTCGTGACGGGCGTGGGCCTCCAGGATCTCGTCCCGGCTCAGCGGCCGGGCGACGCGGTCGGTCAGCGGCTTGAGCCCGGCGACCATGCCGCTCTCCCAGTCGATCAGGGTGCCGTAGCAATCGAAGGTCAGGACCTTGAAGTCGCTCAGTCGCATGGCGGTCTCTCCTCGTTTCGAGGCCCGCTTTACACCGGATCGCCGCCGCCGGTCTTGACCCGGCCGCTCAGGCTCTTGACCCGGGCTCTCGCCGGGGCCGGCGCCGCGCCCGCCGGAAGCGCGCCGGCGTCACCCCGGCCTCGCGCCGCAGCGCCCGGGTCAGGGCGCTCTGCTCGGAATAGCCGCAGTCGAGCGCGATCTCGGCGACCGGCTTGCGGGTCGTGGTGAGCAGGGCCTTGGCCCGCGCCAGGCGCAGGCCGCCCAGGTAGCGCATCGGGGAGCGCCCGTGCCAGGCGGTGAAGAGCCGATGCAGGGTCGCCGGGCTGACCCCGGCTGCGGCGGCGATCTCGGCCGTCGTGACCGGCGCGGCGTAGTGCCGCTGCAGGAAGGCGGTCGCCCGCCGCAACGCCGCCGGGGCGCCGTTTTCCTCGCCCCGGGCCCGATGGGTCAGGCCCTGCAGGATGAGGGTCGCCAGGCTGGCGCGGGAGGCCGCAAGCGCGGCGGCCGGCTGCGCGCGGGCGAAGAGCAGCAGCCCCTGCAGGCCCTCGTCCAGGGCGAGAAAAGGCGCACCGGCCGCCGCCGCCCAGAGGTCCGCCGCCGCCGCGCAGCCGCGCCTCGGCACGTCCAGGACCAGGAAGCGGTTCTCGCCACGGGCCCGGAAGGCGTGCTCCCGCCCCGCCGTGATCACCGCGGCCGTGGCCTCGTCGACAGCGGCGCCGGCGATATCGGTCTCCATCTCCAGGCAGCCCTCCAGCGGCAGGACGATCTGGTGATGGGCATGGCTGTGGCTCTCCTGGGCCGAGGCATAGGACCGTAGGCTGAGCCGGATCTCTTGCGGCGACAGGGACAAGCTGCGTCTCCACGAAGGCGGGCGAGAACGGAGCCCTAGCCCGCCATCCTAGCGCGCCGCGCGAGCCCTTAAAATCCCGCCCAGGCCCGGGAGAACCCACAGACCCACCAATGGCCGGGAACGGCCCCAGCTTGCTTCGGGCTCAGCCGTCATGCCCCTTCGCGCTCGAAAACAGCTCGAAGAAAGGCCCGGCTCCCTCCCACTGCGGATCTGCCTCCATGTGGTATTGCCACTCGCGCGGATTGGAGGGGTCGTTGATCAGAACCTGCAATGCTCGATGGGCGATCTCGGGGTCGTGAACGTAATAATCCAGCTCGCAGCGCCGGTTCCAGGTGCTGCGGGCGAGGAAGAGGACGTTATCCGACCCCTGGTCGGTGGCCGCCTCCAGAAGCGTGGCTTCGATCTTCTCGGCCAGATCCAGCAGCACGTCGCTTTCCGCGCGAGTCGGCATGCCGTTCTCGGCCATGTCCCGCGCCTCGATGATGATCGTGAGGTGCCAGGGAAAGATCTCGATGTCCTTGAAGGCGAGCAGGGCTTCGTTGACGACGACCACGTCGGGAAGTCCCTGCCGGACGGCATTGAACAAGGTGTAGACCGGCTCGGGCAGCCGCAACCGGACGGTCTCGTCGGACATCTTCCTTCCCCCTGTGCCACAGCGACGGCAGAGCCCGCACCTCCAGCCGACCGACACAATAGGAAACCACAGGAACGAAAGTGCGGTCTAGCTCGACTCGCCGCCGCCTCGGCCGGCGACCGATCCGGCCGGCCCGCCGCGCAAAAGCCGAAAGCTCCTGGCGTGACGCTTCTCCAGGTGTGATCCTGTCTGCAATCGTCGCTTGCAGAAGGAGGCCGAGATGTCGAAGACCGTCACCTACCTCAACCCGCCCGGCGCGCCGGCGCCGCTCGGCCTCTACAGCAACGTGGCCATCGCCGAGCCCGGACGGCTCGCCTTCATCGCCGGCCAGGTGGCGGTCGACGCCCGAGGCGAGATCGTCGCGCCGCAGGACGTCGCGGCCCAGACCCCGGTCGTGCTGGACAACATCGGCCTGATCCTGAAGGACCTGGGCGTGACCTTCGCCGAGGTTCTGGAGTTCACCACCTATATCGTCGGCCCGGAGTCCCGCGAGCCCTGGCTCGCGGCCCGCACCGAGGCCTATGGCCGGCTCTTCCCCGAGGGGAACTACCCGGCGAACACGCTGCTGATCATCAGCGGTCTGGCCCGCCCCGAGCTGATGGTCGAGGTCTCGGCCGTCGCGCGCCTGCCGGGGTGAGGCAGGGGCCATGGACACGAAGGACCTGCTGCAGATCGCACGCGAGACCATCGGCAAGGTGACCTACTGCTTCGCGGTCACCGCGGCGGCGGGGCGGGAGGAGGCCAACGCGCGGATCATCCAGCCGAGCGCACTGCACGAGGACTGGAGCGTCGGCTTCATGACCAACCGCCGCTGCCGCAAGGTGGCCGAGATGGAGGCCTCGGGCCGCCTGACCCTCGGCTATCAGTACGATCCCGAGGCCGCCTACGTGGCGCTGCTCGGCCGGCCTGAGATCATCGACGACGTCGACGCGAAGCGCGCGGTCTGGCGTGACGAGAGCTACCGCTGGCATCCCGGCGGGCCGGAGGACCCGGACGTGGTCCTGGTCGAGCTGGTTACCGACCGCATCGAGCTCTGGAACCTCAAGCGCGGCGTCACGCCGGCACCGGAGGGGTTGAACTCGGCGGTCCTGCGGCGCGACGGCGACGGCTGGGTCTACGGCGAGACCTCGCCGCCGGCGGCCTGATCGGAAGCTGTCGCCTCCTTCAGCCGCGCCACCTCGGCCTCCAGTTCCAGGATGCGGGCCTTGAGTTGGCCGATGCCCGGGGCCAGGTCTTCCGCAGTGAAGCGCGGGGTGATGTGCTGGGGGCAGTTGACGTCCCAGGCCTCGACGGTGAAGAGGATCGCGCGCTCGGGCGTCCCGGGATAGTCCGGGTCGGCCAGGCGCTCCAGCAGGAAGGGGTCGTCCTCGACCACCCGGGCCCGAGCCCAGATCTTGACCCTGCGCCGGTTCGCGTAGTCCATCAGGAAGATCTGGACGCGGTCGTTCTCCGAGAGGTTGCCGAGCGAGATGTACTGGCGGTTGCCGCCGAAGTCGGCGAAGCCCAGGGTCGTGTCGTCGATCACCTGGAGGAAGCCCTTGGGGCCGCCGCGGTGCTGGATGTAGGGCTGGCCCTCGGCGCTGGCGGTCGCGAGGTAGAGGGAGTCGCGCTGGGCGAGGAAGCCGGCCAGGTCGGCGGTGACGCGCGTCTGCCAGCCGCCCTTCTCCTCCATCCGGGCATAGCCGGCGCGCGAGCCCAGCTTCTCCTGCATCGCCTTTACCGCGGGGGTGAAGGCGACGTCGCTGCTGTAGGTCCGGGTCACGCGCAGGCCCCCTCCGGGTTCTCCCCGGCCGGGCGCTCACCTATCCGGCCCCGGACTTGGCCCCGAACCTGGCCATAGTTCTCATAGCTGCCGAGCAGCTCGAGCAGCGCCGCGGTCTCGGCCGCGGCTCGGCTTCGCTGGGGTCTCGTGTCGGCTGTCTGCATGATCCTTCTCCGGGCCGCAGCGCCGTCCGGCGAAATCCGGACGGCGGCTGCGGCAGTCTAGCCTATGCCGCCTTGGGCCTATGCCGCTTGGGGCGCGGCGACCTCCACGACCGGGAAGTCGACCTCGGTCCGGGCGACGTGGTTGAAGTAGTTGGTGAAGATGTTCAGCGCGACCGTGGCGACGATCTCGCCAATGGTGGCGTCGTCGGCGCCGGCGGCACGGACCGCGGCGAGGTCGTCGTCGCCGACCCAGCCCTTCTTCTCGACCAGGGCGGTGGCGAAGACCAGGATGGCCGCGGTCTTCGGGTCCTCGGCCTCGCCCGCCAGGTTGCGGGCCGCCTCGGCCTCGCTCAGGCCCAGGCCCTTGCCGATCGCGGTGTGGGCCGAGGCACAGTACTGGCAGGCGTTGGCGCCGGCCACGGCCAGGGCGATCTGCTCGCGCTGCCGGGCGCTGAGGCCCGTGCCGCCGAGGGCCTGGCTGAAGCCGAGATAGCTCTCCAGCACCGCCGGCGAGGCAACCATGGTGCGGAAGAGGTTGGGCACCATGCCCAGCTTCTGCTGGACGCCGTCCAGCAGGACCTTGGCCTTGCCTTCGGCGGCGGCGGGATCGATGGGGGTCAAACGCGGCATGGGGTGTCTCCTTTGTCTCTCTGTCGTTTCCGAAGCCCGGAAGGACGGTTGAGGCCCGTCGGTTCTTCGTCTCTATGAACCATAAATAGACAGACCTGTCTGTCTTTCAAGAGACAACCTGCCAGATTCTGTGGGCAGGGGCGTTTGGCTTGATTTTCCGACGCCTGCGCCGCATCTAGGGAAGATGACAACCACGAGGAACCGACGAAGCCCGGCCTATTGGGCAGACCGTCCTGTCCAGTCGCGGGAGAGGCAGGCATGACCGCGAGCCGGCGCGATCACCTGGTCGACACGGCGGCGCGGCTCTTCGCCCGCCACGGCTTCCACGCCACCGGCATCGACCGCATCCTGGCCGAGGCCGGGGTCGCCAAGATGACCCTCTACAAGCACTTCCGCTCCAAGGACGAGCTGATCCTGGCCGCCCTCAGGCGC
>JANQGU010000298.1 GCA_028282935.1 Kiloniellales bacterium
GTCCCGGGGGGCCGACCCTGCGGAGGCGCTTGGCGCCCATTCTCCAACGTGTGGTTCCCTTCATCTGTCATGCCCGGACTTGATCCCAGGGTCTTTGCCTCCGGCAAAGCCCGAGGCATCCATGGTGCCGCCTGCTAGATGGATCCCCGGGTCAAGCCCGGGGATGACAGCGGTGCTTGAGGAGACCAAGAAGGCCTTGAAGGACACGAGGTCCGGCGGTCCGAAACCACCGGAAGACTCACCCCTGGGCCAGGATCTGGCGGCGGGGCAGGCGCTTGGCGAAGTCGAAGAAGGCGCGGGCGGCCAGGGAGGGGTTGGCGCTGCGCAGGGCCAGGCCGATGTCGCGGGTCCGGCGCGGCTTGAGCGGGATCGCGGCGACGCCGGCCAGGTCCTCGGGCAGGGCCAGCTCGGCGACGATGGAGATGCCCAGGCCCCGGCGCGCCAGGCTGAGGATCGAGGACATCTGCTGGATCCGGAAACGGACGCTGGGCTGGACCCCGGCCTCGGCGAAGAGCGCCTCGACCAGGGGACCGCTGCCGCCCAGGGTCATGATGAAGGGCTCGGCGCCCAGGTCGGCCGGCGTCAGGGCCGCCTTGCCGGCCAGGGCATGGTCCCGGGGCAACAGGACCAGGAGCTGGTCGGTGGCGATGTGGACCGTGTCGAAGTCGTCGCTCGGCAGGACCACGAAGCCGACGTCGACCCGGCGCTCGTGGATCCAGTTAAGGACCTCGGCGTCGATGCCTTCCTCGACGTGGATCGCGATGCCGGGATAGCGCGCCTGGAAGCCGGCGATCAGGTTGGGCAGCAGCCGCAGCGAGGCGCTGGCGCCGAAGGAGCCGATGCGCAGGCTGCCCTGGGGCAGGCCCCGTGCCGCCGCGCTTTCCTGGTGGATCAGCCGGGCCAGGGCCAGCAGCTCCTGGATCCGGCCGTGGACGGTCTCGCCGATGTCGGTCAGGGCGAAGTGCGAGCGGCTGCGCTCGATCAGGGGCACGCCGAGCTCCGACTCCAGGCTGGCGATGGCGTGGCTGACCCCGGACTGGGTGATGCCGAGGCGGCGCGCGGCGGCGGTGAAGCTGCCGCGCTCGACCACGGCGCGGAAGATCTCCAACTGGGTGAGGGTCATGGGCCTTGCGCGAGCTTTGAGCCTTGCATGAGCTTTTGCTCATTTGAGCATAAACTTTGATCGGTCTATACTCAATCTCGTTCCGGCGCCGATGACACCTGGGCGCCGGCCGCGAAGGATAGCGCGGAGCCGTGCCAAAGGGTGTTGCACCCGACCGAGTCCAGGCTCCCGAGACTCGAGGACTCAAAGCATGTTTGAACTGACCGCCGAGCGCCGGGCCCTCAAGGCCAAGGCGCGTGCGCTGGCGCGCGAGGTCATCGCCCCGCGCGCGGCCGAGATCGACCGCAGCGAGGAGTATCCCTGGGACGCCGTCGAGGCGATGAAGGCGGCCGGCTTCTTCGGCATGACCATACCCAGGGCCCAGGGCGGCCCCGGGCTGGGCTACCTGGACGCGGTGCTGGTCATCGAGGAGGTGGCCAAGGCCTGCGGGGTCACGGGCCGGATCGCGGTCGAGGCCAACATGGGCGCGATCGGCGCGATCATGGCCTATGGCTCGGAGGCGCAGAAGCAGCTTGCGGCGGACCTGGTGCTGGGCGGCGACAAGCCGGCGATCTGCATCACCGAGCCCGAGGCCGGCAGCGCCGCCACCGAGATGTCGACCCGCGCCGAGCGCAAGGGCGACCACTACGTCATCAACGGCGGCAAGCACTGGATCACCGGCGGCGGCGTGTCGCGGCTGCACCTGATCTTCGCCCGGGTCTTCGACGGCGCGGTCGAGCAGGGCATCGGCGGCTTCATCGCCCTGCGCGAGGAGGACCAGGGCCTGGTGATCGGCGCGCGCGAGCCGACCATGGGCCTGCGCGGGATTCCGGAGACCGAGGTCTTCTTCCAGGACCTGACCCTGCCGAAGGAGCGCCTGATCCTGCCGCCCGGCGGCCTGGCGCACGGCTTCGGGGCCTTGATGAAGGCCTACAACGCCCAGCGGACCGGCGCGGCGGCGGTCTCCCTCGGCATCGCCACCGGGGCCTACGACCTGGCGCTGGACTACAGCCGCAAGCGCGAGCAGTTCGGCCGGCCGATCTACGAGTTCCAGGGCCTGCAATGGATGCTGGCCGACATGTCGACCCAGATCGAGGCGGCCCGGGCCCTGATCCACAAGGCGGCCGACTGCGAGGGCTTTCCCGACGTCCTGGCCGCGGCCCAGGCCAAGGTCTTCGCCTCCGAGATGGCGATCAAGGTCACCAACGACGCCCTGCAGGTCCACGGCGCCGCCGGCTACTCGCGCAACAACCCGCTGGAGCGTATGGTGCGCGACGCGCGGATGTTCACCATCGGCGGCGGCACGGCACAGATCCTGCGCACGGTCATCGCCTCGCGCATCCTCGACCGCAAGCTGCCGCAGACCCGCGACGGCTACCTCAACCTGGAGCGTGCGGCGGAGTAGGGATGGCTTTCATCGTGGAAAGATCGGACCTGGCATCTCCCCCCCACCCCGACCCTCCCCCTCCAGGGGGGAGGGAGTCCGTTGGGGCCTCGGCAAGAGGGTGCCCGAACCCCACAGCTTCGTCCCCTCCCCCCTGGAGGGGGAGGGACAGGGTGGGGGGGACCGACCGCTCCGAACTCTCCTGGGGAGACTCCACCTGATGCCCACCGCCGCCCAGATCCTCGCGCAGCGCCTGCACCAGGCCGGCTGCCGCTACGCCTTCGGGATCCCCGGGGGCGAGGTGCTGGCGGTGATGGACGCCCTGGCCGGCGCCGGCATCGCCTTCCACCTCAGCAAGCACGAGAACCCGGCCGGCTTCATGGCCGAGGGGACCCATCACGTGACCGGGGCGCCGGGCATCCTGGTCGCGACCATCGGGCCGGGGGTGGCCAACGCGGTCAACGTCATCGCCAACGCCGAGCAGGACCGGGTGCCGCTGATCGTGCTCACCGGCTGCGTCGATCCGGCCGAGGCGGTCGGCTACACCCACCAGGTCTTCGACCACACGGCCCTGCTGAAGCCGGTCACCAAGGCCAGCTTCACCCTGGCCGACGGGGCGGTCGAGGGCCTGATCGACAAGGCCCTGGCGATCGCCACCGAAGGCCGGCCCGGGCCGGTCCACATCGACGTGCCGATCGGCCTGGCGACCAAGGAGCAGCCGGCGCCGCGGCCCTTCCGCCCGGCGCGGCGCGGCGCCATGCGGCCGGACGACACCGATATCGCCGCCGCCGCCACCCTTCTGGAGGGATCCGAGCGGCCGATCCTGGTCGCCGGGCTCGAGGTCCTGGCCCAGGGCGCAGAGGCTGCCGTGGCCGATTTCGCGCGGCGCTTCCACGTGCCGGTGATCACCACCTACAAGGCCAAGGGCGTGCTGCCCGAGGACGAGCCCCTGGCGCTGGGCGGGGCCGGGCTCTCGCCCCTGGCGGACAAGCACCTGCTGCCGCTGGTCGAGATGAGCGACCTGATCCTGCTCGCCGGCTACGACCCGATCGAGATGCGCCACGGCTGGTGCCATCCCTGGGACCCGGCCAAGGCCGAGATCGTCGAGTTCACGGCCGCGCCGCATCCCCACGGCGTGCACGAGACCAGCGTCAGCTTCGCCGGCGACATCGGCGCCGGCCTGGCGGCCCTGAGCGCCGCGGCCAAGCCCAACGGCGCCTGGTCCAACGGTGCGCCCGCGGCGGCCAAGGCGGCCCTGGCCGAGGCCTTCCAGGCCGGTGAGGACTGGGGGCCGGCGGCCGTGGTCGATCAGGTCCGCCAGGCCCTGCCGGCCGAGGGCATCGCCACCGTCGACAGCGGCGCCCATCGTATCCTGCTGTCCCAGGTCTGGAGCTGCCCCGCGCCACGGACCCTGCTGCAGTCCTCCGGGCTCTGCACCATGGGCTGCGCCCTGCCGCTGGCCATGGGCGCCAAGCTGGCGGCGCCGGAGCGTCCGGTGGTCGCCTTCGTCGGCGACGCCGGGCTGGAGATGGTCCTGGGCGAGCTGGCCACCCTGCGCGACATGAGGCTGCCGGTCGTGGTCGTGGTCTTCGTCGATGCCTCCCTGGCCCTGATCGAGCTCAAGCAGCGCAACTCCGGCCTAGCCAATCTGGGGGTCGACTTCGGCGCCACGGATTTCGTCAGGGTCGCCGAGGCCCTGGGCGGCCGCGGGCTCGAGGTCGACAACCGTGCCGACCTGGACCGGGCGGTCAAGGAGGGCCTGGCCGCGGAGACCTTCACGGTCGTGGCTGCGGTCATCGGCGCCAAGGCCTACGACGGGCGGCTTTGAGGGGACAGGCTTAGCCTCAGGGTCTTGGCGAAACGCCAAGCCCGATCCCTCCACCGTGTCGGTTGCTCCATGGATGCCCGGATCAAGTCCGGGCATGACAGCCGGGTTGTGGTGGCACTGGGGCCTGTAAACGGACGACGGTCTGAAGGAGAAGCGTAGGGCGGATGCGGGCGACGCAGCGGCGCCAAGGTTCCTCACCACTGTCATCCCCGGGCTTGACCCGGGGATCCAGGGCGCAGGCGGCACCATGGACGGATCGGGCGTCGCTTTCGGCGAGGACCCTGAGGTCAGGCCTGGCCAGGAGAGTTGACATAGGACATGGCGAAGGCGTGCTGCCGATGGCAATAGTATATATCGGGATGCGCCACGGCGGCTTCCGGGGTCAAATCCGAATAGCGGAGTTGTGATCCGCCGTGCCGTGCAGACCGCGCCGTCGGGGTCTACCTTCCGGGGGCCGCAATGCCCCCTGGCTTGCCGCCGCGGCGTTAACCTTTCGGCGGGAGTTGCGATCCGAGGGTTTCGGGGTTCCAGAAGGAGACGAGTTGCATGTCGCTGACCGATTGCCGGGGCGTCCCGGTTTCGATTGCCAGTCAGAAGGCCGTTGACGCGCTGGAGGCCGCGCACCAGGAGTTCCTCTGCTACCGCGGCGATCCCGTGGGCATGATCGACGCGGTGCTGGCGGAGCACCCCGACTTCGTCATGGGCCACTGCTTCAAGGCCGGCCTGCTGACCCAGGCCATGGAGACCCGGATCTACGACGAGATGTGCGCCAGCCTGCACGCGGCCGAGGCCCTGGCCGACAAGGCCAACGACCGCGAGCGCGGCCACATCGCGGCGATCCGCGCCTGGTGCGACGGCGACTTCTACGAGGCCGTGCGGCACTGGGAGGCGGTGCTGGTCGAGCACCCCCGCGACCTGCTGGCGCTGCAGCTCGCCCACCTGTCGGACGTTCTGCTGGGCGACGTGACCGACCAGCGCGACGTCGTCGCCCGGGTCTTTCCCGATTGGGACGAGGGCATCCCGGGCTACGGCTACGTGCTCGGGCTCTATTCCTTCGGCCTGGAGGAATGCCGGGACTTCTCGCGTGCCGAGGAATACGGCCGCCACGCGGTGGCGATGAACCCGCACGACGCCTACGCCATCCACGCGGTCGCCCACGTCATGGAGATGCGCGGCCGGCAGCAGGGCGGCATCTGGTGGATGACCAGCCGCGAGGATGACTGGGCCCGCGGCAACTTCGCCAACCATCTCTGGTGGCACCTCTCGCTGTTCCACCTCGACCTGGGGCAGTACGACCGGGTCCTGGCGATCTACGACGACAAGCTGCGCAACGACGACCCGACGGGCGACAAGTACGAGGAGCTGGACTCGGCGGCCCTGCTCTGGCGCCTGCGGCTGCTGGACGTCGACGTCGGGGAGCGCTGGAAGCGGCTGGCCGACAAGTGGGCGCCCAGCGCCACCGACACGCTCTACGCCTTCAACGACGTGCATGCCATGATCACCTTCGTCTGCGACGGCCGCGACGATCTGGCCGAGGCCGTGCTCAACGCCAACGAGCGCTATGCCCAGCACGCCAACGACGCCAACGTGGCCATGACCCGGGTCGTGGGCCTGCCTTTCTGCCGCGCGGTGCAGGCCTTCGCCGAGGGCGACTACGACCGGGCGGTCGACCTGCTGCTACCGATCCGCTACCGCACCCACCTGCTGGGCGGCAGCCACGCCCAGCGCGACATCATCGCCTGGACCCTGCTGGAGGCGGCACTGCGCGCCGGGCGCCACAAGCTGGCCTTGTCCCTGGCCAACGAGCGCACCGAGCTGAAGCCGACCAGCCCGCAGAACTGGCGCATGCGGGCCCGCGCCCTGGAAGGTCTGGGCCTTATGAGCGAGGCCGAGCGCACCACGGCGAAGATGGACTCCCTGCTGGTGCATTGAGGCCGCCGGGGCCGCGGCTTCGGTCTTCCGGATCGGGCCTTTTCCAAACGGCATAGCGCAACCATCTCCCATTAGGACTGCACAGGACCGCCGGCCGCTGGGCCGGCACCTGATCAGCGGGAACTCGGGAGGCTGGCTGATGTGGGGTCCCTTCGCGCTCGAGACCAACGATCCATCCTTGAAGGCGGCCCTGATCGGCGAAGAGCGGGCCGGCCTGCGCTTCGCGCTCCTGGTCCGGGCCTGGGCCCTGGGCGCCATCGCGGTCTGGCTGCTGGTCTCGGTGCCGATGCCGCGGGTGCTCTACTGGCTGGGCCTCGCGGCCCTGTTCCTCGTCTCCGGCGTCGTCCCCTACCTGCTGCGTCGGCGCCGGAGCTGGCGGCTGTGGTTCGCCCTCTTCGCCGCCGTGGACGCGGCGGTCCTGGTGACCGCGATGCTGCAGCCCAATCCCCTGGAGCCGAGCGGCTGGCCGATCCAGATGGGTTTCCGCTTTCACAACGTGCTCTACCTCTTCGTGCTGCTGGCCGGCGCGGCGCTGAGCTTCTCGCCGATCCTGGTGATCTGGACCGGCGTCTCTGCGGCCACCGCCTGGAGCGTCGGCGCCCTGATCATCGCGGACCGGCCGGAGACCATCCTCAACTTTCCGCCGCCGAGCGGCGACCCCGAGCGGGACAGCCTGCGCGCGCTGGAGAACTACCTGGAGCCCACCTACATGAGCCTGCAGGCCACGCAGAACGAGGTGGTGCTGCTCATGGTCACCACGGCGATCACCGCCGCCGCGGTCTGGCGGGCGCGCCGCCTGCTGCTGCGTCAGGTCCAGAGCGAGCGGGCGCGCGCCAACCTGTCGCGCTATGTCTCGCCGGACCTGGTCGACAAGCTGGCGCAGGGCGAATCGCCCCTGGCGACCAGCGATCAGCGCAACGTCGCCGTGCTCTTCGTCGACATCATCGGCTTCACGGGGCTTGCCGAGGAGTCGACGCCGGAGCGGATCATCGTGATGCTGCGCGGCTTTCACCGGCGCATGGCCGAGGCGGTCTTCGCCTGCGGCGGCACGGTCGACAAATACGCCGGCGACTCGGTGATGGCGACCTTCGGGGCCCTGGGCGAGGGCCGGGACGACGCCTGCCGGGCCCTGCGTTGCGCCTGCGCCATGCTGGACGCGGCCGAGGGCTGGAACGCCAAGCGCGAGGCCCGCGGCGCGGCGCCGGTGCGGCTCGGGATCGGGGTCCACTACGGGCCGGTCGTGGTCGGCAACGTCGGCGAGCAGCGCCACCTGCAGTTCACCGTGATTGGCGACACCGTGAACGTGGCCAGCCGGGTCGAGCGCCTGACCCGCGACCACGGCGCGCCGGTCCTGGCCAGCGCCGACGTGATCGAGGCGGCGCGCCGCGAGGCCAACGGTGCCGATACCCTGCTGGCGCCTTTCAAGGAGGCCGGACGGGTCACGGTGCGCGGCCGCCGCGGCGAGATCGGCCTCTGGCGCCTCGACCCCGGCCAGGGCTGAAGAGGGCTGAAGCGGGCCGCGGTCGCGGGGACCGCCCGTCCCGGCCGCGCATTGTCCCCTTCCGGCCTCGCGCGAAGGTGGTAGGCTTCCCTTGAAGAAGATCAAGCGGCCGGGCAAAGGCCGCGCAACCCTCATGGGGGAGGAGTTTGTGTAGCGACTGCGATAAGACCCGAACTGAACAGGCGCGTTTCGAGGGCAGAAACGAGGATGCGAGAAAGGGCGGTTAGGGCCCGCTAGGCGACCTTGCCGTGGCAGTGCTTGTACTTCTTGCCGCTGCCGCAGGGGCAGGGGGCGTTGCGCGGGACCTTGCCCCAGGTCCGGGGATCGCCGGG
>JANQGU010000416.1 GCA_028282935.1 Kiloniellales bacterium
GCGCCGAGCAGCGCCAGCGGCGTGTAGAGCGCGAGCCCCAGCACCATGTAGCCGATCTGGCTGACGATGTGGAAGGACAGCACCTTGCGGAACTCGCTCTGCGCCGCGGCGCCCAGCACCCCGGTGACCATGGTCAGGCCGGCGATGACCAGCAGCAGCCCGTGGGTGAAGGCCAGGTCCTGGGTGAAGACCAGGGTGAACATCCGGATCAGGGCGTAGACCCCGACCTTGGTCAGAAGGCCGGCGAAGACCGCCGAGATGGCGACGGCCGGCGTGTGGTAGGAGGCCGGCAGCCAGAAGAACAGCGGAAAGAGCGCCGCCTTGATGCCGAAGGCGACGATGAAGAAGACCGCGATCACGCTCAGCAGGCCCTGGTTCTCGACCCCGGCGACGGCGCGGTGCAGGTCGGCCAGGTTCAGCGTGCCGGTCAGGCCGTAGAGCAGCCCGATCCCGGTCAGCAGCATCACGGTGGAGACCAGGTTGAGGGCGATGTACTTGATGCCGCCGTCGAGCTGCGCCTTGCTCTGCCCCAGGACCAGCAGGCCGAAGGAGGCGATCAGCATGACCTCGAACCAGACGTAGAGGTTGAAGAGGTCGCCGGTCAGGAAGGCGCCGCAGACCCCGGCCAGCAGGACGTGGAACAGCGCGTGGTAGCCCAGCGCCTCCTGCCGGGCGTCGATGTCGGCCAGGGCATAGACCGCCACCGCCAGGCCGGTCACGGCGGTGATCAGGACCATGACCGCGCTCAGCAGGTCGGCGACCAGGGTGATGCCGAAGGGCGCCGGCCAGGCGCCCATCTGAGCCGCCAGCAGGCCCTGGCGCCAGACCTCGGCCAACAGCCAGAGCGCGGCGGCGAGCAGCGCCAGGCAGCCGCCGAGGCTGATCCAGCGCGAGGCGGCGCGGCTGTCGCGCAGCAGGTAGGCCAGGATCGCGGTCCCGAGCGGCAGCAGGATCGGCAGGGAGAGCAGCCAGCTCACGCCGCGGGCCCTCCCCCTGCCCCAGATCCGGCTCCAGATCTGGCCCCGGGCCCGACCTCGGGCTCCGCCTCGCGCATCGCCTCGCTGTCGAGCGTTCCGAGCGCGAGGTAGCCGCGATAGACCAGGACCAGGGCGAAGGCGAGCAGCCCGAAGCCGATCACAATGGCGGTCAGGACCAGGGCCTGCGGCAGGGCGTTGGCGACCACGCCGGCCGGGGCGTCCAGGCCCTCCGGGATCAGCGGCGGCGCCGCGCGGGTCGCCCGGCCGGCGGTGAAGATGGTCAGGTTGGCGGCGTTGCTGAGCAGCACGAGACCGATCAGGAACTTCAGGACGTTGCGGGCGAGCATCAGGTAGACGCTCGTCGCCACCAGGATGCCGACCAGGACCGCGAGGGCCGTCTCCACGGCTCAGATCTCCTCTTCCAGGGCGAAGACCAGGGTCAGGACCGCACCGACGACGACCAGGTAGACGCCGATATCGAAGACCAGGACGCTGCTCAGCGGCAGGCCCTTGTCGCCCCCGTCGCCCCCGTCGCCCCCGCCGCCGCTGTCGCCGCCGAGGAACCACCACTGGCCGGTGAAGAGCGGATCGCCGAAGAGCGCCGCTGAGAGGCCGGCCAGCAGGGCCAGCGCCAGGCCGATCAGGCCGAGGTCCCGCGGATCGATCCGCAGCGCGGCGCGGGCCGCCGCGGTCCCCTGCGCGATCGCGTAGAGGGCGAAGCCGATCGCCGCGATCAGGCCGCCGATGAAGCCGCCGCCGGGCTGGTTGTGGCCGCGCAGCAGCATGTAGACCGAGAACAGCAGCAGGAGCGCCACCAGGACCCGGGTCGCGGCGCCGAGGATCAGCGAGTTCATTTCGGCGCCCCCCGCCCGGCCCCGCCCCGAAGCAGGGCGAAGGCGGAGAGCGCGGCGACCATGACCACGGCGACCTCGCCGAAGGTGTCGAGCGCGCGGAAGTCGACCAGGATGACGTTGACGATGTTCCGGCCGAAGGCCTCCGGGAGGCTGGCCGCCTCGAAGAAGGCGGTGACGTCGCGGTCGAAGGGTGCCGCGACGACGGCCAGCAGGACGGCGGTGACCACGGCGCCCAGGGCCAGCGCCACCACGGCATCCCGGCGCCGGGTCCAGACCCCGCCGCTGGCAACGGCGCCGAAGCCCGGCAGGCGGACCATCAGCACGGCCAGCAGGATCACGACCAGGGTTTCGACCAGAAGCTGGGTGATCGCGAGATCGGGTGCGCCGAAGCTGACGAAGAGCAGGGCGATGCCGACGCCGACCACGCCCAAGGCCGAGATCGCCGCCAGGCGCGACCGGGTCCCGGCCGCCAGAAGGGCACCGGCCGCGATCAGGCCGAGCAGCCCCCACTCCCGTGGCAGCAGGCCCGGCGCGGCCGCGGGCAGCTGCAGCGCGTCGCGGAAGACGAGGAAGCTGCCGGCGAGGGCGAGCGCCAGGGTCACGAAGACGACCAGAAGGTAGTTGGTCAGCCGGCCGTTCTGCAGCACCCGGGTCTGGACCGCGGCCAGGGTCTTCAAGCCGTCGAGCAGGCGGTCCCAGGCCCGGTCGGCGGTCAGCGGCAATCGGGCTTCGGCGGCGGCCAGGGCCGCGCGCAGCCGCTGGTGGACGGCGTAGATCCCGACGCCCAGGGCGAAGGTGAGCAGGCTCAGCATCAGCGGCAGGTTGATGCCGTGCCAGAGCGCCAGCTTCACCTCCTCGGGCCGGCCGAGGATGGCGGTCACCCCCGGCTGCACGAAGAGGTCGGCGAGCAGCGAGGGCGCCAGGCCGAAGCTCAGGCCGAGGACGGCCAGGAACAGCGGCCCGATCCACATCCGCAAGGAGGCCTCGCGCGGCGGCTTCGGCATCGCCGGACGCGGGCCGAAGAAGGGACGCACCGCGACGATCGCCGCCACCGCGACCATCAGCGCGTTGGCGAGCACCGCCGCCGAGGCGACCAGCAGGGGCTCCGAGGCGATGGCCAGGGCGCCCTCGTACTTCAACTCCTTGCCGATGAAGCCGAGGAAGGGCGGGAAGCCGGCCATCGAGAACGCGGCCAGGGCCGCCGCCGCCGCCGTGACCGGCATCGCCCGGGCCAGGCCGCCCAGCCGCCCCAGCTCCCGCGTGCCGGTCCGGTGATCGACGATGCCGACGATCAGGAACAGCGCCGCTTTGTAGAAGGAATGGACGATCAGGAAGGTCATCGCGGCCGCCACCGCCACCGTCGCCTCGGCGCCCAGGAACATGGTCAGGGTGCCCAGCGCCATGACCGTGGTGTAGGCCAGCACCAGCTTGAGGTCGGTCTGCCTGAGCGCCAGGACCGAGGCCCAGACCGCGGTGACCGCGCCGAAGATCGTCAGGCTCCAGATCCAGGCCTCGGTCCCGCTCAGCGCCGGATGCAGCCGCGCCAGCAGGTAGATCCCGGCCTTGACCATGGTCGCCGAGTGCAGATAGGCGCTGCCCGGGGTCGGCGCCGCCATGGCGTTGGGCAGCCAGAAGTGGAAGGGCACCTGCGCCGACTTGGTGAAGGCGCCGAGGAGAACCAGCACCAGGATCGGCAGGTAGAGCGAATGCTCGCGGAGCAGGTCGCCCGAGGCGACGATCTCGGAGATCTCGAAGCTGCCGGCCGCCACCCCGAGCAGGATCAGCCCGGCCAGGAGCGCCAGGCCGCCGGCGCCGGTGACCAGCAGCGCCTGCAGGGCCGCCCGTCGTGCCTTGGCCGAGGCGTGGTCGAAGCCGACCAGCAGGTAGGAGGTGAGGGTCGTAAGCTCCCAGAACACGAAGAGCGTGATCAGGTTGTCGGCCAGCACCAGGCCGAGCATCGCGGCCATGAAGGTCAGGAGATAGAGATAGTAGCGGCCGAGCTGCGGGTGGCCGCCGAGGTAGGCCCCGGAATAGAGCAGCACGAACGCGCCGATCCCGCTGATCAGCAGCGCGAAGGTGAGGCTGAGGCCGTCGAGCAGGAAGGAAAGGCGAACTTCCAGGCTCGGCACCCAGTCGACGCTCAGCCGCAGGGGCTCGCCGCCGGCAACAGCCGGCACCTGTCCGGCGAAGAGCAGGGCCAGGACGGCCGGAACCGACGCCGCGAGCCAGCCGATCCAGACCGGCAAAGCCGGCCGTGCGTCCCCGTGGCCCGCCGCAGCGTCCAGCCCCTCACCCGACCCCTGATCCCTCATGACCCCGAACTTGCTCTCGTCTCCAGCAGCGATAGCCGAGATATGGGCGTACCGAGTTGATGGTCACAATCGAAGATAATCACTCTCTTGATGGGTATTTGCAATCAAGAGCGAGCCCTGGAGCGGGCCTGTGATGCGGTTAGGGACGGGACCTAAGGGGTCAATCGTCCAGGCGCACGGGCGTCCGGAAGCCGGGCGGCTTGACCGCGAGCACCGAGCAGTTGACGTGGTTGAGGATCGTTTCGGCGGTGTTGCCGATGAAGAAGCCGCTGATCCCCGTCCGGCCGACGGTCCCCATGACGATCAGCTCGGCACCCGTGTCCCGTGCCAGCTCGGGGATCAGCCATCCCGCATCGCCCTTCATCAGGTGAACCCGCGACCCGCGCTCTTCGATCTCGTAGCCCTCGAGCACGGCATCGAGTCGGCTCCGATGCCGGTCTTCCTCTTCGTCGAGGAGCCGTTCGATCTCCGCTTCACTCGAGCGCAGGAAGGCGCTGTAGCGGAAGGACTCCTCGCCGACCAGCCGCCAGGCATGGACGACGTGGAGCTCGCTGCCGTCCATCACCGAGAGCGAGGTCGCGAGGTCGAGAACCAATCTGTCGAGCGCCGACTTCTGATCGTCCATCGGGTCCGGGTCGACCGCCGCGAGAACCCGCGCATAGCCGGGCTTTACGCCCTTCTTCATGATCCAGACCGGGCAAGGACACTTGCGCAGGAGGTGAAGGTCGGTGCTGCCGAACAACTGCGGCCAATCCGATCGGTCGCCGGCGGCGCCCTTCATGACCAGGTCGTGGCCGCCGCGGAGGACCTCGCGGATGATCTCGATGAAGGCGACGCCCTGAGGTACCAGGGTCCGAACCTCGATCCCCTGCGCCGTGACCGTGGCGCCGATCGCGGACAGCCGGGCACGATGGAAGTTCAGAAGCTCCAGCTCGACCTCCTGGCCACGGGCACCCGGCAGGGCGGCGAACATCGCCGAGAGCTCGCCGGGCTCCGACTCCACCGGATCGATCAGGGTCACCTGGGCGTCGTTGGACTTCGCCAGCGAGACCGCGCGGGCCAGCAGTTCGTCATGCTCGCTGTCGCGATCGCAGACCAGAAGGATCTTCTTGAACCTTTTCATCACCGCTCCTCGGGCCTTGCCGCGGCGGGGCAGCGAAAAGCGTCCCGGGCGTCGGCATCGAGACCGCTCCAAAGTGGTCAATCTGGAACCTGCCCAACCGACGAGCCAATCGAAGTTGGGCGGCGCGGTGATCGGTTTCCCCTATGAGACGCCGTTCTGGGACGCTTGAATCTGGGACGCTTGGGCGGATTGATAGAAAAGCTCTATCAGGAGCGATGTCTTTCTCGAATGGCGTCTCATCGGCCGGCGGCCATATGAGCAGTCGACCGCGGCACCTGTGTTGCCGCGCGAAATTACGACGCGGGAGGAAGCCATGACGGGCGCACATCTTAAGATCGCGGCAGCCGCGGCCTGCCTCGGCGCTTCGCTGCTGATCGCGGGTCCACTCTCGGCGCGCGACGCCGGCCAAGCCGCCGGCTGTGTCGGTGAAGGAAGCCAGCAGATTCCCGGTACCTGGCAGATCGAAGACCGGGAGACTGTTCAGGCGACCTCGGGTGAGGGTCGGCCGGACCGGAACGTTGGTCCTGCCGAGGAGAGACTGCACAGCGATTGCGCACTGGTATGACCAGCACCGGACCGGGCTGAGGGGTCCCTGGTCCCGGCGCGCTTCATCCACGGCTTGCAGGAAGCCGTAGCGATAGGACCGGCGCCGAGGGTGCCCGGGGGAGGACATATTGAGAGGGGATAGTGCGCATGGCCAACTACGACCCCGAAGCGCCCTACGCGATCAGTCAGTTCGAGCTGGACGTCCTGATCCCGATCGAGGCCTTCGGGCTGGACCTGTCCTTCACGACCTCGGCGCAGGCGATGGTCACGACCGTGGTCCTGGTCGTCGCTTTCCTGGCCTACGGCGCCCGGAAGCGGACCCTGGTCCCCGGCCGCATGCAGTCCGCCGCCGAGGGAATCTATGCCTTCGTGGCGAACACCGTGCTCAAGACCGCCGGGCCCGAGGCCCGGCCGGCCATCCCCTTCGTCTTCGCGCTCTTCGTCTTCATCCTCTTCGGCAGCCTCTTCGGCCTGACGCCGGTCAAGTTCACCTTCACGAGCCACCTCGTGGTCACGCTCACCCTGGCGCTGCTGGTCTTTACCTACGTCAACTATCTGGGGCTGCAGACCCAGGGCCTGGGGCTCTTCCGGATGTTCCTTCCGGCGGGGACGCCGTTCTACATCGCGCCGGTCCTGGTGACCGTGGAGGTGATCTCCTACCTGTTCCGGCCGATCACCCTGGGGGTCCGCATCTTCGCCAACATCCTGGCGGGCCACATCATGATCAAGCTCTTTGCCGACTTCTGCGTGATGATGATCGAGGCGCTCGGCGGCGTGGGGATCGGCCTGTCGCTCTTCCCCGTGATCATGATGGCCGTACTCTACGGCTTCGAGATCGTGATCTTCTTCATCCAGTCCTACATCTTCATCCTCATTACCTCGATCTACATCCGGGACTCGCTGCACGCCCATTGACCCGGAAAACCTCGCACATCGACAAATAAGGAGACCTTGAGATGACTGACGAAAGCATCAGGCTCTTGGCTGCGGCCATCGCCCTGCTTCCGCTCTTCGGCGTCGCCCTCGCCCTCGGTAAAATCTTCGGCGACTGGATTTCCTCGGTGGCCCGCAACCCGGTCGCCAGCGACACGGTCCAGCCGGTCGGCCTGATGGGCTTCGCGCTGACCGAAGCGATCGCACTTTTCGCCCTGATCGTGGCCTTCATCATCCTCTTCGTCGGGTAATCTCCCCGCGCCCGACCTTTCCATCAATCCACACGAGCGACGGGGGACGCCGGCACAAGGGCCAGCGCCCGCCCGGCCGGAGCGTCGGATCCCCGCAGGCCCGGGCTGCGGAGCCCGGCCTTCTGTCCCGGCGGCGGCTCTGCTAGCCTTCTCCCGCGGGATCACAGCAGGGGAGCGTGGCAATGGCCTTCTTGAGCAAAGCCGTCTACGAGGCAAGGCGCGAGGCCATGCGCGCCCTGATGGCGGAACAGGAGCTGGACGGCCTGGTCTTCACCCAGGCCGACTTCTTCCAGTTCGCCAGCAACTTCAACCTGGACGTCCAGACCTGGGAGCGGCCGGTCGCCCTGGTACTGCCGCGCGACGGCGCCCCCTTCGCCCTGCTCAACGAGCTCTCGACCCATCACTGGCAGATGGCCGGCGCGCGCGGCCAGCTCTGGGTCGAGGAGGCGGCCTTCTACGACGAGCACGTCGGCCGCTCCAACGCCAAGCGCCTGGTCACGGCCTGGAGCGAGATCCTGGCCGAGGCCCTGCGCCAACGCGGCCTGGCCACCGGCCGCCTCGGCGCCGACAGCGTCACCGCCCCGCTCGCCGGCGTGATGGCACAGTTGCCCGAGCTCGCGATCGAGGCCAGGACCGCCGAGCTGCGCGCCCTGCGCTGGCGCAAGCATCCCGAGGAGCTGGAGCTGATGCGCGCCGCGGCCGCGCTCTCGGACTGGTCGCAGGAGCGCTACCGCGAGGCGATCCGGCCCGGGCGCCTGGTCCAGGAGCTCGACGCCGCCATGCACGCCGCGATCTTCGAGGAAGCCGCCCGGCGCTTTCCCGGCGAGCACCTCGAGGTCCGCGGCTACACCCTGACCGGCCCGGCCTCGGCCTCGCCCCATGGCAACGGCGCCCTGACCGGCCTGCGCATCGAGGAGGGCCACGGCCTGGTCAACATCGTGATCCCGCGCCTCAACGGCCTGGTGATCGAGAACGAGCGCACCTATTTCTGCGGCGCGCCCAGCGACGAGCAGGCCAGGCTCTACGAGGCGGCCCTGGGCGCCAACGAGGCCGCGATCGCCCGGATGAAGACCGGCAATAA
>JANQGU010000077.1 GCA_028282935.1 Kiloniellales bacterium
TCCCGCTGCCAGTAGATCGCCCGTTTCAGCGACCAGTCGACCAGCTCGTAGAGCAGCACGGCGAAGACCGCGAGCAGCAGCAGGGCGGCGAACATCAGGTCGGTCTTGCCGCGGCCGACCGACTGCAGCATCAGGTAGCCGAGGCCGGCGCTGGAGCCGACCCATTCCCCGACCACCGCGCCGATCGGCGCCACCGCGGCGGCGATCCGGACCCCCGAGCCCAGGGCCGGCAGGGCCGCCGGGACCCGCAGGCGCCAGAGGATCAGCGCCGGCCGGCCGCCGAGGCTGCGCGCCAGGTCGAGCCAGCCGGGCTCGGTGCGCCTGAGGCCGTCGAAGAAGGCCGCGGTGACCGGGAAGTAGATGATCAGGGTCGCCATCGCGACCTTGGAGGCCAGGCCGTAGCCCAGCCAGAGCACCAGCACCGGCGCCAGGGCGAAGACCGGGATCGCCTGGCTGACCACCAGCACCGGCATCAGCCAGCGCCGCGCCGGCGGAACCGCGATCAGGGTCAGCGCGGTCAGGCAGCCGAGCAGCGTGCCCAGCAGCAGGCCCAGGACGATCTCCGACGCGGTGACCAGGGCATGGCCCCAGAGGAAGGGCCAGCGCTCGACCAGCGCCGTCCCGACCCTGAGCGGGCCGGGCAGGATGAAGTGGGGCGCCGCGGTCAGCCAGACCACGGCCTGCCAGATCAGGACCAGCGCGCAGAGGATGACCAGGGGCCGCAGGACTCTCATTCGGCGGCCTCCAGGCCTCCAGGCTGCTTGGCCCCCGAGGACTTGGCGGCCTGCTTGGCAGAGGAGAGACGCGCCATCAGCTCGGCCAGCAGGCCGGCGAAGGCGGGGTCGCCGAGCGGGCGGGGCGGCGCGCCGGGCGGCAGCAGGGCCTCGTCGAGCCGGGCCGGGCGGCCGGCCATGACGTGGATTCGCTGGCCCAGTCGCAGCGCCTCGGCCGGGTCGTGGGTGACCAGGAAGACGGTCCGGCCGGCCAGCAGGCCGGCGGCCAGGTCCTGCAGCTCGTAGCGGGTGATGGCGTCGACCGCCGAGAAGGGCTCGTCCATCAGGACCACGGGCCGGTCCTCCATCAGGGTCCGGGCCAGGGCGCAGCGCTGGCGCATGCCCCCGGACAAGGCCTCGGGCAGGGCCTCGCCCCAGGCCTCGAGGCCGACCAGCGCCAGCAGCTCTGCGGCCCGCTCCCGCAGCGCCGGCGTCACCGCCTCGCCGCGCAGGCGCGCGCCGAGCAGCAGGTTGTCGCGGACCTTGAGCCAGGGCAGCAGCAGGTCCTGCTGCGCCAGGTAGGCGACCCGGCCGGCCAGCGGCCGCCCCGCGCCGTCCTCCACCCGGCCCTCGGCGCCCTCGGCGAGGCCGGCGATCAGGCGCAGCAGGGAGGACTTGCCGACCCCGGAGGGCCCCAGGAGGCAGGTGATCTCTCCGGCCGGCAGGTCGAGCGCCAGGTTCTCGAAGAGCGCCTTGCCTTCGAAGGCCAGGTGGGCGTCGCGCAGTGCGATGGAAGGGGCGGCTTGGCCGCCGGACGGTTTCATTCTTCACGCTCCCTGCGCCAGCATGACCTGGATCAGGTTTTAGGGGTCGTCCCGGAACGGGGATCCAGGACCTCTCAGCCGATTGACCGGCTCCCCCGGTGGCAGGCAAGACTATAGGCAGCCTAGGGGCGAGAGAACAAGCGGAGCGCCGAGCGGGCGGATGGAGTCAGCGAAGTCGACACCGAGAGGGACTCCGGCGCCCAGGCACGAACCGCTGGATCGCCCGAAGCTGATCGGCAGCGAGATCTACCGCAGCTCCTCCTACGGCGGCCGGCATCCGCTCTCGATACCGCGGGTCTCGACGGTCATCGACCTCTGCCGGAGCCTGGGCTGGCTGCCGGAGACGGCCTACATCGACAGCCCGCGCGCGACGCCGGAGCAACTGGCCCGCTTCCACGACCCGGACTACGTCGCGGCGGTGCGGGAGGTGGAGAAGCGGCAGGCGGCCAGCGAGGTCCAGCGCCGGCGCCACAACCTGGGCCGCAACGGCAATCCGGTCTTCCCGGAGGTCTTCCGGCGTCCGGCCACGGCCTGCGGCGGCTCGATCCTGGGGGCGACGCTGATCCTCGACGGCGGGACGGTCTACAGTCCCGCCGGCGGCACGCACCACGGCCGTCCGGACCGGGCCAGCGGCTTCTGCTACTTCAACGATCCGGTCCTGGCGATCCTGACCCTGCTCGACGCCGGCCTGGAGCGGGTGCTCTACCTGGACCTCGACGCCCACCACGGCGACGGGGTGCAGGACGCCCTCGGCGCCGACGGCCGGGTCCTGGTGGTCTCCCTGCACGAGGCCGGCCGCTGGCCGCTGCGCCGGGACGGGTCCTACGGCTCGGTCGCCGACCTCGGCGGCGGCTGGGCGCGCAACCTGCCCCTGCCGCCGGAGACCAACGACAGCGAGTTCGGCTTTCTGATCGAGGCCGCCGTGCTGCCGCTGGCCGCGGGCTTCGCGCCGCAGGCGGTGGTCCTGCAGGGCGGCGCCGATGCCCTGGCGGAGGATCCGCAGAGCCGCCTGGGCCTGTCGAACCGGGCCTTGTGGGACGCCGTCGCGGCCGTCGCCGGCCTGGCTCCGCGGCTGCTGGTCCTGGGCGGGGGCGGCTACAACCCTTGGTCCGTGGCGCGCTGCTGGAGCGGGATCTGGGCCCGCCTCAACCGCCTGGAGATCCCGGAGCGGCTGCCGCCAGCCGGCGAGGCGGTGCTGCGCGCCCTGTCCTGGCGCCACAGCCGCGGCCGCAATCCGCCCGAGGCCTGGTTCACGACCTTGCGGGATCCGCCGCGCTCCGGGCCGCTGCGCGACGAGATCCGGAGCCTCGCCGCGGCCCTGCCGGGCCTGTGACAGCCCTTGCGCCAGAGCATGGTCGTGTCACAGCAACGTGGTGTGGCGCGTGACTCATGCCCAGACTTGTTGGAGTAGATCAGGATTCACGGATCAGATTGATTCAATCTGATCCGATCTTGATCTAGGGCGCCTTCGGAGATAATCCGGAGGCATGTCCGCCGCGCCTGCAGCCCTGGTCCGCGCTCAGATCTCCCGCGCTCTGCTGCTGCTCGCGCTGCTGGCGCTGACGCTCGCCCGGCCGGGCCTCGCCGATGTCGGGTTTCCGGAGAGCGATCTGGCGATCGTGACCGCGGGCGGCGCGCGCCACGACTTCCGCGTCGAGCTTGCGGTGACCCCGGAGCAGCGCTCTCAGGGCCTGATGCACCGCAAGACGCTGGCGCCCGACGCGGGCATGCTCTTCCTCTATGCCCAGCCGGGCGAGCTCGCGATGTGGATGAAGAACACCTTCGTCTCCCTCGACATGCTGTTCATCTCGGCGGAGGGAGAGGTGGTGAGGATTGCGGAGCGGACCGAGCCGCTGTCGCTGACCACGATCCGGTCGGGATCGCCGGCCAAGGGGGTCTTGGAGGTTCCTGGAGGGACGGCTGCCAGGCTCGGTATCCGGCCTGGCGACCGGATTCTGCATCCGGCCTTCGGTGCGAGCCCCTGAGCTAGCCTGCGCTCAATTGCGTCCAACCGAGCGCAGTTCCTAGGGGGCTCTTGACGGGGTCAGGCCTCGGGCTCGAGGGCCAGCTTCTCCATCATCCGCCAGCCTTCACCGGCAGCCACCAGGCAGCTCATGCCCTGCGGCGAGGTGATGATGATCGACCAGGTCTTGCCTTCGCCGGTGCTCAGCACCTCGATCAGGCCGCCGTTGTGGGTGACGCCGAGGGCGACCGGAGCCTCGCGGTACTTATCGGAAAGCTGCTTGATCACGCTGTCGCGGGTGTTGCACTGGGGCTCCGCGGAGGCCGCGGAGGCCGAAAGGGCGAGGATGGCACCGGTGGTAATTACCGTCTTCCACATGGGAGACCCCTTTCTTGGGCAAGGGTTTTTTTCCGCGGCTGTCGGGCCAAGCGTCGCTGGCTTTCCGGCCGGCTCATGAGGCGAGTTTCACAGGGAAGACTGAAAATCGGATTAATTTTCCCTAAAGAAAGTATTAACCATGATTAATCGCGGTTTTTCCAAATATTTCAATGATTTGGTCTTTCGACTCTAACGCTTCCGGGCGAGGCTCAAGCCGTCGCTGATGGGCACCAGAGAGAGCGAGATTCGGGGGTCGTCGCGCAGCCTGGAATTGAGGGCGCGGATCGCTTCGGTGTCCGGATCCCGGGCGCTCGGATCGGCCACCTGGCCGCCCCAGAGCACGTTGTCGATGGCCAGGAGGCCGCCCTGGCGCAGGAGCGCGAGGCAGCGCTCGTAGTAGGCCTCGTAGTTGCCCTTGTCGCCGTCGATGAAGGCGAAATCGAAGCTCCCGGCGGCGCCTTCGGCCAGGAGCCGGTCGAGGGTGTCCAGCGCCGGGGCGAGCCGCAGGTCGATCTTCTCCGCGACCCCGGCCTCGCTCCAGTAGCGCCGGGCCACGGCGGTGGTCTCGGGCTCGACGTCGCAGGCGACGATCCGGCCCTCGGGCGGCAGGGCCAGGGCCATGGCCAGGGCGGAATAGCCGGTGAAGGTGCCGATCTCCAGCACCCGCGTCGCGCCGGTGAGCTCGATGAGCAGCGCCATGAACTGCCCCTGCTCGGGCGAGATCTGCATCCCCGCGTCGCCGCGGCGGGCGGTCTCCTCGCGCAGCCGGGCGAGCAGGGCGGGCTCCCGCAAGGAGACCTCCAGAAGGTAGCGGTGCAGGTCTTCGGTCAGGACGGTCGGGCGGTAGGACATGGGAACTCTCTGGCTCGGGGGCTCTGGCTTGGGGGCTCTGCGCGCTCATTCTAGGACCCGCTCCGGGGCCAGGGCCAGCATGGGGGCCAGCATGGTTGCCGACGTCGCGCTGGACAAGAACAAAAACAGAACATAGACTGCGATCGAAACCGGAACGGCAGCGACGAAGGATGGGAGCGGCGGCGCGCAGCATGGCAGGCGAGGGACGATCCAAGCCCCGGAAAGGGGGCCGAAACGCCGCCGGAAAGCCCGGCGGAAAGGCCACGCGGCCGGCCGCCGAGACCGGACCGGTCACCGTTCGGCCGGCGACGGCGGAGCGCTGGCCGGACTTCGAGGCGCTGATGGGCGAGCGCGGCGGATGCGGTGGCTGCTGGTGCATGGTGTGGCGGCTGCAGCGCAAGGACTTCGAGGCTCAGGTAGGGGCCGGCAACCGCGCGGCGATGAAGGCGCTCTTCGATGCCGGGGCGGAGCCCGGGCTGATCGCCTATGACGGCGACCTGCCGGTCGGCTGGTGCTCGATCGCGCCGCGCGCCGCCTTTCCGCGCCTGGAGCGCTCCCGGGTACTGAAGCCGGTCGACGATGAGGCGGTCTGGTCGCTGTCCTGCTTCCTGATCCGCAAGTCGCATCGCAACCGCGGGATCTCGCGGGCGCTGCTGGAAGCGGCCGGTGCCTTCGTCGAGGCCCGCGGCGGCGGCATCCTCGAAGGCTATCCCATCGATCCCAAGACCACGCCCTATCCGGCGATCTACGCCTGGACCGGGCTCGCCTCGGCCTTTCGGGCGGCGAGCTTCGAGGAGGTCCTGCGGCGCTCGGAAACCCGTCCGATCCTGCGCAAGCGCCTGGGCGCCGGGTGACGGCCGGAGCCGGTCGCTACCCGGCGTCTCTCGCCGTCGCCAGCGCGCCCTCCAGGTGCCGCAGGGCCAGGCGCAGGCGGATCCGGGTCGCCGCCCGCCGCGCCAGGCGGTGCCGGTGCCGGTGATAGCCGAGCTCGAGCAAGGCCAGGTCCTCGCCGGTGTCGTCCGCCGCCGCCCGGGCCCGGCGCGTCTCGGCGCAGCTCGCGCGGGCCTCGCGGCGGGCCACGGCCATCAGGCCCTCCAGGTGGAGCAGGCGGTGCCTCAGGGGATCGCGGCGCCGCAGCCGGTCCCGCAAGGCCGGCGGCAGGGCGTCGTAGCGCAGCTCCTCTGCC
>JANQGU010000094.1 GCA_028282935.1 Kiloniellales bacterium
TAGAGGCTGAGCGGCGAGCGGCGGCCCTGCACGATGACGTTGCCCTTGTAGAGCTTCAGCTGCACCGCGCCGGTCACCATCTTCTGGCTCTTGTCGATCAGGGCCTGCAGCATCTCGCGCTCCGGCGAGAACCAGAAGCCGTTGTAGATCAATTCGGCGTAGCGCGGCATGAGCTCGTCCTTGAGGTGGGCCGCGCCGCGGTCGAGGGTGATCGATTCCATGGCCCGGTGGGCGTGGAGCAGGATCGTCCCGCCCGGGGTCTCGTAGACGCCGCGGCTCTTCATGCCGACGAAGCGGTTCTCGACCAGATCCAGGCGGCCGATGCCGTTGGCGCCGCCCAGCTCGTTGAGCCGGGTCAGCAGGGCCGCCGGCGACAGCCGCTTGCCGTCGATGGCGACCGCGTCGCCCTTCTCGAACTCGATGTCGATGATGGTCGGGTCGTCGGGCGCCGCCTCGGGCGAGACGCTGCGTGAGAAGACGTACTCCTCCGGCGCCTCCCAGGGGTCCTCCAGGACCTTGCCCTCGGCCGAGACGTGCAGGAGGTTGGCGTCGACCGAGAAGGGCGCCTCGCCGCGCTTGTCCTTAGCGATGGGGATCTGGTGCTTCTCGGCGAAGTCGATCAGCGCCTGGCGGCTGCTCAGGTCCCATTCGCGCCAGGGCGAGATCACCTTGATGTCCGGATTGAGGGCGTAGTAGCCGAGCTCGAAGCGGACCTGGTCGTTGCCCTTGCCGGTGGCGCCGTGGGACACGGCGTCGGCGCCGGTCGCGGCGGCGATCTCGATCTGGCGCTTGGCGATCAGCGGCCGGGCGATCGAGGTGCCCAGCAGGTAGGTGCCCTCGTAGACCGCGTTGGCCCGGAACATCGGGAAGACGTAGTCGCGCACGAAGTCCTCGCGCAGGTCCTCGATGAAGATGTTCTCCGGGCGGATGCCCAGCATTTCGGCCTTCTTGCGCGCCGGCTCCAGCTCCTCGCCCTGGCCGAGGTCGGCGGTGAAGGTCACCACCTCGCAGCCGTAGGTTTCCTGCAGCCACTTCAGGATGACGGAGGTGTCCAAGCCCCCCGAATAGGCCAGCACGACCTTCTTGATTTCGCTCATGACCCTTTCAAGCCCCTTTCCCCCGAGGACGAAGCCGCGCGAGTATAGGAGAAGTACCCGGCCGGGCAAGCCGGGTCGTTCCATCGGAACCCGGGCTGTTCGGGGAGGTCGGAGGATCATGGCGGAAGCGGTCAAGACGGCGCTGGTGGTCGGCGCCACCGGCGTCATCGGGCGCGGCCTGATGCAGCACCTCGACGGCCTGCCGGACTGGCACGCGATCGGCGTCTCGCGCCGGCCGCCGGCCGAGAGCCACTCCGCCTGGTCGCGCTACCTGGCGGTTGACCTGCTCGATCCCGACGACGCCAAGGCCAAGCTGGGCGGCCTGTCCGAGGTCACCCACGTCTTCTACACCGCCTTCGTCGATGCCCCGGACCAGGCGGCCCAGGTGGCGCCCAACCTGGCGCTGCTGCGCAACTGCCTCGAAGCTCTGGATCCGGCGGCGGCGAAGCTGCAGCGGGTGGTCCTGGTCGAGGGCACCAAGTGGTACGGCTCCCACCTCGGGCCCTTCAAGACCCCGGCCAAGGAGGACGATCCGCGCTGCCCGCCGCCGATGTTCTACCACGACCAGGAGGACTTCCTGCGCGGCTTCGCCGAGGCCCGGCCCTGGTCCTGGTGCGCGCTCAGGCCGCAGACGGTCTGCGGCTTCTCGCTCGGCTCGGCCATGAACCTCATGACCCTGATCGGGGTCTACGCGGCGATCCGCAAGCACCAGGGCCTGTCCTTCGCCTATCCGGGCAAGGCGGCGGCCCAGCGCGCGCTCTACCAGGTGACCGACGCCGGCCTGCTGGCGCGCGGCCAGGTCTGGGCGGCGACCGCCGAGGCGGCCGCCGACCAGGCCTTCAACCTGACCAACGGCGACTTCTTTCGCTGGCAGAACCTCTGGCCCCGCCTCGCCGACTTCTTCGGGATGGACGCGGGCCCGGTCGAGACCCAGCGCCTGACCGAGACCATGGCCGACAAGGCGCCGGTCTGGGACGAGGTGGTCGAGGCCCACGGCCTGCAGCCGAACGCCCTGGAGAGCCTGGCCGCCTGGCCCTTCGGCGACTACTGCCTGGGCTGCGACTACGACGTGATGAGCAGCACCACCAAGATCCGCCAGGCCGGCTTCGCCGAGGTCCTGGACAGCGAGGACATGTTCCTGCGCCTCTTCGCCGAGTTCCGCGAGGCGCGGATCATTCCCTAGAGCAGGGTCGTGCCCCTCATTGCAGCGCCTGGAGGATCTTCGGGTCGTTCAGCAGCTTTTCGATGATCTTGCGGGTCTCCTCCGGGACCGCCTTCTCGGCGTGGCCCGGCGGGTTGATGAAGTCGCCGCCGAGGTCGTCCTTCCCGGAGACCGCGTTCTTCGCCAGGGACTGGCCCTTGTCGTCGAAGACCTCCGCCGAGGCGTCGTAGATCAGCGCGACGTTGGTGTAGGTGTCGGACTTCCACTGCAGGAAGGAGACCAGGACCGACTTGCCGGCGCCGGTCGCGACCAGGGCGTCGATCCCCGGCTGCCGGGTGGCGCTCGGCTGCAGGTAGACCGCCTCGGCCTGAACCCCCTTGGCCTTCAAGGCGCCGGCGATGCTGTCGGTCATGTCGTGGGCCAAGGGCTTGTCCGACAGGGTATGGACGCCGTAGGGGATGCCGACGCCGCTCCGCTGCAGCCCGACCCACTCGGGCGTGTTGCGGCCGGACACGACATAGGGACGCTGGTCGACGACGCCGACCGCGACCCGATCCTCCGTGGTGACCTCCAGGTTCGGCACCTGGGAGGCGTAGTCGTATTTGTTGCCGACGGCGCAGGCGCCGAGCAGGAACGTCAGCGCCAGGACGGCGGTGATCCGTGTCATCATGAGCTTTCCCCCGTTTGCTCGTTGCAGCTTCCAGATAGCGAATCCGCTGCGACAGCTCTTGTTATCCCAAAGCCGGAAGAGTTCAACCTTGCCTTGTGGGTTAGCCCCGTGCCCGGGGGTGGGCCGTGTCGTAGACGCCGAGCAGGCGCGCGCTGTCGACCGCGGTGTAGCGCTGGGTGGTCGAGAGCGAGGCGTGGCCCAGCAGCTCCTGGATCGCCCGCAGGTCGCCGCCGGCGGACAGCAGGTGGGTAGCGAAGGAATGGCGCAGGGCGTGCGGCGTCGCGTCCTCCGGCAGGCCCAGCAGCAGGCGCAGCTCCCGGAACTTCTCCTGGATCCGCCGCGGGCCCAGGGCGCCGCCGCGCTTGCCGAGGAACAGCGGTCCGGCCGCGTGCAGCGCGAAGGGGCAGGCGGCGACATAGGCCTGCACCGCCTCGATCACCGCCGGCAGCAGCGGCAGGACCCGCTCCTTGCGGCCCTTGCCCAGCACCGTCAGGGCCTCCTGGCCCGGCTGCGGCGCCTGGGCGGCGGTCAGGGACAGGGCCTCGCCGATCCGCAGGCCGCAGCCGTAGAGCAGCATGAGGACCGCCAGGTCCCGCTTGCCGACCCAGTCCTCCGCGCTGAGCTCGGCGACCGTGTCCAGGGCGCGCGCGGCCTCGTCCCGGGTCAGCGCCCGGGGCAGGCTCGCGGCCGGGCGCGGCGCGCGCAGGCTGCCGATCGCCGGGTTCTCGACCAGGCCGCCGCGCTGCAGCCAGCGGAAGAAGCCGCGCAGGACCGAGAGCGCCCGGGCCTGGGACCGGCGCCCGAGCCCGGCCCGCGCCCGTGCGCTCAGCCAGGCCCGGAAGTCGGCCGGCCGCAGGTCCGCGAGGTCGTCGAGGGACGGCCGCCGGCCCAGGTGTCCGGTCAGGAAGCCGAGGAAGCCGGAGAGGTCGCGGCGGTAGGCTTCCAGGGTATGGGGCGAGACCCGCCTCTGCTGCCCGAGCCAGGCCGTCCAGTCGCCGACCGCGTCGCGCAGGTCGGTGGCGCAGCTCGTCTCGAGATCTGTCAGGCCGGCAGGTCCAGCCATGCGCGGATGGTGATCTCCAGCACCCGGGCGAGGAAGTTCAGGAGCTCGGTGCCCTGCCCCGGGTGGAAGTGGTCGGGCTGGCGCGAGCCGAAGGCGATCAGGGTCGGCGGGGCCGCCTCGGCGATGTCCAGGCGGATCAGGGCGTCCGAGCGGACCAGGCCGGCGGCGGCGCCGAAGATCTCCGGGTCGCCGGCGACCTCGGGGCGCAGCAGGGCCGAGCGCTTGCCGCCCAGCAGCGCGTCGATGGTGCCGGGCGCGAGCCGCTGCAGGCCCGAGATACGCCGCGGCGGCAGGCTGCCCTCCGCCGGCTCGACGCAGAGCGTGACCACGTCGAGGTCGAGGATGATCGCAAGGTCGGTGGTGACCGTTTCGATCAGGTGCTCGAAGGACCCCGCGGCGACCAGGGCCAGCACGGCCTGGTGAATCCGGATCTGGTGGTTCAGGTTGGCGCGGCTGTTGGCGACCATGTCGTCGATCGTGCCGCGCAGGCCGTCGAGCTCCTTGCGCAGGCGCTCCAGCATGAAGTTCTGCATGTCGACGACGGCGCCGCGGCCACGCACCGCCGGCTCCGCGTTCGGGCTCGGCGGCGTCAGGATCTCGATCAGGTCGCCGTTGCGCAGCAGGAAGTCCGGGTGCTGCCGCAGGTAGGCGGCAACCTCGGATTCCGTCAGCCCGGCGCCCGCGCGCCCGGCCGCCCGCTTCTCGGCGGGGGATTCAGGCGCTGCGTCGCTCCGGTTCCGAGGCATTGTCATCGCTCAGTATTTTTTGGCCGGTCTTGGCCCAGTCGTCGAGAAAGGCTGCCAGACCCTTGTCTGTCAAGGGATGCTTGAACATCGCCCGCAGGACGGAGGGCGGAATGGTGGCGACGTGTGCGCCCAGCTTCGCCGATTCGACCACGTGCAGAGGGTGCCGCACCGAGGCCACCAGCACCTCGGTGCCGATCGCCGGATAGGCGTCGTAGATCTGCACGATGTCGGCGATCAGCTGCAGGCCGTCGACCGAGATGTCGTCGAGGCGGCCGACGAAGGGCGAGATGTAGCGCGCGCCGGCCTTCGCCGCCAGCAGCGCCTGGGCCGGAGAGAAGCAGAGCGTGACGTTGACCTTGGTGCCCTCGTCGGTGAAGGCCCGGCAGGCCTTCAGGCCGTCCGGGGTCAGCGGCACCTTGATGACGACGTTCTCGGCGACCTGGGCCAGGCGCCGGCCTTCGGCGAGCATGGCCTCATGCTCGGTCGCCGTGACCTCGGCGCTGACCGGGCCGGGCACGAGCGCGCAGATCTCCGCCAGGACCTCGATGAAGTCCCGGCCCGACTTCGCGACCAGAGAAGGGTTCGTGGTCACCCCGTCGACCAGTCCGGTCGCCGCGAGATCGCTGATCTCCGCCACGTCGGCGGTGTCGATGAAGAACTGCATCCAGCCTCCCGAAAGTGCCGACCGGACGCCTGCACGCCGCCCGGTCGTTCTGCGCGCCGCCAAATTGGCCGACGCGCGCCCACTCGTCTAGAGTGTAGCCGATGCCCGAGCGCCACGCCAGTTCCGCCACCGCCGTCCTGCCCGGCCTGCCGCAAGACCTTGAGACCGCGCGGATCTCAGTGCTCTTGCCGCTGCCCCTGGCCGGCACCTACGACTACCTCGCGCCGCCGGGCGCGCGCCTCGAGCCGGGCCGAATCGTGCAGGCGCCGCTCGGCAACCGCGAGGTCGTCGGAGTCGTCTGGGACGACCCGGCCGGGGCGGAGCCGGTGCCGAGCGCCAAGCTCAAGGCGGTGAGCCGCGCCCTCGACCTGCCGCCCCTGCCGGCGGCCGAGCGGCGCTTCGTCGAATGGATGGCGGACTACACGGTCACGCCGCCGGGCGCGGTTCTCAAGCTCTGCCTCAGCGTGCGGGACGCCTTCCTGCCGCCGCGGCCGACCCTCGCCCTGCGCCCGACGGCCGATCCCGAGTCGCTGGGCCTGCGCCTGACCCCGGCGCGGCGCCGGGTCCTGGCCGAGCTGGCCGACGGCCCGGCCCGGCCGGCGGCGGAGCTGGCGCGCGCCGCCGGGGTCTCGGCCTCGGTGGTCAAGGGCCTGCTGGAGGCCGGGGCGCTGGAGTCGGTCGAGCTGCCGCCGCCGCCGCCCTTCCGGCATCCCGATCCCGAGCGGCCGGGTCCGGACCTGACCGCCGGCCAGTCCGAGGCCGCGGCGGCGCTGCGTGCCAAGGCCGCGGCTGGCGGCTTCTCGGTGACCCTGCTCGACGGCGTCACCGGCGCCGGCAAGACCGAGGTCTACCTGGAAGCCCTGGCCGAGGCGCTGCGTGCCGGCCGTCAGGTCCTGGTGCTGCTGCCCGAGATCGCGCTCTCGGCCGCCTGGCTGGACCGCTTCAAGGCGCGCTTCGGCGTGCTGCCGGCGGTCTGGCACTCCGACCTGACCGCCGCCGAGCGCCGCCTGACCTGGCGCTCCGTGGCCCTGGGCGAGGCGCCGGTGGTGGTCGGCGCGCGCTCGGCGCTCTTCCTGCCCTATCCCGACCTCGGCCTGATCGTGGTCGACGAGGAGCACGACCCCGCCTTCAAGCAGGAGGACGGCGTCGTCTACCAGGCCCGCGACATGGCGGTGGTGCGGGCCCGGCTGGGTGGGCATCCCGCGGTCCTGGTCTCGGCGACGCCTTCGCTGGAGACCGTGGTCAACGTCGAGCGCGGCCGCTACGAGGCGCTTCACCTGCCCGAGCGCCACGGCACCGCCGGACTGCCCGAGGTGACCCTGGTCGACCTGCGCCAGGACCGGCCGCCGCGGATCCAGGGCCTGGGCCAGAGCTGGCTGTCCGAGACCCTGCGCGCGGCGGTGTCCGAGACCCTGGAGGGCGGGGAGCAGGCCCTGCTGTTCCTGAACCGCCGGGGCTATGCGCCGCTGACCCTCTGCCGCGCCTGCGGCCACCGCCTGGACTGCCCGAACTGCACCGCCTGGCTGGTCGAGCACCGCCTGGCCGGGCGCCTGCAGTGCCATCATTGCGGCCACGTCCTGGCGCTGCCGAAGCACTGCCCCTCCTGCCAGGCCGAGGATTCCCTGGCGGCCTGCGGTCCGGGGGTCGAGCGCCTGGCCGAGGAGGTCGCCGCGCTCTACCCCGAGGCCCGGACCGCGCTGCTGTCCAGCGACACCCTGACCGGGCCGGCGGCGGCGACCGAGCTGCTGCGCCAGGTCCGCGACCGCGAGCTCGACCTGCTGATCGGCACCCAGGTGGTCGCAAAGGGCCACCACTTCCCCTACCTGACCCTGGTCGGCGTGGTCGACGCCGACCTCGGGCTGATGGGCGGCGACCTGCGCGCCGGCGAACGCACCTTCCAGCTCCTGCACCAGGTCGCCGGCCGCGCCGGCCGGGCGGAGCGGCCGGGCCGGGTGCTGCTGCAGACCACCCAGCCGGCGCATCCGGTGATGCAGGCCCTGGTCTCCGGCGACCGCGACCGCTTCCTGGAGACCGAGGCCGAGCAGCGGCGCCAGGCCGGGATGCCGCCCTTCACCCGCCTGGCGGCCCTGGTCCTCTCCGGCCCCGACTCGGAGCTGGTCGACCGCGCCGCCCAGGCGCTCTCCCGCTGTGCGCCGCGCGGCGAGGGCCTCCAGGTCCTCGGCCCGGCCCCGGCGCCCCTGGCCATCCTGCGCGGCCTGCATCGCCGCCGCTTCCTGGTCCGCGCCCGCCGCGAGGTGAAGCTCCAGGACCAGCTCCGCGCCTGGACCGCCCGGGTCAAGCTGCCCGGCAGCCTGCGCCTGAAGATCGACGTGGATCCCTACAGCTTCTTGTGAGCCGCCGGCCGGTGGGGGCGTGCCGCTCTCGCTTCCACCCATACCGCTGTCATCCCCGGGCTTGACCCGGGGATCCATTGTGCCACCTGCATCCATGGATGCCCGGATCAAGTCCGGGCATGACAGCGAGTCGGGGATGACAGCGAGTAGGGACGGCTAAGCCGAAAGCACCGCCCGCACCGCCGCCAGCGCCTTCTCGACGCCGTCCTCGGGGACGTCGAGATGGGTGACGGCGCGCAGCTGGCGGTCGTCCATGGCGCCGATGCGCACGCCGTGGCCGCCCTCCAGGCGCTGCGAGAGCTCGGGCGCGCTCAGGCCGCTGTCCTCCTCGAGGTCGAAGAACACCAGGTTGGTCTCGACGCCCTCCGGGTCGATCGAGATGCCCTTGATCTGGGCCAGGCCCTGGGCCAGGCGGCGCGCCTTGGCGTGGTCCTCGGCCAGGCGCTCGACGTGGTGCTCCAGGGCGTGGACGCCGGCCGCGGCGATGATTCCGGCCTGGCGCATCGCGCCGCCGAAGAGGTGCTTGTTGCGGAAGGCCGCCTCGATGAAGCCGGCGTCGCCGGCGAGGACCGCGCCGACCGGGCAGCCCAGGCCCTTGGACAGGTCGATCCAGACCGAATCGCAGGGACGTGCGTAATCGCGCGCGGCGACGCCCGAGGCGACCACGGCGTTCATCAGGCGGGCGCCGTCCATATGGACCGCGAGGCCGTGCGCGCGGCCCATGGCGGCGACCTCGCGGACCCGCTCCAGGGGCCAGACGGCGCCGCCGCCCTGGTTGCTGGTCTGCTCGATCGAGACGATGGCCGACTGCGGCGCGTGGCGGTCGCCCTTGGGCCGCAGCGCCGCCTCGACCTGCGCCGCCGTGAAGATGCCGCGCGCGCCCGCCAGCGGCCGGGTCATCAGGCCGCTGAGCGCGGCCGGGCCGCCGGCCTCGTAGTGCAGGGCGTGGGCGGTCTCGTGGAGGATGATCTCCTGCCCGGGCCGGCCGTGGACCCGGTAGGCGATCTCGTTGCACATGGTGCCCGAGGGCAGGAAGACGGCGGCCTCCTTGCCGAGCAGCTCTGCGACCATCTCCTGCAGGCGGTTGACCGTCGGGTCCTCGCCGCGCTGTTCGTCGCCGACCTCGGCCTCGGCGATGGCCCGGCGCATGGCCGGCGTCGGCCGGGTCTGGGTGTCGCTGTAGAGGTCGACCTCGATCTCGCTCATAGCCCTCGGCTCTCCTGATCCGCGCACGCCCTGACCCCGACGTTGAACCCCTTGCCAGTCGGCCACTCCCTCCGCTGTCATGCCCGGACTTGGTCCGGGCATCCATCGAGCAACCGCACCGTGGATAGCCGGATCAAGTCCGGCTATGACAGAGGAGAATCCAAGCGTCGAGTTCACACCGCCGAGACCGGATCAGAGGCGAAAGCCGGACGCGGCGCAAGGGTGAAATCTTCATGACGGCCCGGCGCCGGGCTTGACTCCCGACAGCACATGTTCTTGTATTGTTCTTTTGCAGAACACGCAAACAGGGAGCAAGCACCATGACCGATGACCCGCAGGCGGGCGTGACCGCGAGCGTGATCCCGCACCTGGTGGTGAAGGGCGCCGCCGATGCGCTGGAGTTCTACAAGCGGGCCTTCGGCATGGAGGAGACCCTGCGCATGGCGAGCCCGGGCGGCGACAGCATCGTCCATGCCGAGTTGCGCCACGGCAAGGGGACGATCTACCTGGCCGACGAGTTTCCGCAATGCCAGAGCCCGCAGACCCTGGGCGGCAGCCCGGTCACCATCCACCTCGCCGTCAAGGACATCGACAGCGCCTTTCAGCAGGCGGTCGATGCCGGCGCCGAGGCGGTCATGCCGCCGGTCGACATGTTCTGGGGCGATCGCTACGGCAAGCTGCGCTGTCCTTTCGGCCATGAATGGTCCATGGCGCAGCATGTCCGCGACGTCTCGATGGAGGATATGCAGGAGGGCCTGAAGCAGATGTTCGCAGATCCCCAGGGCGGCTGATTTCCAGCGCTTTTCCCGACCCTGTCCCCCATGCTGCAACGCGGCGCGAGTCGTCTTGCGCGGCCCCGGGTGCTGTGATACCACACGCGCGCCTTGAAACGCGGTGATCAAGAAGCAAATTCAAGGCTCACACGGGAGTGCAGTCCGCTTCATGGGCTGCGGGTTACCACAAGGGGGCATCGAGGTTGGCAGCCGACAGCACCAGCGCCAGCGGCCTTGCCGGTCGCTATGCGGCGGCCTTGTTCGAACTGGCCGACGCCAAGAAGGAACTCGACCCGGTGGCCGCGGATCTCCGCGGCTTGAGGGAGGTCCTGGGCGGCAGCGAGGATCTGCAGCGACTGATCCGCAGCCCGCTCTATTCCCGTGAGCAGCAGGGCCAGGCGCTGACCGCGATCCTGGACAAGACCGGCGCCGGCGACCTGGCGCGGCGCTTCGTCCTGACCGTGGCCCAGAACCGGCGCCTTTTCGCCCTGCCGCAGATGATCGACGCCTTCCTGGCGGAGCTGGCCCGGCGCCGCGGCGAAGTCACCGCCGAGGTGACCTCGGCCGCACCCCTCAGCGACGCCCAGCAGGGCGCGCTGGACAAGGTCCTGCGCAAGGAATACGGCGACAAGGTCCAGGTGGACCTCAAGGTCGACGAGAGCCTGATCGGCGGCCTGATCGTCCGGGTCGGCAGCCGCATGATCGACGGTTCGCTGAAATCCAAACTTCGCAAGCTTGAGTTTGCCATGAAAGGGATCGGGTGATGGACATCCGCGCCGCCGAAATCTCGGCTATTCTGAAGGAGCAGATCGAAAACTTCGGCACCGAGGCCGACGTTGCGGAGGTCGGACAGGTTCTCTCCGTCGGCGACGGCGTCGCCCGCGTCTATGGCCTGGACAACGTGCAGGCGGGCGAGCTGGTCGAGTTCCCCGGCGGCATCAGCGGCATGGCGCTGAACCTCGAGGTCGACAACGTCGGCATCGTGATCTTC
>JANQGU010000161.1 GCA_028282935.1 Kiloniellales bacterium
TCTCCGAGCTGGACGATTCGTCGCTCAACCGAGCCCACGCGTTCGTCACCGGCATCGCCCGAGTCGTCTACGGCGACCCGTGGAGCAACTAGGGCCGCCTTCTGTGTCCCAGTTCGTGTCCCGGTCGATCAACGGTCTTTAGGTCGCCTCGGAACCACCAGCGTTAGGCTTTCCGCCATTTCTCCGGAGTGCTGGGCTTCCACCAGGCTAGGTCCCCTTGGTTGTCCCGGTTCTCTGGCCGAAGCGGGACTCTGCTGTCGGGTCGCCGGCGTCGCTGGGCGCCCTTTCAGCTCACGTTCTGAACAAGGCCTGAAGCCGATTTCCGCCCGTTCTGAAGCGTCTTGGAACGCGGTCACGTAGTGCTAAGATCAAACAGGCCGTCGCCTCGATTATGGCCCCGGGTGCTCAAACCTAAGCTCCCCGCCCGAGGTCGGCGAAACCCGCCCTAAGCCGTTGTTCGTCCCACTATTTCCCGCTACATCCCGCCATGTCCCGGTATGATCAGACCAAATGTCTTCTCACAGGCGCTGGGAGGGTGAGGGGGTCACCGGACGACACGATACCGCCAGCGCCGCTAGGCCTGGAGCAACCCGACGAAGCGCGCGGCGGCGAAGAGGTCGGCGCGGCAGACCGCTCGCCGGCGGGTCGCCTCCGGATCCTCGCCCCAGAGCTCGATCTGGTAGCTGGCGTCCAGCTCGGCGGCCTCGAAGGCCGCTTCCGGGTCCAGGCGGCCGCGCAGCAGCGCCAGGCCGATCACCAGGGAGCCGGCCGCGCCCACGGCCACCGACAGGGCGGCCAGGGCCAGGTCGTCCAGGTCCTCCACGGCACGGCGCAGGGCGGCCAGGCTTTCGGGCGGCTGCGCCACGGCCAGGATGCCGGTGGTCGTCCTCAGGGGCGCCTCCAGGTCCTGCGCCGCCCAGTCAAGCAGAGGCTGCCAGGCCGCGGCCTGGCGCCCGGCCAGCTCCGCCGGGGCATCGGCGCGGTGGCACAGCAGGTCGGTCTCCGCGAAGCGCAGGACCTCCTCGACGATCTCGCCGCGCCGGGCCGCGACCCGATCGATCGCGGTGCAGGCCAGCGACATCATGGGCATGGTCTCGGGATTGATCTTGTCGCCCTGGGCCTGCCACTCCGCGGCGATGGCCGCCGCGAGGGGCTCTCCGGGCAGGGCCAGGCGGCTGCCCGCCGGGCTGCGCAGGACCCGGTCGTCGAGCCGGACCTCGAAGCCATCCTCGGCCGCCACCGCCCTCGCCTCCTTGTAGAGTCGCCTACGCTGGCCGGGGTCGGCGATCATCCCTCCCGCTCCCGTTCCGGATCGGGGGCGGTCTCGGCCAGGACCGCGACCAACTCGTCGAAAGCCTCGACGATGCGGCAGGCGCCGGCGGCCAGCAGCTCCTCGGGCTCGTGGTAGCCCCAGCCGACCCCGATCCCCGGCACCCCGGCCCGCCGCGCCATCTCCATGTCGAAGGTCGTGTCGCCGACCATCAAGGTGGCCTGGCGCGCGACGCCCGCTTCGGCCATGGCCCGGGACAGCATCGCCGGGTCCGGCTTGCCGGGGCCGTCGTCCGCGGTCTGCAGGGTCACGAAGCGCTCGAGCAGGCCGTGGCGCTGCAGCACCATGCGCAGGCCGCGCCGGCCCTTGCCGGTGGCGATCCCGAGCAGGGTCTCCGGCCGGTCGAGAGCGAGGATCGTCTCCAGCGCCCCGGGATAGAGCGGCTCTTCATGCGCCGGATCGGCGTGCAGGTCGAGAAAGACGTCGCGATAGCGATCGGCGACGGAGCCCGCCGCGCAGCGGGCCGACTCCGGCAGCAGGCGGGCGACCGCCTCCTCCAGGCTCAGGCCCACCACCCGCCGGATCGAGCGGGCGTCGGGCGGCGCCAGGCCGCTGCCCGAAAAGGCCGCTGACATGGCCTCGACGATGGTGCGCTGGCTGTCCACCAGGGTCCCGTCGAGATCGAAGACGATCAGCCTCGGCTCTGGGCCCGGCACGGCGCTATCCCCTGTTTCCGAGGCTCCGGCCGCGTTCCGAGCGGCCGGAGGCTGCCTGCTTGCGAAGGTTACGAAGTCCTGTGGCCGCCATTCCAGCCTCTCCGCCAGGCCTTGGCAAGCAGTGGTTGAAGGGGCGGGTTGCCCTAGCGCACTTCCCGATCAGACGCGTTCGCGTCTGGCCGGGAGTAGTGCGCTAAGACCCGAAAGTCAGGGCGTTACATCCGGCCAGATGGATCGCAAAGCGATTCCATCTGATCGGATAACGCCCTATTCGAAGCCCTCGTCCGCCGCCTCGTCGAAGTCGAGGAAGGCCCAGGTTTCGGCCATATGCGGCGGCAGCGGCGCCGTGACCTCCAGCAGCCCCTCCCCCGAGGGATGCGGCAAGCTGATCGCGCGGGCGTGGAGGTGCAGCCGCTTGGGCAGGCCGCCGCCGGCGGCAAAGGCCTTGCGACCACCGTACTTGCCGTCGCCCAGGATCGGCGTCCCCAGGGCGGCGCAATGCGCCCTGATCTGGTGGGTCCGGCCGGTCAGCGGCATCAGGACCAGCCAGGCCGCGGTCTTGCCCAGGCTGTCGACGACCTTGTAGCGGGTCACCGCCCGCCGGCCGGCGGCCGGGTCCTCGCGCACCTTCTCGCGGCCGGCGCCGCCGCCCTTGGCCAGGGCCAGGTCGATGCGGCCCTCCGGCCGTTCCGGCACCCCGGCGACCGCCGCCCAGTAGACCTTGCGGGCCGAGCGCGACCGAAAGGCCTCGGCCAGCCGCTTGGCCGCCTCGCGGCTGCGCCCCAGCAGCAGGACGCCGCTGGTGTCCTTGTCGAGGCGATGCACCAGGCGCGGCGGCTCGGCCGCGTCGAAGCGCAGGGCCTCCAGCATGGCGTCGAGGTGGCGGCTCTGCCCGGTCCCGCCCTGCACCGCCAGGCCCGGCGGCTTGTCGAGGGCGATGACCCAGTCGTCGCGGTAGAGGACCGCGGCCTCCAGGGCCGCGCGGTCCTGCCGGCTGACCCGCGGCGTGGAGGCCGCGGGCGGTTCCGGCGCCGCCTCGACGGCCGGCGGGATCCGGATCGCCTGCCCGGGCGCGAGGCGCAGCCCCGCCTTGGCCCGGCGGCCGTCGACCCGGATCTGGCCGGTCCTCAGCAGCTTCTCCAGGCGGCCGTGGGCCAGGCCGGGAAAGTGCCGGCGGAACCAGCGGTCCAGGCGCAGGTCGGCCTCGTCCTCGGCCACGCTGAGGGTCTGCACCGCGCTCATGCCAGCGCGCTCCGCAGCAGGGCCAGGCCGAGGAAGAAGGCGCCGATGGACAGCACCACCGAGGCCCCGACGTAGAGCGCCGCCTGGCCGAGGGCGCCACGCTCGTAGAGCAGGGCGACGTCCAGCGAGAAGGTCGAGAAGGTAGTGAAGGCGCCCAGGACCCCGATCACGATCATGGCCCGCAGCTCGGGCGACGGGCTCCAGGCCAGGGCCATGGCCTCGGTCAGCGCCCCCAGGAGGAAGGAGCCGACCACGTTGACCACGATCGTGCCGAGCGGAAAGCCAGTGCCGAAGACCTGGCCGACGGCCGAGATCACGAGGTAGCGGCCGACGGCCCCCAGGGCACCGCCCGCGGCAACCGCCAAGAGCATCTTGACCACCTGTTCCTCCCCTCGGCACCCGGACGGAAGGCGTCCCGGCACCTCGGGTGTAGCAAAGGCTTCGGCGCGAGGCCAGTGGCGGTCGGGTGGCGGTCGGGCGGCGCTCAGGCGGCGCTCAGGCGGCCGCGTCGCCGGGCTGTGCCGCGACCCAGGACAGGCAGGCGCTGCTGTTCATCAGGTAGACGCCGATCCGGCCGAGCTCGGTGATCGCCTCCTCGGAGGCCCCGGTCACCGCGTCCGGCGCCAGGATCACCCGGAGGTCCCGCGATCCGGCCTCGTAGACCGTGGAGCGGATGCTGGTCGAGAAGTTGCAGCCGCAGAGCACGACGGTCGAGACCCCGAGACCGCGCAGCTTGTCCTCCAGGGCGGTGCCGTGGAAGGCGCCCCAGCGCGGCTTGTAGATCAGCCATTCCTGCTGGCCGACCTGCTGCGGGCTGCCCTCGAGCAGCGCCACCGGGTCGAGCCGGACCTCGGAGGACGGCTTGACCTCCTCCAGCAGCTCGGCCCCCATGGTCCCGGGCATCAGCACCCTCAGCCCCTCTTCCACCGCCCTGCGGCGGAAGCTGTCGACGTTGGAGCCGTCCGGCCGGTAGAGCCGGACCGCGTGGATGATCGGCAAGCCTGCCGCCCGGAAGCCCTGGACCAGGCGCTGGATGCCCGGCATCGCGGGCCCGACGCCGCGGGATCTCAGCGGCGAGCCGTCCTTGACGAAGTCACGCTGCAGATTGATGGTTATCAGCGCCGTCCGCGCCCTTTCGGGCGTGGTATAATCGGGCATTGCAGTCCTCTGATTATAAACGCTTGGCCGCACCCTCCCCATGGGTCGGCGGCGAGACCATACCTCTTCTTGGATAGGGAACAACCGGCAAAGCTGCATGGCACCTGCGATGGAATCGCAGACCTGCCCGCGATCCGGGCAAGTGCTCCTTATTCGCCCCCCTCGGTCGCCTGCCGGCGGGCCCGGAGCTTGTCCCAGTAGTCCAGGCGCTTGCGGATCTCGCGCTCGAAGCCCCGGTCGACCGGCTGGTAGAAGCTCTGCCGCGGCAGCCCCTCGGGAAAGTAGTCCTGGCCCGAGAAGGCCTCCGGCGCGTCGTGGTCGTAGGCGTAGCCCTTGCCGTAGCCGAGGTCCTTCATCAGGCGGGTCGGGGCGTTGAGGATGTGCTGGGGCGGCATCAGGGAGCCGCTTTCCTTGGCCGCGCGCTTCGCCTCGCCGAAGGCCCGGTAGGCGGCGTTGGACTTCGGCGCCGTGCCCAGGTAGATGACCGCCTGGGCGAGGGCCAGTTCGCCCTCGGGCGTCCCCAGGCGCTCGTAGGCCTGCCAGGCGGCCAGGACCTGCTCCAGGGCCCCGGGATCGGCCAGCCCGACGTCCTCCGCGGCGAAGCGCAGCAGGCGGCGGGCGATGTAGTGCGGGTCCTCGCCCCCGGCCAGCATGCGGGCCAGCCAGTAGAGCGCCGCATCGGTATCCGACCCCCGCAGCGACTTGTGCAGGGCGGAGATGAGGTTGTAGTGCTCCTCCCGGTCCTTGTCATAGGCGGGCGCGCGGCGCTGCACCGCCCGCGCCAGCGCCTCCGGGTCCAGCGGCGCCATTCCGCCATCACCGGCGGCCTCCTGGAGCGCGAACAGCGTCTCCGCGAGCGTCAGCAGGAACCGCCCGTCGCCGTCGGCCATGGCCCGCAGCGCCACGCGCCCCTCGCCGGTGAGGGGCAGGACGTGGCCGG
>JANQGU010000310.1 GCA_028282935.1 Kiloniellales bacterium
GAGCACCAGGCGGCGCCATGGATGCCGCGGGCTTTGCCGTCGGCAAAGACCCTGGGATCAAGTCCGGGCATGACAGTCGGGGCGTTGCGGTCTTGGGGGCTGACTTGTGAAGGGCTCAAGCTCCCGAAAGAGCCCGTGACAACCGTGAGACCCTCGCCACCGCCACCGCGCCGCCACAATCCTTGTCGAAAGTGCCGAACCACGCCACTCTGGGAGCGGGGACCGACGGTCTCTTTACGCCTCCCGTGCTAAGGTAACCGCCATGGACGGCCTCGGCGCGATCCAAGGGATTCAAGAGCAGATCCAGCATCACTACCAGCTGACCAACATCGCGGTGGTGGTGCTGGCGGCCTTGGCCTGCGGGCTGATCATGCTGCGCCTGCGGCAGCCGGCCCTGGTCGGCTACATCCTGGCCGGCGCGATCCTCGGCCCCAGCGGCTTCGCCCTGGTCGACAACCGCGAGACCATCGCCCTGGTCGCCGAGCTCGGCGTCCTGATGCTGCTGTTCCTGATCGGCATGGAGCTGTCGCTGCGCGGCTTCCGCGAGGTCTGGAAGATCGCCCTGACCACGACCCTGCTGCAGATCGTCGTCGGCCTGATGGCGATGACCGCGCTCTCGGCCGCGACCGGCTGGAGCGCGCAGCTGACCATCCTGCTCGGCTTCGTGGTCGCGCTGTCCTCGACCGCGGTCGCGATCAAGATGCTGGAGGACATCGGCGAGCTGAGGACCCGGGTCGGCCAGATCACGGTCGGCGTGCTGATCGCCCAGGACCTGGCGGTGGTGCCGATGATGCTGATCGTCGGCTCCTTCGGGTCCAGCGACGCACCGGCCTTCGAGGCGGTCCTCAAGGTCGGCCTCTCGGTCGGCTTCCTGGCCCTGCTGATCTTCTACCTGAGCCGGCGCAAGCGGATCGAGCTGCCCTTCACCCGGCTGGTCAAGGGCAACGCCGACCTGACGCCGCTGGCCGGCCTGGCCTTCTGCTTCGGCGCCTCGACGGTCTCCGGCCTGCTCGGCCTCTCGGCCGCCTACGGTGCCTTCCTAGCCGGCCTGGTGATCGGCAACTCGACCGCCCGCAAGCGCATGCTGCGCAACAGCCAGCCGATCCAGGCGATCCTGCTGATGGTCTTCTTCCTGTCGATCGGCCTGCTGATCGACCTGCGTTTCGTCTGGGACAACCTGACCACCTTCCTGGTCATCATCTTCTTCGTCGCGGTGCTGAAGACGGCGCTGAACATCGGCCTGCTCCGGGCCCTGGGCGAGCCCTGGCACCGGGCCTACCTCTCCGGCGTGCTGCTGGCCCAGATGGGCGAGTTCTCCTTCATCCTGGCCGCCCTGGGCCAGAGCGTCGGCGCGGTCTCCTGGGAGAACCACCGCTTCCTGGTCTCGATCACCGCCCTGTCCCTGGTCACCGCCCCGCTCTGGATGACCCTGGCGCGACGGCTCAACCGGATCGCCCTGCTGCGGGTCACCTCGGGCAAGGAGATCCTGCGCCTCACCCTCGGCTCCGAGCTGCGGCTGATCATCAAGTCGGCGCTGCAGGCGGAGAACAGCCTGGCCGCCCTCTGGGCCGCGACCGCGGCGTGGATCCGGCGCAAGCGGAAGACGAGGGATGCCGACGCGACGCAGCTTTTGACCGCCGAGGACGAGGAGGCCGTGCCGGCCCTCGCCAAGCCGAAGCAGAAGCCGGAGTGATGCCCGACTACGCGCTGGAGTCCCGCCTCGGCGCCCTGCACGGCGGCCCGGTCGCCGGCATCGACGAGGCCGGCCGCGGCCCCTGGGCCGGGCCGGTGGTCGCCGCGGCGGTGGTGCTGGACCACGCGGCCCTGACGCCCGAGCTGCTCGCCCGACTGGACGACTCCAAGGCCCTGAAGCCCGCCGCCCGCGAAGAGATCTTCGAGGCCCTGGTGGCCGAGGCCGGCCGGGGCCGGGCCTGGATCGGCCGGGGCCGGGCCGAGGTCGCGGAGATCGACCGCCTGAACATCCTGGAGGCGACCATGACCGCCATGGCCCGCGCGCTGGCGGCGCTGGAGCCGGCGCCGGCGGCGGCCCTGGTCGACGGCAACCGCCTGCCGAAGCTCGCCTGCCCGGCCGAGGCCGTGGTCAAGGGCGACGGCCGCAGCCTGTCGATCGCCGCCGCCTCCATCGTCGCCAAGGTCACCCGCGACCGCGAGATGGCCGACCTGGCCCGCCGCTTCCCGGGCTACGGCTGGGAGCGCAACCAGGGCTACGGCACCGCCGAGCACCAGGCGGCGCTGGCGCGCCTGGGCGTGACCCCGGCGCACCGCCGCTCTTTCCGGCCGGTGCGCGAGCTGCTCTCGGGCGGCCCCTGACCCGACGCGCCGACCCGCTCCGAGCTCTCCCGCGGTTCCGGCCCGCAGTTTCGGCGTGACAAACCGGACTTGTCCGCGGCAGATTGCGGCACCCTCCCTTGGCGAGACAGCTGCATATACATCACGCATAGGATGTGCTTCTGGGACTCCAGGCCGCTGTCTCACAACCTTCCGATCGACCGCCATTGGAGAAACCGATGCTCAGATCCTGCCGAATTCTCGCCGCCGCGCTTACCGTCGCCGCGGTGCAGCTCTTGGCCTTGCCCTCGACGGCGGCCGCCCAGAACGCGCACCTGGGCGTGCCGGCCCGCGACTACGTCACCCTGAAGTACGAGCTGCAATCGCCACGGAGAGAACCGCTGGGCCCAACCCGCATCCTTCCCGACTTCACCGAGGAGCTTTTCGAGATACCCCTGGGCAAGCTGCTGGTCATCACGGAGGTCGAATGGGACCTCGTCGGTCCGCCGGATCCGGTGACCCCCGCCCAAGTCGGCCTCACGGTCTACGACGCAACCGGCAGCACCTTCAACTTCCTCTACAAGGCCGAGGTCTTTCTCAAGGGAAGGGGCGACACGACGGACCCAGGCTCGGCTGCCCTGCTCACGCGCCTGACCAGCGGGATCGTGCTCGATTCCTCCGTGATCCTCGACAGGCCCTACGTCGCTGGGATCGGAAGGCCAACGTTCCAGCCGGACGTCCGGAAAGCGGGGAGAGGCTATGGGAGGTGCATCCTGCGCGGCTATCTGATCGACGAGCAAGCCCCTTAGCCCGAAAGACTTAGGGTCTTCGCAGCCGCCGCTTCCCGCCCCCAGCCTGCCGGCGGGAAGCGGCCCTGCCGACAGCTTCGAGCGGCCGCTCCAGACTCTCCGTTAAAGGCTTGAGTCCACACAGACTCTTGACGCGGACTCCGACATGACTCAGGATGCCGGGCTTCCTGGCAATCTCCTCCTGGCGTCATGCAAAGCAATGTCATCCACGTCGGCGACTGCGTCGAGCTGATGGGCAAGCTGCCCGAGGCCTCGGTCAACATGGTCTTCGCCGACCCGCCCTACAACCTGCAGCTCGAGGGCGAGCTGACCCGGCCGAACAACTCCCGGGTCGACGGCGTCGACGACGCCTGGGACCGCTTCGACGATCTCGGCGCCTACGACGCCTTCACCGAGGCCTGGCTGGCCGCGGCACGGCGGGCGCTGCGCGACGACGGCTCGCTCTGGGTCATCGGCAGCTACCACAACATCTTCCGGGTCGGCGCAATCCTCCAGGACCTGGGCTACTGGATCCTGAACGACGTGATCTGGCGCAAGTCCAACCCCATGCCGAACTTCCGCGGCCGGCGCTTCACCAACGCCCACGAGACCCTGATCTGGGCGGCCAAGGACAAGGACGCCCGC
>JANQGU010000344.1 GCA_028282935.1 Kiloniellales bacterium
CTCCGGACAGGGTCCTGGGATTCGTCCTGCTTCTGACCGACCTATCCGAACAGAAGGCGGCGGAAACGGCGCGGCGCCGGTTCCAGGAGGGCATTCTGGAGCCGCACCGGGGGGCCAGCGTGCGATTGGATTCCAAGGCCGACCTCCTGTACCAGAACCTGCTCTCCTCGGTCGTCGGAAATGCGCAGCTCGCGGCGCTGGAGATCACCGACGGCGCCGACGTGGCGAATATGCCGGCAAAGCTGGAAAGCGTGAAGACCTCCGTGAGCCGCACGGCTGAGCTTCTCGAGCACCTCATCTGGCACGCGTCCCGGTCTTCAGGAGACGAGTCCTAGATCAAGATCGGATCAGATCGAATCGATCTGATCCGATCTTGATCTACTCCAATAAGTTGGAGCAAGCCCCGTTCGACCGGAAGCAATTGAACGGGGGCAATTAGATCTATTTCATCTAGATAGAGCAGCCCGGGCGGACCGGCAGCAGGTCTCCTGCGCCTTCCACCGCGGCAACCCGCTGGACAGCGTCCGAGACCTCGATGTTCAGACGGAAGGCCTGGTCCGCGGCGTCGAGCACGGCGTCGAGCTCCGCGACCTCCCTGGCTGCAAGGCCGATCGCTCGGCGATACTCGGACTTGAAGCCCTTCATGTCATCGATCCCGGGGAAGTCGTAGAAGTTCAAGGCCCGGGGGGAGAGCGCCAGCGACCGCGCGAGGAGGCCTTTGAGGATCTGGCCACCGCTCAGGTCGCCCAGGTAGCGGGTGTAGGCATGGCCGATCAGCCCGGGTGCCTCGCCCTGGTCCGCGGCGGCGACCTGCCGTGCGTAGCGGTCGCCCGCCGGCAGCAGCGGAAGCCGCCGGTGCCACGTGAGGCCGAAAAGCGCTTCGAGGTCGGCGACCAAGGCCCCGGCCCGATAGACCTCCGGCAGAGCCAGGCGGCCGACGCCGGACATCCGACGGCAGCGCCGCAGTCCGCGTTCAAGCTGCATATAGGCGGGCAGCAGATTGCGCAGGAAGAGTCCGTAGCCGAAGAGACTCGCTCGGCCCCGTACCATCTCGCGGATGATGCCGCTCCGCTCCGCCCGCGTGTGCAACGCGCGCGTCCGATCCCGAAGCGCATCGGCGAGACCGGTCTCGGCCGCGCGTCCCAGCGCCGATCCGGATCGCTCCGGCTCAGAGGTATCGACCTGCAAGCTTGCCCGCAAAGGGTTCATTTGGCACCGGTCAGAAAGGCATCAGAGGAACGTCGTTGTTCGGTCTGGTCCGAAGACTCCTTCGTAGGTGTCCGCTTCGATCCGCCGGCGCCGCGGGTCAGGGCCCGCTGCGGGCGAGCGACGGATAGTCCTGCAACATGTTCGCGCCGTAGAGCGGCTTGTTGACGCCCTGGTGGCAGGTCGCGCAGTTCACCTTGAGCACGTCGCCCAAGGGCCCGAGGCGGTGCTCCGGAAAGCTGGGCTTCAAGGGCTCGATGTAGTTTACGTTCACGTCACGGGCCATCCTGATGCCATGCCAAGCGACCGATCTTTGCGGTGGGCTGGCGTCCCACGAGAAAAACGACCGGGTATTATGACAATACGTGCAGTTGACGCCGAGGGATTGCGAAAAATGCATCATCAGACCATAGGTCCACTCGGTCTGCTTGATGGAGCGGCGGTTGCCGGACGGCAGGGCGACGGTGGACGCGACCCGGATCTCCCGCGCGTCGCTGAGGAAGGGCGAGAAGGGATCATAGGGCAGCGAACTGAGCGCCACCGAGTCCGCCGGGGCGTTCTGCTCTGCCCGGTTGCCGATCCCGACCGCCTGCCGTGGTCCCGGGTCCTTGAACCAGACCTCGGCCGGCACGGGCCTGCCGCGGTGACAGGTGTAGCAGGTCACGCCCGTCGTCCCGACGTGGTCCTGCCACTGCGAATTGAGATGCTGAGTCATCTGCAGCATCCGACGCGCCACCACCTTGGTGTAGACGTCGTCGTCGGCCAGGTTCTCGTCGTTGTGACAGTAGAGGCAGCCCTCCTCCGGCGAGACCCAATCGGTGATCGCCGACATGAGGCGGGTGAATTCCTCCTCCGAGAGGTCCCCCAGCACCTGGACGTTTTCGTAGATCTGCGAGGCCCGGGGGCCGCCCGGATCGGCGGGCGGGTAAGGCTCCGGCACCACGTTGAGCCGGCGTAGCGCCGCGTTGGTGCGAGGATTGGACACCACCTCCATCCCGAGCCCTCTATAGCCTTGCTGAGAAGCCACGACCGGCGTGCGGTCCCAGTCGCCGAGGAACACGCCGGCAACGTTGAAGACCACCAGGACGACCACGAGAACGACGGTGATTGCGAAGCCGATTTTCATTGCAGCCCCCCCTGAAGCGCCGCCGGATCAGCGACCGGCGGGAAGACCTGCGGATAGGGCGGTGCGACGCCGTGCTTCACGGACCAGAGGTACCAGTTGTCGACCACGGTACCGGTGAGCAGGATCCCGATCCCGCCCGTCAGCGTGCAAAGCACCGCGAACCACCAGGCCCAGCGGTGGATGGATTCCATCGTGGCGTTGAAGCCCATGGTCCAACGCCAGAACAAGGCGGCCCTTTCGGATGCCGTTCCCCGGTCGACCACCTGTTCGATCTCGCGCTCGCCGCCGAAGCGGCTGACGGCCAGGATGGTCGCCCCGTGCATCGCGAAGAGCAGCACCGAGCCATAGAAGAACACGATCGAGAGCGCGTGGAAGGGATTGTAGAAGAGGTTCCCGTAGCGGATCGACAGCGCGGCCGTCCAATCCAGGTGCGGAAAGATCCCAAAGGGCACCGCCTCCCCCCAGCTGCCCATGAAGAGCGGGCGAATGAAGCCCAGGACCAGATAGAGCCAGATCGCCGAAGCGAAGGCCCAGGCGACATGGGTGCCCATGCCCAGCGCGCGAGCGCGCCGGTACATCCGGATCCACCAGAGGAGGATCGCCGTCGTCAGGAAGAAGCCGGCCATGAGCCACCAGCCGCCTTCGTTGAGCGGCGGCAAGCTGAGGCCATAGGAGGGCGGCGGCGGCTCCAGAGCCAGCCAGGGCAGCTGCCGTATGAACTCGGACAGGTCCCAATTGACCGAAGCCCACATGTTCAGGCCGATGATCTCGATGGCAATGATGCCGCAGACCAAGGAGGCGATACCGGTCCAGCCGAGGTAGATGGGCCCGATCTGCGCATTGCCGATCTTCCCCACCCAATAGGAGAAGAAAGGCTCTCCTTGGCGCTCCCAGGAGCCGCTGTCCAGCGGGATGCCCATATCGGGCGCGGTGCGGACCTGAACCCGGGAGAAGATGTTCTGGTATTCGACCATCGTCTTTCCCCTGACCTATTGCCAGATCGGAAGGTTGAGCCACCAGCCCCACCACTCGGGCCATCCGCGGGTCCAGAAGGGACCGCTGATCAAGATGCAGATGCCGCTCCAGAAGCCGGCCGAAAGGGCCAGGAACAGCCCAAGCCGATGGATGCCGAGCGTGCCGACGGAGTAACCGATGGTGTCTCTGAAGAAGGTGTCCTCGTACTCGGGCGTCTTGACGGTCTCGCCTTTCGCGGGATTGGTCGCCGACAGGACCAGGCCGCCGTGCAGCGCCAGGGCCAGGACGGTCGTGAAGAAGAAGGTCGCGGCGATCATGTGCGCCGGATTGTAGTGGAAATGCAGGTACTGGTAGGCGACGTTCGAGACCCAATCCAGGTGGCTGTAGATGCCGTAGGGGAAGCCGTGGCCCCAGGCACCCAGCAACAGTGGCCGGATGACCACCAAGGTCACGTAGGCGAAGATCGCGAAGCCGAAGGCGATCGGCACGTGATAGCCGATCCCGAGCTTGCGGCAGATCTCCACCTCGCGCAGCGCCCAGGACACGAAGGCCCCGATCGCGCAGATCGTCACGACCTGCCAGATGCCGCCTTCCTTCAGCGGCGCCAGCGCCAGCCCGTAGCTCAGGTCCGGCGGCGCAATGCTGATCTGCCAGATGTTCCAGGTCGGCCCCAGGGCCGCTCCGTAGAGGATCATGCCGACACCGAGGAAGGTGAAGAACATCCCGGTGACGCCGAAGAAGCCCACGAAGAAGGGACCGACCCAGAAGTCGAAGAGATCTCCACCGACCAGCGTTCCGCCGCGAACACGGTATTTCCTTTCAAAACTGAGCATGGCCATCGCTCGAACCTCCGGTCGGACAGCAGCCGCTCGGCCGCTTCTTTGTTCGCCGCTGCCGGCGGCGGACAGGGCCGGGCGTAGCGCCCGAGCCCTGCCCGCTACCGACGAGCAAGTGACGCCATCGCGTCAGTCACTGGGTTGGCATCGAAGACATCTGCTCGGCCGCAGGCGGAGAACCCCAACCGAGGAATCCGCCGTAGTAGGGGCTGCTGCTGAGCACGATGAAGTGCAGCAGCATGACCATGCCGAACACGAAGATGAAGAGTGCGATCAACGCTCTTCGAGGATCGAAGAGAAGCCAGATCTTCCACATTTTCCTCTCCTCCTAGGCCACGAAGGTCAGCAGCTGCGTGGCAGACTGCAGTCCATCGAGCATCGATGTCTTCATGCTCTCGGCGCCTGGAAACCAGGGACGCCAGAACCACACCAGAACATGGGCGAAGAAGCAGATCACCACCCACAAGATGAAGCTCTGGACGAAGATGCGATGGAATTCCCTCGCCTCTCCCTCGGTCAATCCTGACAAAGAGCCACCTGGTCTTTCGGTGTTAGCCATATGCGTGACCTCCTGATGGGTCTTTGGGTAGGTGCCACGCGCAGGACACGCGGCAGGTTCCGTCGCGACGCGAGCGCCGCGGCGGCTTTCCCCTCCGGTCAGGCCGGAAGGAAACTCGTTGTCGGTCTTTCCTCGCAGGCGGGCGGGCGACGACATCGCGTCGTGGCGATAGGCGCCGCGAAGGTGCGATCCGTATCATGCGGCCCGACCCTCCGCGGACGCTGCCCCGGTCAAAGCCACACGCTTCGCCGTCACCCTTGGCTCGCCCGCCTGCTTCGCATCCCGCTCCGCGGCGTCACGCAGACGCTTCGCGGCCGAGATACGCGTCAGAACCGGATGGCTCTCCAGCAGCTCCTCCAGGGCGGCCATGGCCTCGTCCTCCCAGGGCAACTCCCTGTGCAGGCGCGACGGCGTGGCCTCCACCTGGTCGAGCTCGGCGCCGAGCGGCAGGATGTTGAAAAGAGCATCGAAGAGCGCGTTGCAGACCTCCTGCAGGACGTAGCTGGCGCCGGCGTAGCCCATGAAGGGCGTGCCGGTATGCCTGCGGATGATCGAACCGGGGAAGGAGGCCGGGATGTAGATCGCCTTGGCGCCGGCCTCGGCCAGATACATGCGCTCGTTGTAGCTGCCGAAGAGGATCAGCGGCGTCTTCTCCTGCACCGCCCGCCGCACGGCCTCGTTGTCCGGCTTGACCCCGGCCCGCCGCGCGAAGGAGAAGCTGCACGGCAGCCCCAGGTCTTCCTCCAGGAAATGGCGCAGGCCGCGGGCATAGGTCTCGTTGGCGACGATGCCGAAGCTCGCCGTGCCGAAGAAGTCCTGGGTCACGGAGCGCCAGAGGTCCCACAGCGGCTTGATCGTGGTGTGCTTCTCGCGCTCGATGAAGGGCGCCGGATCGAGGTCGAGAAGCTCGCCGAGCTTGAGCAGGAACTTGGTCGTGCTGTGGAGGCCGATGGGCGCCTGCAGGTAGGGACGGTCGAGCGCCTCGCAGAGCAGGCGCCCGAACTCGCGGTAGAGGCAGATGTTGACGTCGGCGTTCACCAGACGCGGCACGTCGGCCAAGTGGCTGCCCAAGGGGAAGACCATGTTGACCTCGGCGCCGATGCCCTCGACCAACCGGCGAATCTCGGCGAGATCCGACCAGGTGTTGAAGTAGCCGTAGATGGGCCCGATGATGTTGACGCGCGGCTTCTCGCCCGCCTTCCGGGGCTTCCGTTCCGGTACCACGCCGCGCTTGGGGCCGTACTCGGTCCAGAGCCAGTTCATGGCGCGGTCCGCGCTCTGCCACTGGTCCTCGTCGATGGTGCGCGGCAGGAAGCGCTGGATGTTGGTGCCTTCCGGCGTCACGCCGCCGCCGATCATCTCGGCGATGGAGCCCGTGACCACCACGCTGGGCAGGTCCGGCGCCAGGGTCCGATGGGCGCGCTTCATCGCCTGCTCCGTGCCGTGCTGGCCCAGCTCCTCCTCGGCCAGGCCGGTCACGACGATCGGCAGCTCGTGGGGCGGCAGCGCATCGGTGTAATGCAGGACCGAGGTGATCGGCAGGTTCTCGCAGCCGACCGGCCCGTCGATGATCACCTGAAGGCCCTTGATGGCGGTGAAGACATAGACGGAGCCCCAGTAGCCGCCGGCGCGATCGTGGTCGAGAACCAGCATCAGACCGCCGCCTCCGCCTTGCCCGCGCTTGCCGCCTTGCCGCTCCGGCGCTGGTGGCGCTTGCGGAACTCGGGCCGGTCGCTCGGCAGCTCCTCCCAGATTCCGGCCGCATAGCCTTCGCCGACGCCGGAGAAGAAGGCCTTCATGTCGTCGAAGCGCGCCTTGCTGGCCAGCGCGGCGTTCATGACCTGAGCGAGCGAGCCCGCCCCCGCAGGCCCCATCAGCGGCCGTGCGGAGATCAGGTTCGTGAAGTAGAGACCCGGTATCGCCCGCGCCTTGGCCTTCTGGACGACCGGCGTCGTACCGATGGCGAGGTCGGGCTCGAACTCCTCCATCGCCGCCAGGTCCTGCTCCAGGGAGGCACGGTACTGGACGCGCACACCCTTCGCCTCCAGCCACTCGCGGTCCGGATCGGACCAGCGCGTGCGCGGGCAGGCCGTGCCGACGTAGCGCAGATCCGCGCCGCTCTCGACAAGAAGGCGGGCTACGAGGAGCTCGGAGCCCTCGTAGCCCGAGAGTGTGACACGCCCAGGGATACGCGCTTCGGCAAGGGACGCCTGGATCGCCGGAAGGAACTGCTGCTTGGCGGCCTCGACCTTGCTGCGGGCGATCCCGCAGGCCTCGCCGACCGCCTCCAGCCAGGCCGCCGTGCCGTCGCGGCCGACCGGCGCCGAGCCGACGATCTGCCGCCCGGCCGCCTCGAACTCCCGGAAGGCGGCCGTGTAGAAGGGATGGATTGCGGCCACCACCGCGCAGTCGAGCGCCGCGTAGAGCTCCCGCCATTCGCGGGTCGGCACGACCGGGCCGGCGGCGAGCCCAAGCGGCTCCAGCAGCCTGCCGATGCCGACCGGGTCCGCGGGAAACATCTCGCCGACCAGGGTAACGCTCGGCCGCTCGCTCGGGCCTTCGCGCGGCGCCTCCACGGGCCCCTGCTCGGCCTCCTGGCGCGCATAATTCAGCATGGCGCCGGCGAGCACGTCCTTGGCCTCGGCGTGGGTCGGCACGCCCAAGCCCGGCACGTCGATGCCGATGATGCGCACCCCGTTGATCTGTTTCGGCAAGAGCTGAAGCGGGACGCCGGAGGCCGTGGGCACGCAGAGGTTGGTGACGACGACCGCGTCGTAGAGCGCCGGGTCGGCAAGCGCCTCGACCGCCTCCTTGATATCCTCGAAGAGCTTGCCGGTCACCAGCGTCTCGGAGTTGAAGGGCACGTAACCCACCGTGCGGTGCGCGCCGTAGAAGTGGGACGTGAAGGTCAGGCCGTAGACGCAACAGGCGGAGCCGCTGAGGACCGTCGCCGTCCGGCGCATGCGCAGCCCGACGCGCAGCGACCCGAAGGCCGGGCACATGCTCTGCGGCTTGTCGTGCGGCCCGAGGGGATAGTCCGCCGCGTAGCGGTCCAGCGTCTCGCTCTTGCCGGCCATCGACGCCGCCTTGCGCAGCTCCGTCTCACCGGCATGGCAGCCCTCGCCTCCCGGCTTACCGCTCGCAGGAGCTATGGCCGGAGATTCGGCGGCCCGACCCGGGACTTCGTTGCTGATCGGCGCTTCGGCGGCGGAGTCGTAGCGCACTTCGGCCGAGGCGTCGTCAGGTATCGGGGTCAGGTGTCGCGTGTCGGGCATCTCGCTTTCGCTTCCGTGCCTCTAGACGTTGTCGTAGACCACCTCGAGCGATGGCCGCTCGAGGACCTTGCCGCCGCACATGTCTTCCAACGACGCCGGCTCGAGCACGACGTCGCGCCCGACGCTGTCGCCCTTGAAGAGATCGAGCAGGTTCTCGTGGGAGAGCGGCTGCGGGCGCACCGGAGGCGCCTCGGCGACCTGTCGGCCGAGTTCCTCGAAAAGCGGCGCCCAGGGGCTCCCCGGCTTTCCGATGATCTCGTAGTTCGCGCTCTTGCGCCGAATGTCGTTGTCGGCGGGGATGGCCGAGAGGACGGGAATGCCGACCGCCTCGGCGAAGGCCTGGGCTTCGCCGGTGCCGTCGTCCTTGTTGACCACCAGCCCCGCGACGCCGACGTTGCCGCCGAGACTGCGGAAGTAGTCGACGGCGGAGCAGACGTTGTTGGCGACGTAGAGCGACTGCAGGTCGTTCGAGCCGACGACGATGACCTTCTGGCACATGTCACGGGCGATCGGCAGGCCGAAGCCGCCACAGACCACGTCGCCCAGGAAATCCAGGAGCACGAAGTCGAAGCCCCAGTCGTGGAAGCCGAGCTTCTCCAGCAGCTCGAAACCATGGATGATGCCGCGCCCGCCGCAGCCGCGACCGACTTCCGGGCCGCCGAGTTCCATGGCGAAGACGCCGTCGCGCTTGAAGCAGACGTCGCCGATCTCGACCTGCTCGCCGGCGAGCTTCTTGCTCGAAGAGGTCTCGATGATGGTCGGACAGCTGCGTCCGCCGAACAGCAGCGAGGTCGTGTCGCTCTTGGGGTCGCAGCCGATCAGCAGGACGCGCTTGCCCTGCTGGGCCATCATGTAGGAGAGGTTGGCCAGGGTGAAGCTCTTGCCGATGCCGCCCTTGCCGTAGATGGCGATGATCTCGGTCTTCTTGGCCGGCGGTGCCGTCGGTACGGGGTCCGGCTCGACGGCCGCCTCCGCCCGCAGGCGATCCTTCACGGCGTCGAGCCCAGGGCTCGGGGCGGACTTGGCGCTGGTCGTCCTCATGCGGTGCCTCTCCAGTCCAGGATCATCTTCAGGCAGGAGTCTTCCCCGAAGGCCGTGCGGTAGGCCGCGGCGGCCTCCGAGGCGGCGCGGCGATGGGTGATCAGGTCGTCCAGCGAAAGCCGGCCGGATTCGACCAGTTCCCGTGCCGCAGACAGGTCGTCTTCGCGCCACTCCGCGGCGACCCGGATGCGCGCTTCCCGCATGAAGGCCGGGGGAAAGGCGAAGGACAGCGGCTCGCTGTAGAAGCCGGCCAGCACGATCTCGCCGCCCGGCGCCAGGCGCTCGACCAGACCGTCCAGGATCGAGGCATCGCCGCTGACATCGTAGATCGCGCGGTAGTCGCAGCGCTGGTCGTCGAGCGGGTGGCGCACCTCGTAGCCGCGCGCGCCCTCGGCCCGCGCCGGGTTCTGCTCCCACACCACAGGTGGCGCGCCGCCCTCGAGAAGGGCCAGCCGCGCGAGGAGACGGCCGAGCACGCCGTGCCCGACGATCAGCTCCGGCCGCGCCGCGCCGCTCGCCGAAATGGCGTGGTGCGCCGTGGCGGCGAGGGCCAGAAGCACCCCGCGCTCGCCGAGGTCCTCGTCGATGGACAGGACCCGCGCCCCCGGAACCACCAGTCGCGATGCGGCACCGCCGAAGAGGCCGCGCACGTCGCCGAAGCAGCGGGCGCCCGGGACGAAGACCCGATCGCCAAGCCGGCAGCCCGACCGGGAGCCGGCCGCCGTCACGCGCCCGACCGATTCGTAGCCCGGCACCAAAGGATAGCCCATGCCCGGAAACTGCGGCATGCGGCCCGACCACAGCAGGCGTTCCGTGCCCGTGCTGATGCCGCTCCATTCGATGTCGACGACGACGTCGGCATCCCCTTGAGGGGTGAGATCGAGCTGGCTGAGCACAAGGCGCTGTGGCTCTTCCAGCACGACAGCAAGGGTTTCCATCGGACGCACTCTCGATCGGAAGCTCTATTGCAGCGATCCAAGCAGATCGGCGAGTGTCAGTTTAAATTGACTATCTATATTGTCAATTAGAATTAACATTCTCTGTCCGCTCGGCGCGCGGCCGGGCAAGCATGAGGCGGGTCTGCAAAGGGCTGCGCGTGTCGATCAGCGTCGGCGTGTCGAAGCCGGCCGCGACCAGCAGATCGGCGACCTCGCCGGGCCGCCGGGGCTGTCCGCGGCCCATCGCGAGCAGGTAGAATCCGAAGTAGGCATCGCCCACCGGCTCCGCGCCGGCGGTCTCGGACATGGGCTCGGCGACGAGAAGCGTGCCGTCACGCGGGAGAGCTTTGCGGACCGCGCGCAGAATCGTGAGCGCCTCCGGGTCGTCGTGGTCGTGAAGGATGCGCACGAGGGAAACGATGTCCGCGCCCTCGGGCAAAGGATCCGAGAGGAAGTCGCCGCCGACGACGGTCGCGCGCTCTGCCAGCCCGGCGGCTTCGAGACGCGCCCTCGCCCGATCGGCGACAGGCGGCAGATCGAAGAGCATGAGACGAAGCCCGGGCGCTCTTTCCGCCGCCGCAGCGAGGAAGCGCCCCTCGCCGCCGCCGACGTCGAGCAGGCAGCGATGTCGGCTCAGGGCATAAGCGTCCAGGATTTCCGCCGAGACCAGCGGCTGGGACGCGGACATAAGGGCGCTGTAGCGCGCCACCTCCTCGCCGCCCAGCTCGCTCGGCCGCGCCGCGCCTGCATAGGGCCAGTACCGGGCCAGTTCGCCCGGGTCCGGAAGGCCTCGCAGCAAGGCCACCGGATCGCGCAGATCCTCGTAGAGCAAGGGATGATGCTCGACCATCTTGGCGATGGCGTCGTTGCCGACGAGCACGGCGCCCAGTTCGCCGAGGCCGAAGCGGCCTTCGCCCCGCAGCGAAACCAAGCGCAGGGAAACCGCCGCCTTCAGGAGCCTCAGCATCCCCTCCGGCGGCAGCGCCAGCCGCTCCGACAGCTCAGCGGCGGTCTGCGGCCTTTCATAAAGGAGGTCGAAAAGACGGAGCTGAACGCAGGCCAGCAAGACCTGCGAGTAGACGAAACCGGCGCAGATATCGAAAAGGCCGCGCGCCCGCCGCTGCGCGATCCCTCGCGTCAACGGGAAGGCCGCCGCCCAGCGTTGAAAGCGGCGGCTTGCGAGCAGCCTGTCTCTGAAGCCGAACCAGGCGTCGCGCAGGGACGCTCCGGACCCGGCGGGCAGGTCTCGACGGCGGACGTCAAGCTGCTTTGGGTCGAGCCTGCGCCTCAAGCGGCGTGGCGAGAGAGTTCCTTCGGTAGAAACTTCTTCGACTCCTCGACGATCAGGGCCCGAAGCATGTCGGCGCCGGGACACTGCGGAATCGTATCCGTCGCCTCGGACACCAGGTGCCGAAGCCGCCGGATGGCGCCTTCGAAGCCCAGTTCCCGAACGGCGCTGGGACGGCCGAGGGCAAGGTCCTGTCCGACGGGCTTGCCGAGCTCCTCCGGATCGGCCGCCACGTCCCGGATGTCGTCGGCGACCTGATAGGCCTCGCCGATGCACCCGCCGAGCGTCCGCCAGGGCGCCGGCTCGGCGCCGGCCGCCGCCGCGCCGGCCTCGGTGGCGCCGGCAAAGAGCGCGCCGGTCTTGGCGCGCTGATAGCGCGAAAGGTCCACGCAGGGCTCGCACTCCCAGGCCTGGCCGGCCGCGATTCCGAAGGGCGAACCGACGGAACGCCCGACGATCCCAAGCAGGGCCGCCAGGCGCTGCGGCGAGCCCGCGGCGCCCCGCCCAAGCGTCTCGAAGGCGAGCACGATGAGCGCATCGCCGGCGAGCACGGCCAGGCGTTCCCCGAAAGCACGGTGCACCGTGGGTTTGCTGCGCCGAAAGGCGGCATCGTCGAAGCAGGGCAGGTCGTCATGGACCAAGGAGGCGCAGTGCAGCAGCTCGATGGCCGCGGCGGCCGAATCGCTGGCCGCGGGATCGTCGTCACCGCAAGCCAGGGCCACGGCCAGCAAGAGCCGGGGCCGTATCCTCGCACCGCCGGGAAACACGGCATGGCGCAGTGCCGCCGCCAGACCCGGCGGCGCGCCCGGCGCTTCCGCATGGGCCAAAGCCGCTGTGAGCGCCTCTTCGATCCGCGGTGCTGCCTCCATTGCACGTCTCCTGCCGGGATTGTCAGTTTTAATTGTCATCATTAACTGTCATATAATATAGACACTCCTTCGTCGCGAGATCAACGACATTCGCCAGAGGCGGGATCATGGGAGCCGGGCCGGTCGTGGTGGTGGGTGCAGGGGTCGGGGGCCTGGTGGCCGCGATCAAGCTGGCCGCCAGCGGCCTGCAGGTCACCCTGCTGGAGCGGGCCGCGGCGGCCGGCGGCAAGATCCGGGAGGTCGCGCTCTGCGGACGCCGGCTCGACGCGGGACCGACGGTCTTCACCCTGCCCTGGGTCTTCGAGGAGATCTTCGCAGAGGCTGGCGCCGATTTCAGGGAGGCGGTCACGCTGCGTCGGCTCGAGATCCTGGCACGGCATGCCTGGGGCCCGGAGGCACGTCTCGACCTCTTCGCCGATCGCGAACGCTCGGCGGATGCGATCGGGCGCTTCGCCGGCACCGCCGAAGCGGGCCGCTATAACGCCTTCTGCGAGCGCGCACGCGGCGTCTACAACACGCTGGAGCAGCCCTTCCTGCGCGCGCGCCGCCCGACGCCCTTCTCCCTCGTCGCCGGCGCCGGGCTTCGCGGCGCCGGCGACCTCTGGCAGATCAAGCCTTTCGAGACCCTCTGGCGAGCCCTGGGCGGGCTCTTCCAGGACCGGCGCCTGAGGCAGCTCTTCGGACGCTATGCCACCTATTGCGGCTCCTCCCCCTTCCAGGCGCCGGCGACCTTGATGCTGGTGGCGCACGTCGAGCAGGAGGGGGTCTGGTCGATCGAAGGGGGCATGCAGCGTCTCGCGGACGCGCTCGCCCGCCTTGCCGAAGACTGCGGCGTGACCCTGCGCCTGGGGGCGGAGGCCGCCGAAGTGGTCGTCGCCGGGGGCCGGGTGGCCGGCGTCACGCTGAAGAACGGCGAGCGGATTCCGGCCCAGGCCGCCGTCGTCAACGCCGACGCCGCGGCCGTCGCCGGCGGTCTCTTCGGCCGCGAGGCTGCGCAGGCCCTGCGGCCGCTGCCGAGATCGATGCGCTCGCTTTCGGCGGTGACCTGGAACGCCGTGGCCGAGGCCCGCGGCTTCGCCTTGGCCCGGCACAACGTCTTCTTCTGCCAGGACTACGCCGCCGAGTTCGATGACATCTTTCGCCAAGGAAGACTGCCACGGGCACCGACCGTCTATGTCTGCGCCCAGGACCGCGACGACGCGAGCGCGCCCGACATAAGGGGCGCCGAGCGCCTGCTGTGCCTCGTCAACGCGCCGCCCAGCGGCGATTCCCATCCCTTCGACAGAGCGGAGATCGAAAGATGCAAAGACCGCAGTTTCGAGCTCATGGCGCGCTGCGGCCTGGAGGTGACCCTCCGGCCGGAGGCCACGCTGGCAACCAGCCCGCGGGACTTCGCAGAGCGCTTCCCGGCGACCGGGGGCGCGCTCTATGGCCAGGCGTCGCATGGATGGAGGGCCTCCTTTCGCCGGCCGGGATCACGCACGCGGGTGCCGGGCCTCTACCTGGCGGGCGGCAGCACGCATCCGGGACCGGGAGTCCCGATGGCGGCCCTGTCGGGCCGGCTCGCGGCGGAGAGCCTCCTCGCGGACTTGGCTTCGAGACGACCGTCCCGCCAAGTGGCTATGCCTGGTGGTATGTCGATGCGCTGAGCGATGAGGGCCGCCATGGCCTGACGCTGATCGCCTTCATCGGCAGCGTCTTCTCCCCTTACTATGCCCGGGCGCGCAGGCGCGGCGGCGGCGCGCCCGCGAACCACTGCGCGCTCAACGCAGCGCTCTATGGCCGGCGCGGCAAGCGCTGGTCCATGACGGAGCGGGGCCGGGCCGCCTTGGCGCAAGACCCGCAGTGCCTGCAGATCGGGCCCAGCGCGCTCGCCTGGGACGGCAGCGCCCTGCGTGTGACGCTCGACGAGGTCGCGGTGCCCCTGCCGGCCAGGATCCGGGGCGAGATCACGATCTATCCGGAGAGCCTCTTCGGCCGGGCCTTCTCCCTGGACCCGCAGGGCCGCCATGCCTGGTGGCCCATCGCCCCCTCGGCACGCGTCGAGGTGAAGCTGCGGCACCCGGCCCTGGAGTGGAGCGGCAAGGGATACCTGGATTCCAACGCCGGCGCCGAGCCGCTGGAGCGGGCCTTCTCGCACTGGCACTGGTCGAGGTCGAAGCTACCCGGCGGCACGGCCGTGCTCTATGACGTCATGCGCCACGGCGGGGAGAAATCGTCGCTCGCGCTCCGCTTCGATCACGCCGGTTCCCTCGAGGCCTTCGACCCGCCGCCGCCGATCCGGCTGCCGACGACCCTATGGCGTATCGCGCGCGGCACGCGCGCCGATCCGGGGCAGGGGCCGCGTGTGCTGCAGACTCTGGAGGATACGCCCTTCTATGCGCGTTCGGTCCTGTCGTCCCGTCTTCTCGGAGAGCCGGTCACCGCGGTACATGAGAGCCTGTCGCTGGACCGCTTTCGAAAGGCCTGGGTGCAGCTGCTCCTGCCCTTCCGCATGCCCAGGCGCGCGGGATAGCGAGCGACCGCCCTCGCCGTCTCAGCGAGCCTGCTCGTCCGGATCGCCCGCGGCCTCCTTCCGCTGCGCGCGACGCTCGTCCCGCCGGAGGATGATCAGTTCCCGAACCGCAAGCGCCAGCACGCCGCCCGTGATCAGGATTTCGAAGGCCAGCATCGACCAGTTCGAGGTCATGGCGCTCGGCGTCCTCGCCTGTCCCCGGGCTGCGGGAGTCCCTCGCCCTCTGCGTCTCGCGCCTCAGGGCGGGCGTCACGGCGCAGCGACCGAAGCTGCCAGACGCAAAGCGCGAGCACGCCTCCGAAGACCAGAAACAGCTTAACGAGCATCAGGTGGTCCGACATCAAGGCTTCCCGGTTTCCGCTTCCGGCAAGACCGCTTCGCGGTTGAGACGCAGAACCGCGGCGTTGAGCGCCAGTGCAAAGGTGACCCAGACCAAGTAGGGCAACAGCAGCAGGGCCGCCAGAGCATCAACGGGATAGAAGACCACTATCGTTGCCAGAATCGAGGCCCACAGCAGGGCCATCTCGGCGCAGGCCAACCCGATGCGCCGCAGACCGAAGAAGATGCCCGACCAAAGGCCGTTGAGCACGAGCTGGACCGCGTAGAGACCGAGACCCAGCGCGGCACCCGACCAACCGGCTTCGAGCCATACCAGCCAGCCGGAAATGGCGATCATCGCATAGAGGACCATCCAGACCGGGCCGAACAGCCAGTTCGGTGGTCGCCAGCTCGGCTTGTTCAGACGCTCGTACCACTCCCCCGGCCGGAAGATCGCGCCACTGGAGCCGGCGACCAGACAAGCGACCGCAAAGCCCGCCAACCCAAGGAGTGAGTCACCCTCCATGCGCCCTATCCTGCTGCGTTTTGCCGCTCAGGCTAGATGTAAGGCGCGGGAAAGCAAAGCCAAGAGCCTCCCGGCTCTCCCGGGCAAGCATCCGGGACCGCCTCACGGGACGGCCGAACGCCGCAGCAGAGAGCGCTCGGCGCGATCCTGCTGCTCCAGGCGCTCGCAGAGGCCGATGACCCATTCGGCCCGCGCGCCCAGGTTCCACCAGGGCGCGCCGCCCAAGGCCGTTGCGGGATGAAGCGGCGCCGCGGCGGCGACGGCCTCGACCAGGAAGCGCACCTCCGCCAGGGCTTTCGCGGTTCCGCTCGGCCGATGCGAGGCGGCGGCGGCCAGGGAACGGCCGAGAAGCAGGGCCTTCCTGCGGCGGGAGACGATCGCCCGCTGCGACAGGGAATCGAAGCCCAGCCTCGCCACCTCGCAGCCGATCTCCGCATAGAGGTAGCGCGCCGCATAGATCGCGGGCCGGCAGCTCGGCGGCAGCTGCGCGATGCCGGCCTCGGCCCGGGCATAGAGGGCGTCCGCGGCCTGGAGAAGACGTCGCACGACCGCGCCGAGCGGTTCGCTGAAGACCGGCTGCTCCAACCAGGCGTCGGGATCGATCCCCGCGTCCGCCAACCAGTCCAGCGGCAGATAGATCCGGCCGGCCCGGGCATCCTCGCCGACGTCGCGGGCGATGTTGGTGAGCTGCATCGCGACGCCGAGATCGCAGGCGCGGGCCACCACATCGGGCGCGCGGGCCCCCATGAGCAGCGACATCATGGCGCCCACCGTGCCGGCGACCCGCGCGGCGTAGGCGTAGAGCTCCGAGAGGTTCCGGTAGCGGCGGCCTTCGGCATCCCAGGCCATGCCGTCGAGCAGCGCCTCCGGAATGCCCTTCGGTATCGCGAAACGCCGCACCACGTCGGCAAAGGCGCGGTCGGCCGGTTCGGCCGCCGGGCAGCCGTCGTAGATGCGGGCCAGCCGCGCCCGAAGGTCTTCGAGGGTCCGGCTGTCGCCGCCGCCGAGATCGACGGCATCGTCGGCGAGGCGGCAGAAGGCGTAGAGCCCATAGGCCGGCTCGCGCAGACCGCCGCCCAAGAAGAGCGAAGCGGCGAAGAAGCTGCGCGAGCCCTGGCGAATGCTGGCGCGGCAGGCCGCGAGATCCTCCTCGCTCGCGAAACGAGGATCAGGCGAAAACGCTGACATCGGGCACCAGGGAATCGAGGACGCGCGCCGAGGACAGGACGCCCGGCAGACCCGCGCCGGGGTGGGTGCCGGCGCCCACGAGATAGAGACGATCCACCTCTTCGCTCCGGTTATGGGGCCGGAACCAGGCGCTCTGGGAGAACACGGGCTCCAGACCGAAGGCCGCGCCCCGGAAGGAGAGAAGCCGATCCTGGAAGTCCTTCGGAGTGGTGACCCGCGAGGTGACGATCTCGTCCTCCAGATTCGGCAGCAGCGTCGTGCTCAGGTGCCGGGCGATCGCCCGGCGGTAGGGCTCGGCCGCCTGGTCCCAGTCGACCCCGCTTTCCAGGTGGGGAACCGGCGACAGGACATAGAAGGCGTCGCAGCCCTCGGGCGCGAGCGAGGGATCGCTGGCGGTCGGCCGATGCAGGTAGAGGCTGAAGTCCGGCGCCAGCACCTTGCGCTCGAAGATGTCGCGCAGCAGCTCGCGGTAGCGCGGGCCGAGCAGGATCGTGTGCTGGGGCAGGGAGTCGTAGCGGCGCCGGGTGCCGAAGTACCAGACGAAGAGGCTCATGGAGTAGTGCGCCTTCTCGATCCGCCGATCGGTCCAGCGCCGCCGCACGGCCTGCGGCAGGAGATTGCGGTAGGTCCAGGCCGAATCGGCGTTCGACACGACGACCTCCGCCGGCACCTGCTCGCCCGAGGCCAGCCGGACGCCGCTGGCCCGTCCCTGCTCCACCGTGATCTCGGCGACCCGCTGACCGTAGCGGAGCCTTCCGCCCTGCCCTTCGATCAGGCTCACGAGTCCCTGCACCAGCCGACCCGTGCCGCCCATCGCGCTGTGCACGCCCCAGTGCCGCTCGAGGAAGGAGATGAGGCTGTAGACCGAGGTGACCTTGAAGGGATTGCCGCCGATCAGCAGAGGGTGAAAGGAGAAGACGATCCGCAGGCGCGGATCCTTGATGTAGCTGGAGACCAGGCCATAGACGCTGCGGTAGCTGGCGAGCCGGACCATGTCGGGGACGATCTTCGCCATGTCCGTCCAGGTGCTGAAGGCGACGTCGCCGAGCTGTTCGAAGCCGACCTTGAAGATGGCCTCGCTCGCCCGCATGAAGTCCTCGTAGCCCGACACGTCGCCCGGGCTGAAGCGCGCGACCTCCGCCCGCATCGCATCCGGATCGCCGCTGCAGTCGAAGACCTCGCCGTCGTGGAAGCGGATCCGGTAGAAGGGCGAGACCGGGCGCAGCTCGACATCGTCGCTCATGCGGCGGCCGCAGAGCTGCCAGAGCTCTTCGAAAAGAAAGGGAGCCGTGATGATGGTCGGCCCGGCATCGAAGGTGAAGCCGTCCTGCCGGTGCACGTAGGCCCGGCCGCCAGGAGCATCCAGCTGCTCCAGCACCGTGACCCGATAGCCTTTCGCGCCGAGCCGGACCGCGGCGGCCAAGCCGCCGAAGCCGCTGCCGATGACGACCGCGCTGGGCGCTCCGCGGCGCTTCCCTATGTCAATTATATTAGACATATGTTGTGTCATTTACAAATGACACTATCGCAGCATCACTGCAAATGCCAGTGCGAAGACGTCAGGCGTGGCGTCGAATTCAGGTCGCCGGAAGGACCTCCAGGTCGCGGGCCAGTTCGAGCACGATCCCGGCGATCACCTCTGGATCCTCTTCGTGGGCCAGATGGCCGAGGCGCGGCAAGGTCTCGACCACCGCGCCGGGCACCAAGGCACGGACCTGGAGAGCGACGGCGCGCGAGATCATGCGGTCGTTCCGTGCCGCCACCAGCACCAGCTTGGGCTTCAGCTCCGGCAGATCGCGAACCAGCGGCCGCAGATCCCAGTTCGCCATCATGGCGAGCGCCGAGGCGACGTGCCCCGGTCGTTTCCCCAGGCGCCAGTAGAGCTTCAGATCCGTCTCCTCGAGCCGCGATCCCGTACCGGCCATGAGCCTTTCGACCACGATCCGGTCGCGGGCGCGCCAGGAAAACAAGCGGGCAGCGACGGAGGTGGAGGACAGCAGCCTGGCGACCGGCGAGGCGATATGGCCTTCGACGCCCCGGAGCGGCAAGAGGGCTCCGTTCAAGCTGACCAGACCCCGGGCGGCGAAGTCGCCGTCGAGGCTCATGCGGGCCAGGATGGCGGCGCCCGCCGAATGGCCGACAGCCAGGACCGGGCTCACGCCGAGCTCGCGCAGCAGCGCCTTCAGGAGGTTGGCCATACCCGGCAAGGAAAGACCCTGGGCCGCCGCCGCCGCGGTGAAGCCGTGACCGGGCAGATCCGGCGCCAGGACCGCGAAATGCTTTGCAAGGAGGGGCGCAAGCCGACGCCAGGAGTGGGTGGCGGCACCCGTGCCATGGACCAGCAGCAGTGCCGGCCCCTGCCCCATCTGCTGCAGGTGCCAGCGTAGATCGCCGGCGACGACGAAGCGGCTGGCTTCGCGATGCGGCCAGTCGGCCCCGTCCCGATCCCAGTCCGGCGCATCAGGCATGGCACCGGCCGCGAGGGATCTTGCGGCGCCTCATGGCCCGCTGGCCGCGCGCCGCCCCGGCGAAGCCGCTGTCCCGTGCAAGACCGCCCTGGAGATCGCCTTTGCGTCTGCTTGGGGCAAAGGAAGGTAGAGCGCGGCCATTTCCGCCGCGACCTCTCGGGCTGTCGGCCGCGGCTGCGGCGAGGTGTCGACCAGGACCGAGGCGACTCCCGCGGCGCGGAGCCGGCGGGCAGCGCCCTTGGCCTCCTCCTCGGCGCGCGGTCGCCCGGGCGTGCCGTCCCGCGCGACGTTGGCGCGGCCGTCGGTCAGCAGGACGACCGTCGGAGCCTGGCCCTTGCTCGTCACGGCCTCCGCCAGCACGAGAGCCGCGTCGAGACCCAACGCCAGCGGCGTGCCGCCGCCGCCCGGCAGGCACGCGAGACAACGCTTGGCCCGGACCAGCGAGCGCGTCGGCGGCAGGAGCAGCTCCGCCGCCTTGCCGCGAAAGGCGATCAAGGCAACCTGGTCCCGCCGCACATAGCAGTCGGCCAGGAGCAGCTCCACCGCCCCCTTGGCCTCGCCCAGGCGGTGCAGCGCGGAAGACCCCGAGGCATCGACCACGAAGATGGTGGCCGTCTCGTCGTGCTGCTTGCTGCGGGTGATGCGGAGGTCGTCTCTGCGCACCTGCACGCGCGCGCGACGCGTATCTCCCAGATCCTCACGGCGCAGCTTTTGCCAAGGCGCCGCCGCGCGCAGCGTTTCGATCACGTTGAGCCGCTGGCCGCCCCGCGGCAAGCCGCGCCGCAGGCCGACCGGCCGCCCGCGCCCGAAGCCCTGCCGCAATGCGCCGCTGCGGCCCGCGTGGAGCGAAGGCGCCTTGCCGCCCGCCGCAGCGCTGAGCCGCGCCAGAAGATGCTCGGGGATCGCCGCAGCCGCCGCGGCCAGCACGACATCCTCCAGCGGCCGCTCCTCCGCGGCCGGAGCCTCGTCCTGGGGCGCACCGTCCTGGGGCGAACCGTCCTGGGGCAACTCGTCCTGGGGCGTTTCGTCCTGGGGCGTTTCGGTCTCGCCGCTGTCCTGCTCGGGCGGCACCTCGCTCGCCGGCAGGCAGCTTGCACGCGGTGCCAGAACGAGGCGCGCCGCCGAGGCGGCGTCGGCCTCGGAGACCTCTCGTCTTCCTTCCAAGGCGGCGGTCGCGCGCGCCACCCGCAGCGCCAGCAAGGGCGCACGTAGAGATCCGATGCCCAGCGCCAGCGCCGTGGCGCAGAGGGCCTCCGGGACCTCTTGGCCCAGTGCGACGTCGGGCAGACGCAGCCGAGCCTGCAGCACCGCATCGCGGTCGTATTCGGAGGCGGTCGCCTCGGCGATCCTGATACCCTCGAGATCGACGAGGAACGCCAGCCGGTCGAGCAGGGCTCTCGGCGTCGATTCCTCCGGTGTCAGACCTTCGTCCAAAGCGATCACGCCGAGGCGCGTCCTGGACCGCGATGCGAGCCCATCCCTTTGAACCGCGACCTGTTCAGAATCCAGGACGGCGCCAAGACGCGCCACGGTCATGGGCAGGAGGCGCTCGGCCATGGTCAGCAGGACGACGCCGCCGTCCGCCTCGGCCAGGAGCCCCGGCTCCGCCACCGGCCGCCCGGCGCGCAGGGTCGCCGCCAGGTTCAGGCCGCCGAGCAGGCGATCGTCGCTGACATGGATCGGCACCCGGCGCCAGGGCGTCTCCGCCGGTAGCAAGCCGCGAAGCTGCCCCAGCCAAAGGTCGCGAAGCGGCCCGGCCTGCGACCTGAGGGAAACGCCGGCCGTGCCCTTGGGATCCACGGCAAAGAGGGCGGCTGCCGCCGTCGCGTCTCGCCAGCGCGAGGGATCGCTTGCGGCTGACTCGGTCACGGTCCGAAGAGCTCCTGCAGGGCGCGCTCGATGCGCACGCTCGAACCGGACTCGTCCAAGGGATCCCGCCGCAGCCGATGACGCAGCGATGAGGGCGCCACACGGCGCAGATGATCGTCGGCGACCGCGTCGGCGCCTTCGAGGCTCGCGACCGCGCGCGCGGCGCGGACCAGGGTCAGCTCGCCTCTCAGGCCGTCGGTGCCGAGGCCGATGCAAAGCCGGGCGGCCCGCTCGAGGGCGGCTTCCGGCACCTCCACCGACGACAAGCGTTCCCGGGCGGTCAGGATCTGGCGCCTCAGCCGACCCTCCTTGCGCTTCCACTTCGCCACGAAGGCCGCGGGGTCGCGCTCGAAGTCGTCGCGCCGGCGCACCACCTCGATCCGCTCGGCGAGCTGGCGCGGCGTTTCGACCTCGACGGAGAGGCCAAAGCGGTCGAGGAGCTGCGGCCTGAGCTCGCCTTCCTCCGGGTTGCCGCTGCCGACCAGGACGAACTGCGCCGGATGCCGCACGCTCAAGCCCTCCCGCTCGACGACGTTCTCGCCGGATGCGGCGACGTCGAGGAGCAGGTCGACGAGATGATCCTCCAGCAGGTTGGCCTCGTCGATGTAGAGAAAGCCGCGGTGGGCGCTGGCCAGCAGCCCCGGCTCGAAAGCCTTCTCGCCCCGGGTCAGGGCGCGCTCGAGGTCCAAGGCGCCGACGACCCGGTCTTCGGTCGCGCCGAGCGGGAGGTCGATCACCGGAACCGGCACCTGCCGGGTCTTGAAGCCGTTCCGGCGCCCGTCGCAGCCCTCGGCGCAGTGAGAGGTCTCGGCCGCCGGATCGCAGTTGTAGCGGCATCCGGCCACGACGGTCATCTTCGGCAGGAGGGCCGCCAGCGCCCGGACGGCGGTGGACTTGCCGGTGCCGCGATCGCCGAAGACCAGGACGCCGCCGACGCTGGGATCCACCGCGGCGACCAGGAGCGCCAGCTTCATGTCGTCCTGGCCGACGATCGCCGAAAACGGGAAGGCAGGGGGCATGGCTGTTCCGTCGCAGTGGCGCGCTGACCAACGTTAAAGCGCTTCGAGACTCCGATAATCGATAGAACAGGGCCGCTTCGTAAAGAGAAATTGTCTTCCGCCCGCGTACACTTGAGCTGACAATCCACCGAAACCCAGGAAAACGGCGCAGAGGGCCATGGCTTTGCTCGCCCCACGACGGTGGCAAGCCGCGCCCTTGAGCCTTCACCGACCGAGCCCGTCGGAACTCGCCACCTTGCGGGAGTCTGGACGACCGTCGCTTGCGGTGTCGCC
>JANQGU010000427.1 GCA_028282935.1 Kiloniellales bacterium
TTCGGCCTGCCCTTCAACTTCGCCAACGTCATCGTGCTGCCGCTGCTGCTCGGCCTCGGCGTGGCCAGCGGCATCCACCTGGTGATGCGCCGGCGCTACGAGAAGGATCAGAGCAAGCTGCTGCGCACCAGCACCTCGCGGGCGGTGATGTTCAGCGCGCTGACCACCATCGCCTCCTTCGGCAGCCTGGCGGTCTCCGGCCATCCGGGCATGACCAGCATGGGCCAGCTGCTGACCATCGCGATCTCCAGCACCTTGATCTGCACCCTGATCGTCCTGCCCAGCCTGATGACACCCCGCCGCGCTCCCAGCTAGGCTGGGGCGTAAGGGACGTGAGAAGGAGCGGCGGTCGTGAGTACCATCGAGCGCTACGACGAGGCCGCGGCGCACTACGACCGGACCCGCGTGCCCATCGGCAGCGAGGTCATCCGCGACGCCCTGCGGTCCGCCGATCGCCCGGCATCGGAGATGACGCTGCTGGACGCCGGCTGCGGCACGGGCGCCTACAGCGCCGCGCTGGCCGGGGTCCCCGGCCGGCTGATCGGGCTCGACCGCAGCGCCGGCATGCTGTCGGCGGCGCGCGCCAAGATCGAAGGCAGGCAGGGCCGTGTCGGCTTTCTGCGCGGCGATCTCCTGGGCCTGCCCCTGGCCGCGGCCTCGCTGGACGCGGTGATGTTCAACCAGGTCCTGCACCACCTGGAGGACGGACGCGACGGCAGCTATCCCGGTCACGCCGCCGCCCTGGCCGAGGCCGCGCGGGTCCTCAGGCCGGGCGGCCGGCTGCTGCTCAACGTCTGCACCCAGGAGCAGCTTCGCAAGGGCTTCTGGTTCTACGGCCTGATTCCCCAGGCCCTGGAGCGGACGCTCGCGCGCTGCGCCCCGGAGGACCGTCTGCGCGGACTCTTGGCCGCGCTCGGCTTCGCGGTCCTGGACCGGGTCGTGCCCCTCGACGCCGTGCTCCAGGGCGAGGCCTACTTCGACGCCCGCGGTCCGCTGCGGCCCGAGTGGCGGCGGGGCGATTCCATCTGGGCCCTGGCCCGGCCTGGGGAGACCCGCGCGGCGGTCGAGCGCGTGAAGGCCCTGGAACGCCGCGGCGAGCTCGAGCACTTCATGAAGGAGCGGGACCGCGCAAGACCGGCCGTGGGGCAGGTCAGCTTCTTCGTCGCGCGGCGGATCTGACGCACCCGGATCGGCGCGGCCCCTTGGCCGGCTAAAGCAGATGCGCGCCCTCTGCGGGAGGCGTCTCGACCGGCGGCTCTTCGGGTCGGCCCTGCTTCCAGGAGATCCGGACCCCGACACCCTGGCCGGGCAGCGGCACGCTCGGACGCGGCGCCTCGCCGAGGGCGCTGTCCTCCTGCGGCGCCGGCCGCGCGCGCAGCCGGATCCGGTTGATCAGCTCGAAGTGGTTCGGCAGCCGCGCGACCAGGCCGGCCTTCTGGCGCTCGACCCAGTCCTCGAAGCGGTGCCACTCTGCCTCCTGCAGGCCCTCGGTCTCGGCGAAGACCGCGTCGTCGTAGAAGTGCTTGCCGAAGAGCACGATCAGGTAGCTCCAGTAGCCGAAGAGGTAGCTCCGCTCGAAGTCCGCCTCGACCGGCAGCCGCTCGCGCCAGAGCGCCAGCTTGGTCTTCAGGCTCTCGGGCACCGCCAGCTCGCTCTGCACCGCCTGCCAATAGGCGCTGTCGCGGCGGTTGGAGGTCAGGTAGTGCAGAGCGATGAAGTCCCGCACCTCCTCGTAGAGGCCCTGCATCCGCTCGTTGTAGCGCGCCTGCAGCGCCGGATCGAAGTCCCGGTCCGGCAGGTCGGCGACCAGCCAGCGCAGCGCCGCCTCGATGATGAAGATGGCGGTGGACTCCAGCGGCTCGATGAAGCCGCCGGAGAGGCCGACGGCGATGCAGTTCCCGACCCAGGTCCGCCGGGCGCGGCCGATCCGCATGGGGATGACCCGCGGCTCGGCGCCCTCGCCCTCGCTGCCCAGGTGCTGCAGGAACTCGTCGATCGCCTCCTGGTCGCTGCGGAAGCGGCTGGAGAAGACGTAGCCGGTGCCGATGCGCGAGTAGAGCGGCACCCGCCAGACCCAGCCGGCGCCCAGCGCGGTCGAGCGGGTGCAGGGCTCCAGCCCGCTGACGTCGCGGTGCGGGATCTGCACCGCCAGGGCCTTGTCGTTGAAGAGGTACTTCGAGAAGGAGTCGAAGGGCTCCTCCAGGGCCGTCTGCAGGATCAGGCTGCGGAAGCCGGTACAGTCGATCACCAGCTCGACCGGCCAAGGGCCGCGCCGGCGCAGCGTCAGGGCCGAGATGTGCCCGCGGGCGTCGCGTTCCAGATCGTCGACGTCGTCGAGGACGTGCAGGACGCCCCGCTCGACCGCGACCTCGCGCAGCAGTCCGGCGAAGAGGCCGGCGTCGAGGTGGTAGGCGTAGCCGACCGCGTAGTCGTAGTCCTCCTGCTCGGCGGTCTTAGGGCCGCGGCGTTCGTCGATCAGGCGGGTCGAGGGCGAGAGCGCATCGCCCAGGTTGGCGAGCCGCCCGCCGCGTCCGAAGCGGTGATAGTGATAGGCCGGATTGGCGCCCTGGATCGCGACCCCCAGGCCGTCGAAGGGATGGTCGTAGCAGGCGGGCGTGCCGTCCGGGCGCTTGTCCCAGTTGACGAAGCGGACGCCGAGCTTGAAGGAGGCGTTGCAGCGCTCCATGAAGGTCGCCTCGGGGATCGCGAGCTGCTTCAGCAGCTCGCGCATGCCCGGCACCGTGGCCTCGCCGACCCCGACCGTGGGCACGTTGGGCGATTCGATCAGGGTGACCCGGACCGGGGGCTTGTCCGGCCGCTTGTTGAGCCGCGTGACCAGGAAGACCGCGGCCATCCAGCCGGCGGTGCCGCCGCCGACGATGGTGATCTCACGGATGGGCTCCGCCATTCCAGCCCCCCAGCTGTCGAATCCGATGAAGAAAAAGTGAAGCGCGCCTTTCCCGAAGGGTCAACCGGCCGCAGCCTTCGGGCGGGACCATCGTCCGGCGCCTCGCTCACGAAGCCGTGTGCGCGTTGCAGGTCGGTCATAACTTTCCCGTCACCAGGGGTGCAACGGACCCGCTCTGCGTTAGATGGTTAGGTGCCGGGCCCGCCAAAGGCCCGGTCAGCGAAGACCGAAACCGTGCCGACCGGCCTGTTTGCGAAGCGCTTGGCTAGGTCGCCTGAACGCAGAGGAAGACCGAAGCATGCGCAAGACCGCGACTGTCGCCGGCGTCGCCGGAACGCTCACACTGGGCCTGGCCTGGGCGGCTACCGCCGCCGGCTCCCAGTCGGCTCAACCCCAGGTCATAGAGCTGACCCAGACCGCCTGCCAGTTCGTCGAGTCGGAGAACGGCGTCGACCACGGCTTCGACACCACGGCCAAGGGCGATTGCGAGGCGATCAACGCCGAGAGCGGCGACGAGCGCCTGGCCGAGGCCAAGGTGCTGGAGCTCAAGCCCGGCAAGTACATCTTCCGCGTGACCAACGAGGACGTGCCCTACGAGCTGGGCTTCTGGCTGCGGGGCGAAGGCCTCGCCCGCTTCGTCAAGGACGATGTCTCGGGCGGCGGCCTGACCCAAGGCGTGACCCGGGACTACGAGATCGAGCTGACCGAGGGCGACTACCTCTATTCCTGCCCTCTGAACCCGACTCCGGACTACCGCATCGTCGTCAAGAGCTGACCCACGGCCAAGGCGCGCGGCCCTCCCGTCGCGCGCCCGTGCCAAGCTGATGGGAGCAAGGAAAATGGGAGACACTCTCCGCGCGGACATCTGCGTCATCGGCGGCGGCTCCGGCGGCCTCTCGGTGGCCGCGGGCGCGGCCCAGATGGGCGCCCGCACGATCCTGATCGAGAAGCACGAGATGGGCGGCGACTGCCTGAACACCGGCTGCGTCCCCTCCAAGGCCCTGATCGCCGCCGGCGAGGCGGCCGAGACGGTCCGCCGCAGCGGCGTCTTCGGGGTCAACGGCCACGAGCCGAACGTCGACTTCGCCAGGGTGCACGATCACGTCAAGGGCGTGATCGCGGCCATCGCCCCGCACGACTCGGTCGAGCGCTTCGAGAGCCTGGGCGTCCAGGTCATCAAGGGCGCCGCCCGCTTCACCGGACCGAAGGAAGTGGCGGTCGAGGATCGGAGGATCCGCGCCCGGCGCTTCGTCATCGCCACCGGATCCTCGCCGGCCCTGCCGCCGATCCCGGGCCTCGACGAGGTGCCCTTCCTGACCAACGAGACGGTCTTCGACCTGCAGGAGCGGCCGGACCATCTGATCGTCATCGGCGGCGGCCCGATCGGCGCCGAGCTGGCCCAGGCCCAGCGCCGCCTGGGCGCCAAGGTCACCCTGCTGGAGATGTTCGCCCTGATGGGCAAGGACGACCCGGAGGCGGCGGAGGTCGTGCGCCGGCGCCTCCCCGCCGAGGGCGTCGAGATCCGGGAAGGCGTCCGGATCGAGGCCGTGGCCCGCAAGGGCAACGGCATCGCCCTCAGCATCGAAGCCGACGGCGAGGCCCGGGAGATCGAGGGCTCGCACCTGCTGATCGCCGCCGGCCGCCGGCCCAACGTCAGCGGCCTGGGCCTGCAGGCGGCGGAGATCGACTACTCCTCGCGCGGGATCGTCGTCGACCGCCGCCTGCGCACCAGCAACCGCAAGGTCTTCGCCATCGGCGACGTGACCGGCGGCTATCAGTTCACCCACATGGCCGGCTACCACGCCGGGATCGTCATCCGCAACGCGCTCTTCGCCCTGCCGGCCAAGGTGAACGACAACGCCGTGCCCTGGGTCACCTACACCGACCCCGAGGTCGCCCAGGTCGGCCTGACCGAGGCCCAGGCCCGCGAGCGGCACGGCGCGGCCGTGCGGGTCTCGCGCTGGTCCTTCGCCGAGAACGACCGGGCCCGGGCGGAGCGGGCCACCGAGGGCTTCGTCAAGGTCGTGACCGGCAAGCGCGGCAGGATCCTGGGCGTCACCCTGGTCGGCCGCCATGCCGGCGAGCTGCTGCAGCCCTGGATCCTGGCGATCACCCAGGGGCTCAAGATCGGCGCCATGGCCGGGATCATCGCGCCCTACCCGACCCTCGGCGAGATCAACAAGCGCGCCGCCGGCGCCTACTTCACCGAGGCGCTCTTCGGTCCCCGAACCCGCCGGGTGGTGGGGCTGCTGCAGCGCCTGCCCTGACAGCCCCTGGCGATGACG
>JANQGU010000018.1 GCA_028282935.1 Kiloniellales bacterium
ACCGATCCGGCCCAGGCGAAGGTCGTGGCGGAGCGCCGGGTCAAGGTTCCGGCCCACCTCGAGATCGAGTCGGCCAAGATCTGCAAGGACCAGGCCGTCGACCCCGATCCCCTCTTCGCCGTCGCCCTGGGCGTCGTCGTCGAGAAGACGACCGAGAAGTGGTACGACGACCACAAGGTCTCGAAGCCGGAGCGGGACCGCATGAACGGCTACCGGCCCAACTGCCTCCAGGCGGAGATGATCTACAAGGCGCGGCCCCTGGACGGCATCTGGGCGACGGCGCCCTACCTGCACAACGGCTCGGTCCCGAACCTCTACGAGCTCCTGTCGCCGGTCGACGAACGATCGGAGACCTTCTACCTGGGCAGCCGGCTCTTCGATCCGGAGAAGGTCGGCTACCGGACCGAGAAGATCGCGGGCGGCTTCGAGCTGGACACGCGCCTGGCCGGCAACTCCAACAAGGGCCACGAGTTCAGGGACGGCCCTCGGGCTAAGGGCGTCCTCGGCCCGGCTTTGAGCCACGAGCAGCGGATGGACCTGATCGAATACCTGAAGACTCTTTGAGTCCGACCTGGGTCCGTTGAGGTTCAGGATTCCGTTTCCGGCGGGATTTGCTTCAAGCTTGGGACGGAACGCTTTGCGCTGACCGACGGCCGCTGGGCGAAGATGGAGAGCCGCACGCCGCGGCCTTCCTAGCATGACGCCCCGTGCGGGGGGATGCCGGCAGCGACCGCTGTCCGGCTGCAAACAATCTTTCATGCAGCGATCATAAATGCCCCACGCGCCGTGTGATTTCTTTCGCGGCGGGTCGGGGCGGGAATCGAACATCGCAGGACTGGTTTCCCAGGCGTGGCTCTTCGGCCAGCAAGACTGAGCCTCGGCACGGCTGGCTTGGCGCGATTGGGGCCTCCCTACAGGATGAGGAGCCGAAGACTTGACTTACCGTGCCTTTCTCCAAATGGCCGTTGCGGGACTTGGCATCTGCGCCATGGCGTCCGCGGCGGGCGCGGCCTGCCACAATCCGGAACCCTTGAGGTTCCGCGAAGACGGCACCTTCCGGATTATGCAGATCACCGACACCCAGGACGATCACCTGATCGACTTCCGGACGCCTGAGCTGATCCGCCGGGCGATCGAGGAAGAGCGGCCCGACCTGGTCGTCTGCACCGGCGATTGCATCACTGGCGGCCAGATCCGCAACGACCGGCAGGTTCGGGACGCGATCGACGCCGTCTTCATGCCGATCGAGGAAGCGGGCGTTCCCTTCATCGTGACCTTCGGCAATCACGACGAGGACGCCCACGTCCGCGGGGACGCGCCGAACATGGGCGAGCAGGGGCAGCTCGAGTACTACCGCAGGACTTTCACCTGCAACATCAACAAGCCGGATAACCGCAGGATCACCGGTGACGGCGACATGGTCACCTTCGTCTATGGTGCCAGGCGGAAGTGGCACTGGTCGGAGCGCTTCGAGGCCGAGGGGTTCGAGGCAGAAGAGGTCGGGGCCGAGGAGTTCGATGGAGAGGATGCGGACTTCCTGGGGCAAGGCTTCGACTGGTGGCTGCCCGGACACCTGGAGCCGAAGCTGGCGATCTGGGCGATCGATTCGGGCCGTTATGCGCCGAACCCGATCGCCGGTCAGCCCATTGGCTACAACGACAACGGCTGGGATTGGATCCGGCCGGATCAGGTCGACTGGTATCGAAGCACCTCCCGGAAGATCGAGCGCCGGTACCGCCGCAAGATTCCCGGCATGATGTTCTTCCACATTCCGCTCTTCGAGTTCGAGACCATGTGGACGATCGACCGCGGCATGTTCCCCAGCCGCGATCGTCCGAACGCGCAGCCGCCCGTGGACGAAGGCCGCCACAGGGTCGAGGAGGAACGCCACGAGTGCGTCTGCACCGGTCCCTTCAACAGCGGGCTCTACGCGGCGGCGCAGGAACGCGGCGACATCCTGGGCATGTTCGTCGGCCACGACCACATCAACAGCTACGTCGGCAACTTCCACGGCATCCTGCTCGGCTATGGCGCCAGCTCGGGCTTCGGGCCCTATGGCCTCGGCGGCGACGAGCGGAATCGGCTGCGCGGCGTCCGGATCCATGATTTCCATGAAGACGACGTCGAGGGCTACGTCGAGAACTTCGCCACCTCCTTCAAGCGCGCGGGCGAAGACTACGGCATGTGCCTCGCGCCGGATCCGGCGGACTGCAACGGCGATGCCTACTACCCCTGGACGCCGTCGCTGTCCTCGACCCTGGCCCGGCCGTCCTCCTTCGCCGAGGAGGCTTCCGAGCCGAGCCCGGATTCGGAGGTCAAGACGCAAGGCGAGGACGGCCGCCAGGTCGAGGTCGGAGAGAGAGTCGTGACAGAGGAGTAGCGCCGAGAGCGAGCCTGCGCCGGGTCCCGTCGCCGACGGCGGGATCCGGGGCGGCCTCGCCGCCACCAGACCGGTCGTGTGGGCTTCCGGTCAGGGACGGTCGCGGGCGGCGGGGGCCTCGGGTGTCGGCTCCGGGCCTTCCTTCAGCCAGGCGGTGAAGAGGGTGTAGCCCAGGGCCAGCACCACCGGCCCGACGAAGAGGCCGAGGATACCCGAGGTCAGGACGCCGCCGATGGCGCCCACGAAGATGATCAGCAAGGGCACCTGCACGCCGCGGCCGAGGAGGAAGGGCTTGAGGACGTTGTCGAGGATCGTGACCAAGAAGCACCAGACGGCGAAGATCACCGCGGTGGTGGTGTCGCTGATATAGAACTCGTAGACCACCACCGGGATCATCACCAGGGCCGGTCCGATCTGCACCACGATCAGCAGCAGGCAGATCAGCGCCAGCAGCCCGGCGCCGGGCAGGCCGACGGCCAGGAAGCCGAGGCCAGCGAGGATCGACTGGATCAGCGCGACCCCCAGGATGCCGTAGGCCACGCTGCGGATCGTCGCCCGCGCCAGGGCGGCGTAGGCGGGGCCGCGGACGCCGATCAGGCGCGTCGCGATATCGTCGGCGACCCGTCCGCCGCCGGCGGCGTGCACCAGCAGCCCGGCTGCGATGAAGATCGCGATGACGAACTGCAGCAGGCCGATCGCGAACTGCCCGACGAAGCCCAGCAGCAGGCCGCCGACCGCCTTCAGCTCGGGCCCGATCCGGCCCAGCGCCGCCTGCAGGTTCGTCGAGGCCAGCTCCCAGAAGTGGTGCAGCGGCTCGCCGATGAAGGGCCAGGCCAGGATCGCCTCCGGCGGCGGGGGCAGGTCGAGCACGCCGTCGCTCAGGTCGTTGGCGACGAAGCGCACCGCGTCGACCAGGGTTCCGGCGAGCAACAGCGCCGGCGCGATCAGCGCGACCAGGAAGATGACGACGTAGACCGCGGCCGCCAGGCTGCGGGGGCCGCGCAGGCTCCGGTGCAGCCGGACGTAGAGGGGATGGGTCGCGACCGCGATGATGATGCCCCAGATGATGGGCGCCACGAAGGGACGCACCACGGTGAAGCACCAGGCGATCAGCAGCAGCACCAGGCCGATGCGGATCGCCACGTTCAGGCCGCGCTCGACGAAGGCCTCGCTGGCCTCGTAGGAATCCCTGCTCGCCATGTCCGGGCCTCTCCTGCTTTCCCCGTGTTGGCCCTCGCGGTCCGGTTCCGGGCCTCCCGCATTGTTGGCTCGCCGACGCGGGGCCGCAAGGGGCAGGCGCGGCGCGCAGACCGTGACCACGGAGAGAGATGCGGGCTAGAGTGCAGTCGCGTCTCGGCGCGAAGGACGGGAAGACAGCGGGGAGGGGCAGGATGGCCGACTTCGATCTGGTGCTGCGCGGCGGCACCCTGGTGACCGCCAGCGACACCATGACCTGCGATATCGGGGTCGTCGGCGAGCGGATCGCCGCGCTCGGCCGCGGTCTCGGCGCCGGCAAGCGGGAGATCGACACCGCGGGCGCCTACGTGCTGCCGGGCGGGGTCGACAGCCACTGCCATATCGAGCAGCGCTCTTCGGGCGGCGTGATGACCGCCGACGACTTCTACTCGGCGACCGTCTCCGCGGCCTTCGGCGGCACCACCACGGTCATCCCCTTCGCCGCCCAGCACCGTGGCCAGTCCCTGCGCCAAGTGGTCCAAGACTACCACGCCTGCGCTGGCCCCAAGGCGGTGATCGACTACGCCTTCCACCTGATCGTCTCCGATCCCAGCGAGAGCGTCCTGGGCCAGGAGCTGCCGGCCCTGATCCGCGACGGCTACAGCTCCTTCAAGGTTTACATGACCTACGAGCGCCTGAAGCTCGACGACCGCCAGCTCCTCGACGTGCTGTCGGTCGCGCGGCGCGAGGGCGCCCTGGTCATGGTCCACGCCGAGAACCACGACGTCATCGCCTGGATGACCGAGCGCCTGCTGCAGGGCGGCCACGGGCTGCCGCAGCACCACGCGCTGAGCCATCCCCGGGCCGCCGAGGGCGAGGCCACCCATCGCGCGATCCGCCTCGCCGAGTTCCTCGACGTGCCGATGCTGGTGGTCCACGTCTCGGCGGCGGAGGCCATGGACGCCATTCGCAAGGCCCAGACCCGCGGCCTCAAGATCTACGGCGAGACCTGCCCGCAGTACCTCTTTCTCACTGCCGCCGACCTCGACCGCGACGGACTCGAGGGCGCCAAGTTCTGCTGCAGCCCGCCGCCGCGCGACACCGCCGACCAGGAGGCCATGTGGCGCGGCCTAAACAACGGCACCTTCCAGGTCTTCTCCTCCGACCACGCGCCCTACCGCTTCGACGAGAGCGGCAAGCTGCCCCGGGGCGAGAAGACCACCTTCAAGGAGATGGCCAACGGGGTGCCGGGCCTGGAGCTGCGCCTGCCGCTGTTGTTCTCGGAAGGAGTGCGCGGCGGCCGCCTCTCGCTCAACGAGTTCGTGGCCCTGGCCTCGACCAACGCGGCGAAGCTCTACGGCCTCTACCCGCGCAAGGGCAGCCTCGCGGTCGGCGCGGACGCCGACCTGGCGATCTGGGACCCGGAGAAGACGGTCGAGGTCAGCTACGACCTGCTGCACGACCGGGCCGGCTACACGCCCTACGAGGGGCGGCGGATCACCGGCTGGCCGGTGACCGTGATCAACCGCGGTCGGGTCGTGGTCGAGGACGGCGCCCTCAAGGCCGAGCGCGGCAGCGGCGCCTTCCTGCCCTGCGACCCGCCCGAGAGCGCCAGGCCCCTGGGCCGCCCGGCGCCGGAGCTCGACCCGGCCGCCAACGGCGGCACCGACCTCGGCTGGTCGTGAAGTGGTGAGGTCTGTTCCTGGGCAGCTCAGGAACCACCACACCGCTGTCATGCCCGGACTTGATCCGGGCATCCATGGTGCCGCCGGCTCGATGGATCCCCGGGTCAAGCCCGGGGATGACAGCGGTGTTGGTGGCGGCCGGCCGGCGCCCTCCTAAGTTAGGGACATCTGCTCCAGAACCGCGCGGCAGAGCGCCGTCTCGGCATCCGCCAGGTCGTACAGCACGGAGAAGTGGTTGCGGCCGGGGACCTCGAGGAAGGCCGCCGGCCCGGCGCCGGCCTCGTAGGCCCGGCGGAAGCCGGTGCTCTGCGCGATCCAGCCGGCCGGCTCCTCGGCGCCGACCGCCAGGAGCATCGGCAGGGCGTGGCGCGGCGGCTGCAAGGTCGGCGAGTTGCGCGCGGCCATCTCGGCGGTCAGGCGGATGTCGGCGTTGACCGAGAGCCGGAGCACCGGGGCCAGGTCGTAGACACCGCTGATCGCCGTCACGCCCTTGATCGGCTCCGGCGGCAGGCCGTGGCGCGCCGGCCAGTCCTCCAGCAGCGCCATGACCGCCAGGTGCGCGCCGGCCGAATGCCCGGAGACGAAGAGGCGCTCCGGATCGCCGCCGTAGTCGCCGATGTTGCGGTAGGTCCAGGCGATGGCCGCGCGGGTCTGGGCGACGATCCGGTCCAGGGTCACCGCCGGGCAGAGGTCGTAGTTGATCGCGACCACCGTGGCGCCGGCCGCGACCAGGGCCTCGGCGACGAAGCTGTGGTCGCTCTTGTCCAGGGCGCGCCAGTAGCCGCCGTGGACGAAGACGTGGACCGGCGCGCCCGGGGTCGCCGCGGGGAAGACGTCGAGGCGCTCCAAGGGGCCCTCGCCGAAGGGCAGGTCCGGCACGGCCTCCAGCGTCGCCCGGCTGCGGGTGCTGCGCGCGGCGTAGTCGGCGAGGTGGGCCTCGAAGTCGGGCACCGCGATCCGCGGATTGAGGTGCCGCTCCAGGTCCTCGTCGCTGAGCCGGCCCAGGTCCATGCCCGATACTCCCCGCGTTTCGGTTAGAGGCCTCGGGGCAATAGCACAGGTCCGGGGACGCGGGCAGCCCCCCTTTCCCCCCGGCGCGTCACGGTTCAGGATTCGCCGCCGCGGACCAGGGCGATGTCCCGGGCTGCCGCCCAAGCCTGCAGGTCCTCGCGCTTCAGCGCCGCCGCCATGAGGTCCGGGAAGAGGTCGGGGGTGCAGGCGAAGACCGGGCTGCCCAGGGCCGCCAGCTTCTGGCTCAGCTCTTCGTCGTAGGACGGCTTGCCGTCGTCGCTGAGCGCCAGCAGCGTGATCAGGTTGACCCCTCCGGCCAGCAGGCCCGCCGCCCGCTCCAGCATCTCCGCCGCGTTGCCGCCCTCGTAGAGGTCGGTGATCAGGACGAGGTGCGCCTTGCCCGGCTGCCGGACCAGGGTCTCGCAATAGGCCAGGGCCTGGTTGATGTCGGTCCCGCCGCCGAGCTGCACGCCGAAGAGCACCTCCACCGGGTCGGCGAGCTGCTCCGTCAGGTCGATCACCGCGGTGTCGAAGACCACCAGCTTGGTGTCCAGCGCCGGCATCGAGCCCATGACCGCCGCGAAGATCGAGGAGTAGACGACGGAGCTGGCCATGGAGCCGGACTGATCGACGCAGAGGATGATCTCCTCCAGGTCGCTCGGGCGCTTCGACTTGCGCCCGAAGCCGATCAGCTTCTCGGGGACCACGGTCTGGTAGTCCGGCTGGTAGTGGCGCAGGTTGGCGCGGATCGTGGTCGGCCAGTCGATGTCGGAGAAGCGCGGCCGGAAGGTCCGCTGCGAGCGGTTGAGGGCGCCGCGAAGCGTCTCGGTGGTCTTCTGCTCCAGTCGCTTCATCAGCTCCTCGACCACCTTCTCGACGACCTGCCGGGCAGTCTCCTTGGACTTCTTCGGTATCGCGGAGCCCAGGCTGATCAGGTCGGCGACGAGGTGGACGTCGGCCTCCATCGCCGCCAGGAACTCCGGCTCCAGGAGCATCTGCTTGAGGCCCAGGCGGTCGAAGGCGTCGCGCTGGATGACCTGCACGACGGGGGCGGGAAAGAACTCCCGGATGTCGCCGAGCCAGCGTGCGACCCGGGGCGCGGAACCGCCGAGGCCGCCCCGCCGGCGCCCGCTCGCCGGGTCCTGGCCGCCGCCGTAGAGCATCTTCAAGGCCTGGTCGATCCGTCCGTCCCGTTCGGAAAGGCCGAAGCCCGCCGGATCCTGGTCATCGTTGCCGAAGGCCAGGCGCCAGCGCCGCCAGCGCTCGTCGGGAGCGAGGGGGTCGTTCGTCATGGGCGCAGTCCCAGTATCGTCCGCAACAGGGGCAGGGCCCGCTCGAAGGCCGCGTCGACCTGAGGGGCGGCGGTTCTGGCGGTGGGGTCGACGCGGCGCTCCGGGCGCGGTCCCTCGCGGACCAGGGTCAGGAGGTGGCGCCGCTCCATGGCGTCGAAGCCGCCGAAGGTCCGGCGCAGCATCGGCAGAAGGTTGGTGAAGTCCTCTTCCGGAAGCGCCAGCAGCCAGTCGTCGATCACGGCGAAGAGCGCCCGGTCGTGGAGCAGGAGCTGGCCGGCGTCGGCGAGGAAGCCCTCCAGCCAGGCGCCGGCGTCCGGCGCTCCCTGGGCGGGGGACAGGGCCCGGGAGAGCTGGCCCGAGGTCGCCGCGCTGTCCAGGACCCCGTGATCGTAGAGCCGCCGCGTCGCGAAGCCCTTGAGCAGCGGCGCGGCCGGGTCGTCCTCGGCGAGGCGGCCCAGGGCGCGCTGCCAGTCGCCCTGCAGGCGGTCGTCCTCCAGCAGCTGGACGGCCCGGTCGAAGGCAGCGCAGCGCCGCAGCATCGCGGCCGCGGCCTCCTCGTCCAGCTGGCGGCAGGCGTAGTGCAGGCCGACGAAGATCTCCTCCGTCAGGCTGGTCACCAGGAGCCTGAGCTCCCGCTCCGGAATCCGGCGCGCGGTGCCGTAGCGCAGGATGTCGGCCAGCGGCGGCACGGCCTCCAGCAGCGGCGTGACCTCGCCTGTCTCGGCCGCGGAGGTCTGCAGCATCTCGATGCAGTCCCGGGCGGCCTCGGGCAGGTCGGCGACCAGGCAGTCGTGGACCAGGCCGGCGAGTTCCGAAAGCGCCTCTGCCTCCTCGGCGCGGCCGCGCGCGGCATTGCCGGCCGCCTGCGCGATCGTGGTGCCCCAGATCATGGCCTCCACGAGGCGGACCGAGAACTCCGGCTCCCACTGCAGCTGCCAGCGCTCGCGGAAGGTGCCTCGGCTGCGGCCGGCGTCCAGGAACTGGCCCCAGGGCAGGTCGATCAGCCCGAGCCTGTGCAGCAGCGCGGACTTCTGCAGCCCGGCCTGGCTGCGCAGGTCCAGCGCCACCTCCTGCTCCAGGGCCGTGGGCTTCAGGCGCAGCCGCTTCTGCCAGCGCTGCAGGTCGGCCTGGAGCGGGATCTGCGGCACGTCCTCGGCGATCTCGCCGACCTCGGCGCCGATGACCAGCCGCCGTTCGATCAGCTTCATCGGCGCCGCCTGGCCGAAGCAGATCGCCGCCAGGCTGGCGTCCTGCATCTCCGAGAGGCCCGGCACCGCGAGCTCCCGCAGGGCGGCCAGGCTGGTCGAAAGCCGCGCCGCCTCGATGACCGAGGCCGGCGCGACGACCTGGCCTTCCCGGCGCAGCAGCTCGGCGACACGGGTCTGCCAACGGGCCGCGAGGCCCTGGAGGTCCGGACGCTCGGACGGTCCGAGGCGCTGCAGCTCCGCCCAGATGTGGCGGTACCAGCCGGGCGAGAGCACGCCCGCGCCGTAGCCCGAGGCGACCGCGAGACGCGAATCGGTCCAGGGGACCCAGGTCACGGTGACCTTGGTCTTGGCCAGTCCCTTCAGCAGCGCGCGGTCCTCGCCGGCCTTGGCCTTGCGGCGCAACGCCGGGACGTGCCAAGCGCCGACGACGACCGCGATCGGGCCGGCGAAGTCCTTCAGGGCCTTGCCGATCTCCAGGCGCATCTGCGCCTCGCGGCGGTCTTCCCAGAGTCGCTCCTCGCCCGGAGCTTCGCTCTCCGCCCCGGCCTCTTCGCGCAGGGCGGTCATGGCGGATTCGATCGCCGTGAAGAGCTCCGGAGCCGGGGCGCCCTGTTCGATCAGGTTGTTCCACCAGGCTTCGCTGTCGTCATAGCCGGCCACTGCGGCCAGGTAGCCGAGGGGATCGCGCCTCGGTCCCGGGGTCGGCGCGGCGCTCGCCGGCGCGGTGGAGGGGAACTCCGCCACCGGGTCCGACTCGACCTCCTCCGATTCCGGGGGCTCCGATTCCGGGGGCGCCTCCGCTGCCCGTTTCGCCGCGGCTTCTTCGGCGGCGAGGCGGAAGGTCGAGGGCAGGTCGATGAAGCGCAGCGGCCGTCGATGCTCGAGCGCCCAGAGCAGGGCGCGCCACTCGGGCGAGAACTCGGCGAAGGGGAAGAAGCTGGCCAGGGTCGGGTCGCTGTCGGCGTAGACCAGCAGCGCCAGCGGCGGCCGCATGGCGGGCGAGCGCGCGAAGTCGATCACCGCCTCGGCCTCGGGCGGGCCCTCGATCAGCACCGCCTCCGGGTTCAGGGCCTCCAAGGCCTGCTGCAGGCTGCGGGCGCAGCCCGGTCCGTGGTGGCGGATACCGAAAAGGTGGACGCGCTCGTCCAAGGTCACAGGACCTCGCGGATCGCGCCGTAGAGGTCGCGCCAGTCCTTGCGCTCCCGGACCACGGTCTCGAGGTATTCCTGGAGGACGATGGCATCCTGCACCGGGTCCTTGACGATGGCGCCGACCAGGTTGCCGGCCAGGCTGCCGGCGTCGATGGCCCCGGCGCCGAAATGTCCGGCCTCCGACCAGGCGCCGATGGTGACCGCGATGGCCTCGGCGGTGCTCAGCGTGCTGCTCGGCGTCTTCAGTTTCATCTTGCCGTTCAGGGTCTGGCCGTCGCGCAGCTCGCGGAAGATCGTGACCACGCGCTGGATCTCCTTGTCGGCCGGCGCGATCTCGGGCAGCTCGAGGCCGCTGCCCAGCTCCCGCACGCGCTTGACGACGATCGCCGCCTCTTCCTCCATGTCGCTCGGCAGCGGCAGGACCACCACGTTGAAGCGCCGCTTGAGCGCCGAGGACAGCTCGTTGACGCCCTTGTCGCGGTTGTTCGCGGTGCCGATGATGTTGAAGCCGCGCTCGGCGAAGACCGCGGTGTTGAGCTCGGGGATCGGCAGGGTCTTCTCGGACAGCACGGTGATCAGCGTGTCCTGGACGTCGGAGCCCATGCGGGTCAGCTCCTCCAGGCGGACGATCTTGCCCGCCTCCATGCCGCGCATCAGGGGCGTGGCGACCAGGGCTTCGCGCGAGGGCCCCTTGGCCAGGAGCTGGGCGTAGTTCCAGCCGTAGCGGATCTGGTTCTCGTCGGTCCCCGCGGTGCATTGGATCAGCAGCTGGGAGTCGCCGGAGATCGCGGCGGCCATGTGCTCGGAGACCCAGGACTTCGCGGTGCCGGGCAGGCCGAGCAGCAGGAGCGCGCGGTCGGTCGCCAGGGTGGCGACCGCGGTTTCGATCAGGCGCCGGTTGCCGACGTACTTCGCCGTGATCTCGCCGCCGCCCTTCAGCTTGCCGCCCAGCAGGTAGGTGACCACGGCCTGGGGCGACAGCCGCCAGTTCGCCGGACGGGGACTGTCGTCGATCTTGCCCAGGGCCTCAAGCTCGTCGGCGAAGACGGCTTCGGCGGGGCGGCGCAGGTGGGTCTCCGACATGACCGTTCATTCTCCTGGTTCATCGTGGCCTAACTGATCGTGGCCTGACCGATCGCGGTCCGGGCGTTGTGCCTCCGCTGCCGGCTCGGCCTCGGCGAGCGCCGCGAGGAACGCGGCGTAGGCGGCGGCGGGGTCGTGGCGCGGCAGGTCTTCGAGGTCCTTCTGCAAGCGGGCGCCCAGCGTGGACGGCAGCAAGGGCAGGATGGCGTTGAGCTGCAGGTCGCCGAGGCTGCCCTCGGGCTGCTTTCGCAACTCCGCCAGCTGCCGCCGCCAGGCCGGCGAGGCGAGCAGCGCCTCGGCGATGTCCTGGGGCAGGGCGCCGTCCAGCGCGGCGCGGATCCTCTCCCAGGCGTCGCCCGGCGGCAGCCGGTCCCAGGGCGCCTGGGCGATGAGCAGGCGGACGACCTCGGCCTGCTCGGCCTTGGGCCGGCGCCAGAGCGTATCTTCCAGGGCCTCGAGCGCAGGTTGGAGCTCGAAGTCGGCAATCGTCGCGGCCAGCCGGGACAGGCCGTCCAGGTGGCCCTCCGCCAGGGCGCAGGACATCAGGGCGTAGGCCAGGCCGTCCTCCGCCTTCGGCAGCATCTCCTGAAGCTGACCGAAGCTCAGCTCCAGTCCCCGGCAGAGGTCCGAGAGCCAGAGGCCGGACAGCGACGCCCGCAGGGCCGCCGCCGGATCGACGCCCCGCCCGGCGACCGGCGGCTTGAAGGTCAGCCTCTCGCGCCGGTTCAGCAGGCCCTTCTTGACGGCGAAGAGGTCCAGCACGCGGCTCAATCGTTCCTCGTAGGCGGCCGTGCCGCGGATGTGGGCCAGCAGCTCCCGCGCCCGTTCCTTGACCGTCCGGGCGCGATCCCTGTCCAGGCTTTCGAGGAAGGGCCGGTCCGCGGCGCTCAGGCCGACCTGCAGGGCCTCGACGAGGTCGGCTCTCAAGCTCGCGGCTTCGCCGGCGAAGCAGGACTCGACCAGGCGCCGAGCCTCTTCCGGCGCCGTCGCACGGAGCTCGCGCAGGAAGCGCAGGCGCGCGGCCCTGGGGAAGTCGGTCCAGGTGTCGGGATCGATCGTCTGAGCCAGAAGGCCGTCCTCGGCGCCGTCCCGGTCGGGCCGGAGCCGCCGCAGGTAGGCCCGCTCGGCCGGACCCAGGCGGTCCTCGTGGCGCCGCAGGGCGCCGGCCAGCTTGGGCAGGTCGAAGGGGTGCAGGCGATAGCCATGGTCGCGCAGGCGATCGAAGACGGCCTGAAGCATCGGGTCGTCCTGGCTCGGCTGCCGCACCTGAAGGAGACGCGTCAGCGCCCCGCGGGCGGCCTCGGGAAGGACCGGCCGCGGGTCGTCGACCGGGGACTGCCCGGTCGCGCGGAGTTCGCCTGGCCGTGCCTTCGGCGGCAGGAAGCGGGCGTACTGCGCCATCAGCGCCAGCAGGGTCAGAGGTTGCGCGTCCTCGCCCGTCACGGCCAGGGCCGCGGCCCCTGTTTTCTTGGGCAGAGGGTGGCGCGACAGGCCGAGGATGCAGGCCCGCTTCAGGGCCTCCAGGTCCTCGGTCGTGAAGATCTCCGACATCCGCGCCCCCGCCTAGGCCGGCAGCCAGCGGCCGAGAGGCGTATCGGCCGTCAGAAGCTGCAGGAAGCGGCCGTCCCAGAGGCCGGCGACGGCCAAGCCGTCGAGGCCGAGCAGCGGCAGAGCGTCCTCGCGCTGGCCCGGATCCAGGCGCAGGAGGACCTCCTGCTCGCGGTCCGCGAGGAAGAGCTGATCGTGGCTGTCCGCGAGAAGGCGGGTTTCCGACGCGGTGATCGGCGAGTTCGACAGCCAGGGCTGGCGGGCCAGGGCCTCGAAGTGGCGGCTGACCGCCTCCGGCAGGCCGTGCCGCGGCCTGGGCCAAGGGCCTGCGTCCTCGCCTTGCCCGCGTTCGGCGATCACGGCGCGTAGGGGCAGCGCCGAGGGGTAGAAGACCAGCTCGGCCTCGAAGCACTCCCCGGGCGTGAAGGGCGCGGCCGTCGCGCCCGCCGAGAGCGGAACGAAGTCCATCAGCACCGCGAACTCGGGCGCGTCGCCGGATGCCTCAGCGTCCGGCGCCGCTGCCCGCCACATCCAGGTCTCGATGCGGCGCAGGTTGTCGGCCTGGTTCTCCGAGCGGGTCGCCAGGACGAACCAGCGGCCCTTCGCGCGCGGCGCGCCGGGCGCGGCCAGCAGGTCCTCGCGCCGCGTCGACCAGCCGATCAGGCGCCGCACGTCCTCGCGCAGCTCCGGCGGCAGGGCCTCCTGGTTGCGATAGGCCTGGCTCAGAAGGTAGAGCCCGCCCAGGCGCTCGATCAGGAAGTCGTGGCGCAGGTCCTCGGGCAGGGCGAAGAGCGCGGCGGGAAGCTGGTCGAGCGCGCTGGCGACGCCGGAGGCCTTGGCATCGACCAGGCGCTGGGCGGCGAGGCGGCACTGCTGCACCGCGGACTGGGCGAAGGCGGCGATCCCCCGGTCGAGCTGGTCGGCGATCCAGCGGTCCAATTCCTCCAGGCCCAGGAGGATGCTCTCCTCGCGCTGGCGCCTCAGCCGCTCGCGCTGGGCCGCGGCCCTGGCCTGGTCCTTTGCCGTCTTCTCGGGACTGTCCTCTTCCTTTCGTGCCGCGCGCAGGCTGGCCTTGCCGGTCGCGTCGCCGCCCGCCGGCTTCGCCTTGTCGCCAGCCGCCTTGGGGCGCCGCCGGCCCAGCCAGTCCTCGACCCAGTCCGGCGCGCTGGCGTCCTGGAAGCGCTCTTCCGACTCGGCGTACTGCCAGAGCAGGGCCAGGACGTGCTTGCAGGGGAACTTCCGGCTCGGACAGGAGCAGCGGTAGCCCAGGTCGGAGAGATCGACGGAGAGCCGATAGGGATTGCTGCCCGAGCCCTGGCACTCTCCCCACAGCAGGTTGCGCTGGGTCTCGCGGGCCAGCAGCGGCCATTTCGCGGGCTTGATGAGCTTGCCGGCGGCGTTGAGGGAAGCCTGGTCGGGGGCCAGCTCTTCGACCTTCTTCAAAGAGAGAGACATGACCCCGGCGCCGTTTCCTCGGTATTGGATTCGGTGTTAGCACGCGGCGCGGTTGCAAGGGAACGAGGATTGCGCCGGCGCCTCACCCGCAAACCGACATGCCGGCGATCGGGTTACGATTCCGTTGATCCCGGGGGCCCCGGGGCCCCCGGGGCCCAGGGTCGGGGAAGGCCGGCGCCTGTGCTGCCCTCAGCCGCCTTCCGCGGCCCGGTCGTAGACCAGGGCCTTCAGGCGCTTCATCTGCGGGGTCAGCATGGGGACGATCAGGATCAGGACCGCGATGGCCAGGATCGACAGGGTCAGGGGCCGGGCCCAGAGGAAGGACCAGGAATCGTCGTTGATGCTCAGGGCGCGGCGCAGGTTGTCCTCCATCATGCCGCCCAGGATGAAGCCCAGCAGCATCGGCGCCATGGGGAAGTCGAGCAGCCTCAGGCCCACCGCCGCCACCGCGAAGATCACCATCAGGTGGATGTCGAAGGTGTTGAAGGACACGAAGTAGACCCCGATCAGCGAGAAGAACAGGATCATCGGGATCAGGATGGTCGAGGGGATGGCCAGGATCCGCGCGATGTAGGGGATCAGCGGCAGGTTCAGGATCAGCAGGATCACGTTGCCGATGTACATCGAGATGATGACCGCCCAGAACACCGACGGGTTGTCGACGAAGAGCCGCGGGCCGGGCTGGATGCCGTAGGAAATCAGGGCGCCCAGCATGATCGCCGTGGTCCCCGATCCGGGGATGCCCAGGGTCAGCAGCGGCACGAAGGAGCCGGAGCAGGCGGCGTTGTTGGCGGTCTCCGGCGCCGAGAGGCCGCGGATCGAGCCCTTGCCGAACTCGGCGCCCTTCTTCGGGCCGGCCAGGCGCTGCTCCATGCCGTAGGCCAGGAAGGAGGCGATGGTCGCGCCGGCCCCGGGCAGCACGCCGACGAAGAAGCCCAGCACCGAGGAGCGGCCGACCACCGGCGCCATCTCCTTGACCTCCTCGCCGCTGACCTTCATCGAGCCGAGGTTCTGCTGAGCCTCCATCTCGCGCTTGCGGTCGTCGTCGGACTTGGGCTTGAGGACCGACATCAGGGCCTCGGACAGGGCGAAGGTCGCCATGGCCAGCAGCAGGAAGGAGATGCCGTCGATCAGGTCCAGCGAGCCAAGGGTGAAGCGCTGCATGCCCAGCGCCGCGTCGGTCCCGACCGTGGAGAGCATCAGCCCCAGCACGGTCATCAACAGGGCCTTGGTGATGTTGCCCTTGCCGGCGAAGGCCGCGACCGCGGTCAGGCCCAGGACCATCAGCGCGAAGTAGTCGGCCGACTGGAAGGCCAGGGAGACCACCGCCAGCGAAGGCGCGGCGATCAGCAGGAAGACCGCCGCGATGGTGCCGCCGGAGAAGGAGGAGTAGGCGGCGATTGCCAGGGCCTTGCCGGCCTCGCCGCGGCGCGCCATGGGATAGCCGTCGAAGGCGGTCGCCACCGTGCCGGCGACGCCGGGCGCGTTGATCAGGATCGAGGAGGTCGAGCCGCCGAAGATCGCGCCGTAGTAAACCCCGGCCATGAGGATCAGCCCGGTCGCCGGATCGAAGCCGTAGGTGATGGGGATCATCAGGGCGATGGCCGAGATCGGCCCCAGCCCCGGCAGCATGCCGATGAAGGTGCCGACGAAGCAGCCCACCGCCACCATCAGGATGTTGAGCGGCGAGGCGGCGGTCTGCAGTCCGGTGAGAATGCCCTCAAGCATCGCCGGCCCCCGTCAGGAACTCGGGCCAGGGCTCGATGAAGACGCCCAGCAGCTGGGTCATCAGGACCCAGAAGAAGACGACCACCGGAACCGAGGCGGCGAGGATCAGCCACCAGCGCCGCTCGCCCAGGATGAGGAAGCCGCCGGCCAGCAGCAGGGTGGTGGAGATCAGGAAGCCGGCGGGGCGGACCGCGAAGCCGTAGGCCACCATCAGGACGCAGACCAGAAGGCCCGCCCGCCACTGGAAGCCGGCCAGCGAGGGGCCCTCGCCGGCGCCCGGCTTGACCAGCAGGGCCAGGGACAGCAGCACCCCCAGCCCGGTCAGGACCTCCGGCATGGTGCGCGCGGTCATGGCCGCCTCGGCCTGGAAGGGCAGGACCGGGATCTGGAAGGTCAGGTAGCCGTAGGCCGTGGAAAAGGCCAGCAGCAGCAGGGCGCCGATCCGGTCGCGGCTCAGCATGGCGTGGACTCCCCGAGAAGAAGGATGTCGGGGGCGCCGCCGCCGCGCCGCCCCCGGAAGGTCAGACGATCAAAGGAAGCCGAGTTCCTTCATCAGGTCGCCGATCACCTTCTCCTGATCCTCCAGGAAGGCGACGAACTTGTCGTCCGGATTGAAGATGTTGACCCAGCCGTTGCGGGCGCGGACCGTCTCCCACTCCGGTGTCGCGTACATCTTCTCCAGGGCGCCGACGAAGGCCTGCTTCTGTGCGTCCGACAGGCCCGGCGCGCCGAAGAAGCCGCGCCAGTTGACGAACTGCGCGTCGGCGCCCTCCTCCTTGCAGGTCGGCACGTCCGGCGCGTCCTTCAGGCGCTCGGCCGCGGTGACGCAGAGGATGCGCACCTGCCCCTGCTTGGCCAGCTCGGCCGCCTCGCCGTAGCCGGTCGACAGCGCCTGGATCTCCTTGGACAGCAGGCCGGCCATGGCCTTGCCGCCGGCGTCGTAGGGGATGTACTTGACCTTGGTCGGCTGGGCGCCGGCGGCCTTCATGACCAGGGCCGTGACGATGTGGTCCATGCCGCCGGCCACCGAGCCGCCGCCGATCGCCACCGACTTCGGGTCGGCCTTGTAGCGGGCGACCAGGTCGGCGAAGTCCTTGATGTCGGACTCGGTGTTGACGACGAAGGAGGCGTAGTCGCCGATGGTCCCGGCGATCGGCGTCAGGTCGCGGAAGGACTGCGGGAAGACCTTCTGCAGCGAGCGGATCACGATGGGGGTCGAGTTGACCATCAAGGTGCTCTGCTGCTTCTTGGCGGTCTCGATCAGATGGGCGATGGCCTTGCCGCCGCCGCCGCCGGACATGTTCTCGTAGGAGGCCTTGCCGACGATGCCGGCCTTGGTCAGGGCCTCGCCGGTGCCGCGCGCAGTGCCGTCCCAGCCGCCGCCGGCGCCGCCGGGAATCAGGAAATGAAGGGACTCCATGTCGGCGGCCTGACCTTGGCCGGCCAGGCCGGTCAGGGCCACGCCCAGAGCCAGGGGCAGTGCCAGAAAGACCCTGCGGGTCGCGCTTCCGTTCAGCATGCTCTCAAGAACCTCCCTTGGGGTTGCATCAGTTTCTTCGTGCTTGGCTATAGACCAGCATCTGGACCGTCGTAGGTCCAGCGATAATCGGGCGGGGTCGGCCCCTTGTTGCGGCCGCCCTGCTGCATCTGCTCCCAGGCGTGGGCCAGGATCCCGACCGAGCGGGACAGGCAGAACAGGCCGCGGGCCAGGGGCGGCGGGCAGCCCAGCTCGGCGAAGATGACCGCCGTCGCGCCGTCGATGTTCATCGGCAGCGGCTTGCCCTTCTCGGCCCGCAGGGCGGCCTCGACCGCCCGGCCGATCGCGGCGAAGCGGCCAGTCACCACGCCGGCGTCCGCGGCCTCGTCGACCAGGGCCAGCAGGCGCGGCGCCCGGGGATCGACCGGGCTGTGGAAGCGGTGGCCGAAGCCGGGGATAAAGCGGCCCCGCTCGGCGCGCCAGGCCGCCAGCTCGGCCGCGACTGCAGCCTGCAGGGCTTCGTCCCGGTCGAGCCGCGCGGCGACGGCGCCGTAGAGCTCGACGGCCTGCTCGCCAGCGCCGCCGTGGACGTCGCCCAGCATGTTGACGGCGCTGGCCAGGGCGTTGTTGAGGTCCAGGCCGCAGGTCACGGCCATGCGCGCCGCGGCGATCGAGGGCGCCTGCGGTCCGTGGTCGACGGCGGCGACCAGGGCGGCCTCCAGCAGCTTCGCCTCGCCCGCCTCGGGCACCCGGCCCATGACCATGAGCCAGATCATCTGCGGGAAGCTGAGGCTGCCGATGAGGTCCTGGACCGGCCGGCCGCGGAAGGCGATGCGGCCGGGCTCCATGTCGATGATGGCGGTCCGCCACCAGTCGGCGACCGCGGGGTCGCGGCTCTCGGGTCCGGTCATATCGCGCCCTCCCGTTTCAAGGTCTCGATCTCCGCCTCGCTCAGGCCCAGGGCAGCGTAGACCTCCGCGTTGTCGGCGCCCAGCCTCGGCGGCGGCGCCTCGACCGCGGGCGCCGCGCCGTCCAGCTTGACCCCGGTGCGCAGGACCCGGACCTCGCGTCCGGCGCCGGGCACGGCCTCGAAGCGGGCGATCATGCCGCGCTCGGCGATCTGCGGATGCTCCAGGATGTCGGGCACCGCGAAGACGGCGCCGGCGGGCACGCCCAGGCGGTTCAGCTCCCGCGCCCAGTCGCGCGCCGGCTTCGCCGCCAGGCTCTCCTCCAGCGCGGCCTTGAGGGCGAAGCGATTGGCCTTGCGGTCCTCGCGGGTCCGGTAGTCGGGATGGTCCAGCAGCTCCGCCCGGCCGAGGTGGCGGCAGAGGATCTCCCATTGCTCCTGCTTGTTGGCGGCGATGTTGAGCAGGCCCTCGGCGGTCTCGAAGGCGCCGGAGGGTGCCGAGGTGACGTTCTCGTTGCCCTGCGGCTGCGGCCGCACCCCGGCGATCAGCCAGTTGGAGACCACCCAGCCCATGGTTGCCAGGGTCGCCTCCAGCATGGAGACGTCGATGAAGGTCCCGCCGTTGCGCTCGCGCCCCTGCAGCGCGGCGGCGACGGCGAAGGCCGCGGTCAGGCCGCCGATGGTGTCGCAGATCGGCGTGCCGACCCGGTAGGGTGCGGTCTCCGGCGCGCCGGTGATGCTCATCACGCCGGACAGGCCCTGGATGATCTGGTCGTAGGCCGGCAGGTCGCGCAGCGGCCCGTCCTGGCCGAAGCCGGAGATGGCGCAGTAGATCAGACGCGGGTTCTCCGCCTTCAGGACCTCGTAGCCGACCTCCAGCCGCGCCATCACGCCGGGGCGGAAGTTCTCGACCAGCACGTCCGCGCTCCGGACCAGGCGTTTCAGCAGGTCCTTGCCCGCGGCGCGCTTCAGGTTGAGGGTCACCGACTTCTTGCCGGCGTTCTGGGCCAGGAAGGACACCCCCATCAGCTTCTCGTTCAGCTCCGGGTCGGCGCCGAGCTGGCGGGCGAGGTCGCCGCGGCCCGGCACCTCGACCTTGATCACCTCGGCGCCCAGGTGGGCGAGCTGATGGCAGCAGAAGGGTCCGGCCAGGACGTTGGTCAGGTCGAGGACCCTTATGCCCTCGAGCGGGCGCGACATGGGGCGGCCTTTCCTTGTGGGCCGGGGAACGCGGCCGGGCCGGTCTCCGAAGCTGCCGGGAAAGATAGCAACGTCGCCGGCTCTGGCCAGCGTTTCGTAACCGGCCTTCCGGGCTACCCGGCGCCGACGGTGACCTCGGCGCCGGGTTCCTCGGGCTCGTCGTCGGTCATCTCGGCCGGGAAGCCGGGCGCGCGCAGCTCCAGGCCGCAGGTGTCCTCCAGGCGCTTGACGATCATCGAGGACCAGGCGCGGTCGCCGTAGCGCGCGCGGCCGTCGCGGAAGATGTCGAGCACCAGGGGCGAGACCTCCAGCGGCACCTCCAGCCTTTGGGCCAGGCCGTCGAAGAGGCCCATGTCCTTCAGCACCAGGTCCATGGTGAAGTTGATGTTGTAGCTGCCGTTGAGGATGACCTGGCTCTCGGTCTCGTGGACGAAGGAGTTGCCGGAGGAGATCCGGATCGCCTCGTAGGCCTTGCCCAGGTCCATGCCGGCGGCCTTGGCCACGGTCAGGGCCTCGCCCAGCGCCACGAGATGCACCGAGCAGAGGTAGTTGGTCACGACCTTGAGCACCGAGGCCGAGCCCAGCGGCCCCGTGTGCAGGATGCGCCGGCCCATAACGGTCAGCGCCGGCAGGATGCGCTCGAAGGCCGCGCGCTGGCCGCCGACGAAGATCGAGATGTTGCCGGTCGCGGCGCGGTGGCAGCCGCCGGAGACCGGGCCGTCGAGCGGGATGGCGCCCTTGGCCTCGACCAGCCCGGCCAGGCGGCGGACCTCGGCCTCGTCGGTGGTGCTCATCTCGAGCCAGATCTTGTCCCGGGAAAGCCCGGCGAGGAGGCCGTCCTCGGCTTCCATGACCGCGGCGCTGGCCGCCGGGCTCGGCAGGCAGGTGATCACCAGGTCGACCGCCTCGGCCATCTCCTTCGGGCTCTCCGCCCAGGCCGCGCCCCGCGCGAGGAAGGGCGCGGCCGCAGCGCGGTCGAGGTCGCGGACCGTCAGCTCGAAGCCGTTGCGCTGAAGGCTGCCGGCCAGCTTGCCGCCGACGTTGCCGAGACCGATGAAACCGACCTTCATGTGCGTCTCCGTCTTCCCTCTTCCAGGCGCCGGTGGGCCGATTCTGGCCAGCGGGTGCCGTCCGGGGCTCGCCGGTTTGCGCCACCTCGGCACGCGATACGACAAGGAGGCGACAAGAGGAGAAGGACGGCCGGAGCTCCCGCAGGGATCGCGTCGGCGGCGTCCCCATCGCGGGGTTCGCCGCCGGGCCCGAATCGGCTTTAGCACTTGGTGATGACGATCTCCGCGTACTTGGCGGGCACGCGCATCGTCCCGTCGTTCGCCGTGTTGAACTCCGCGATCGTGCGGTGGAGGTCCGCGTCGAGCGCGGCCTGCGCCGCCGGCTCGAGGGCCAGGAAGGCCTTGTGCACCGGACCGTAGAAGGTCCGGAAGAAGGCCACGAAGTGCGCCGGAGAGCGGTAGCGGAAGACGAAGTCGCGCGGGGTGAAGGCGATGGCAGCCGCGTGGTCGCCGAAGGCCTCCTCGATCCAGTCCTGGCTGCCCCAGAGCGCCGGCGACTTCACGCCGGCCGGCGGCGCGACGTGCCTGCCGAGGGTCTTGAAGAGCTGCCCGATGAAGCTGTCCGGCGTCCAGTTGGCCAGGCCGATCTTGCCGCCCCGGCGGCAGACCCGCAGCAGCTCGTTGGCGGCCTGCTGCTGGTTGGGCGTGAACATCACCCCGAAGGTCGAGACCACGGCGTCGAAGGCCGCGTCCTCGAAGGGCAGCTTCTCGGCGTCGGCGATCTGGAAGCGGATCTCCAGGCCCTCCGCCTCCGCCCGGCCGCGGCCGCGCGCCAGCAGGGCGTCGACGTAGTCGGTCGAGGTCACCTCGCACCAGCGCCGGGCGAAGGCCAATGTCGCGTTGCCGTTGCCGGCGGCCACGTCGAGCACCTTGGCGTCGGTGGTCAGGTCCATGGCCTCCGCCAGGCCCTCGCCGACGATCTGCAGGGTGACGCCGATCTTGGCATAGTCGCCGGAGGCCCAGGCCGCGTTCTGCTTGGCCTTGACGGCGTCGTAGTCCGTCGCGCGTTCGATCTCGGTTACGGTGTTCATCTCCATTCCCCTTTGTTGCTACGCGGACAGGCAGCCCGCTTGAAACTCTCCCGAGGCGCCCATCGCCTGCGGGCCGCGTCTCTATGCCAGCCGGCCGCGGCCGCCGCTTGAAGGGCGCCTGGGAATCGCGTGGGGATTTCCGGGGGAAGACCTGGGGGCGTGGGGAAACCCACGGTCGGTGGATTGGGAACAGCGCTTGGTCTAGGTTTTTCGGGGGGAGCGCCGCGAAGTATGCTCTATCGTTTCGGCGATTTCGAGGTCGACACCGACAGCTTCGAGCTGCGGCAGAAGGGCCGGGCCCTGGCCGTGGAGCCGCTGGTCTTCGACCTGATCCGCTATCTCGCCGAGAACCCGGGGCGTGTTCTCGGCCGCGAGGAGATCATCGAGCGGGTCTGGAAAGGCCGGATCGTCTCCGATGCGACCATCGCGAGCTGCGTCAAGTCGGCGCGCAGGGCGCTGGGCGACAGCGGCGACAGCCAGAGCTACATCCGGACCGTCCGCGGGCGCGGCTTCCAGTTCCTCGGCCGGCTCCTGCCCGAGGCGTCGGCGGCCGCTCGGGACGATGGACCGCCGCCCTGCGGGCCGGGGCGCCGCCCGGCCGCCGCGGCGCGCCCGAGGGCGGTGCTGGAGGACAAGCCGATCCTGGCGGTGCTGCCCTTCGGCAACCTCAGCGCCGGGGTCGACGAGTACTTCGCCGACGGCCTGACCGAGGACATCATCACCAACCTGACCCGCTTTCGCGACCTCATGGTGGTCGGCCGGACCTCGACCTTCCAGTTCAAGGGGCGCGCGCTGCCTCTCCAGGATCTCGCGGCCGAGCTCAAGGCCGGCTACGTCGTCGAGGGCAGTGTCCGGCGGGCCGCTGGGCGCGTCCGGATCACCGCGCAGCTGGTCGACGCCGCGACCGGCGTGCACCTCTGGGCCGATCACTACGACCGCGAGATGGAGGACATCTTCGCGGTCCAGGACGAGGTCACCCGGATGATCGCCGCGACCCTCGGCGTCAAGATCCAGGACGTCGCGACTCAGCGCGCCCTGAGGAAGAGCGCGGTCGAGCTCGGCGCCTACGACTGCGTGCTGCGGGCCCGGCGCTACACCTCGATGCTCAGCGAGGAGATGCACGCCGAGGCCCGGGACCTGCTGGAGCAGGCCGTGGCCAAGGATCCCAACTACGCCGAGGCGCACGCGCTGCTGGCCAACGTCTACCTGGCCGAGCACCGCTTCGAAGCCAACCCGCGCCCCGATCCGATCGGGCGGGCGCTGAAGATGGCCGAGACCGCGACCCGGCTGGACCCCCAGGACGCCTACGCCCGCTGCTGGCTCGGCATCGTGCACTTCTTCCGCCGCGAGAACGACAAGTTCGAGGCCGAGGCGCAGCGCGCCCTCAGCCTCAATCCCAATGACCCGGAGACGCTGGCCGACATCGGCCACTACCTGGCCTTCATGGGCGCCTTCGAGCGCGGCGTCGAGCTGTCCCGGCGGGCGCGGCAGCTCAATCCGCTGCATCCCGGCTGGTACTACTTCTCCTCCGCCCGCTACCACTACGACCGGCAGGACTACGAAGAGATGCTCGCCGATGTCGAGCGGGTCGGCCTGCCGCACTTCTACTGGACCCACCTGCTCAAGGCCGCGGCCCAGGGCCAGCTCCAGCGGCCGGAGGCGGGCGCCTCCCTGGCCCGGATCCATGAGCTCAAGCCCGATTTCTCGGCCCGGGCCGAGCTGGAGAAGTGGAACGCCGCGCCGCAGGACCTCGAGCACCTTCTGGAGGGCCTGCGCAAGGCCGGGCTCCGTGAATAGGGCCCGGTCGAAAGCGCCTTTTCATCCTTCCCTTGGTACAAGTCTGCCGTGTCACGCCTCGTCCTCTTGACCCTGATCCTCCTCCTGTCCTCGGCGGCCCCCCTTCGGGCCGAGCC
>JANQGU010000076.1 GCA_028282935.1 Kiloniellales bacterium
CCTCTGCCGCTTCGGCGTAGCTGAACTCCTCGATCAGCACCAGGACGACCACCGCCCGCTGCTCGAGCGGCAGGCTCAGGATGGCCTTGTCGACCATGCGGCCGATGGCGGACCTCACGCAGGCTTCCTCGGGGGTGTCCTCCGGGGCCGCCAGGTGGCTGTCGATCGAGGCCTCGCCGCTGTCACCCGAGACGACCCTGAGGCGCGACCGCCAGCGCAGCTTGTCGATGCAGATGTTCTTGAGAATCCGGAACAGCCAGATCTTCATGCTGGCGTCGCGCTTGAAGCTCTTCAGGCCGTGGAAGGCCCGGGCGCAGCATTCCTGCACCGCGTCCTCGGCGTCCGCGGGATTGCCCTGAAGTCGCAAGGCCGTCCGGTACAAGGCATCCAGTTGCTCGGTCACGACCGTCTCGAACTCCTGCTGCAGCTCTTTCTCGAAAACCGTCATTTCAGACTTGCCGGGCCCCAATCCTTCGTGTGCCGCTGCGCGGCGGGCCGTCGGCCCCGCCGCATCGAGGAGCCGGTCTCCGTCTTCGCCGGCGCTCGACCTAATAAGACGACCTGAGGACGGGAAAGTTCCAGGGCGGGCACGGAAACGTGATCAGCGCCCCTGATCGCTTGCAGCCCCCTTGCGCAGAGCCGGGGTTTCTTGCGTGAATGGCCGGGGATCAGGATTCGAGGCGAGCATGAACAACATCACGCTTTACGGCGCCACCTACAGCGTCTTCACCCGCATCGCCCGGCTGGTGCTGGAGGAGGCCGAGGTCGGCTATCGGCTGATCGAGGTCGACATCTTCGACCGGGAGGCCCTGCCGCCCGGCTACCTGGATCGGCATCCCTTCGGTAAGATTCCGGCCTTCGAGCATGAAGGCTTCCGGCTCTTCGAGACCGATGCCATCGCCCGCTACGTGATCGAGGGCACCGGACGAACGGGGCTGCTCCCCGAGACCCCGCCCGGGCGGGCGCGGATGACCCAGATCCAGCGCATCGTCGACAACTACGCCTATCCGATCCTGGTCTGGGGCGTCTACGTGGAGGAGACGCGGGCCGAAGGCGCAGGCGCGCTCGCCGCCGAGACCGTGGAGCAGGCGCACAAGGTCCTGGCGGTTCTGGAGGAGCTCTGGGAGGGGCCGTTCCTTCTGCGCGGAGGTCTCAGCCTGGCCGACCTCTGGCTGGCGCCGGTCCTGACCCTGTTCCGCTGCGCCCCGACCGGCCGGGCGCTGCTCTCGGAGTTCCCGGAACTGGAGAGCTGGCTGCAGCGCCTGCAGGCCCGGCCCTCGATGCGGGCGACTCGCTTTCCGACGGAGCTGGCGCCGGCGGGCTAGATCGCGGGAGAGGGAAGGCCCTGGTCCAAGCCATGCGAATCGAAACCGACCGGCTCCGGCTTCGGCCCTTCGCCGCGGACGACCTGCCGGAACTGGCCAGGCTTCTCGCCGATCCCGACTTCATGGCCTGGTCGGTCGCCGGACCGCTCGGGGAGCCCCAGGCGCGGCGGAAGCTAGCGGCGGAGATCGCCAGCTTCGAGGTCTATGGCTTCTCGAAGCTGGCGGTGGAAGCGCGGGATGCCCCGGGACTGATCGGCTACTGCGGCCTCGGTCTGCAAGTGATCGAAGGCTCGGCCCTGCCGGAGCTGGGCTACCGTCTGAGCCCGTCGCAGCGGGGCAGGGGCCTGGCGACCGAGGCCGCCAGGGCCGTGATCGAGGACGCCTTCGGCCGGCTCGGGCTCTCCGAAATCTACGCCTACGCGGAGCCGGACAACGCGCCCTCTCAGCGGGTGATCGCCAAGCTGGGCATGACCTACCTCCGCGACGTCAGGCTGCACGCGCGCGGCTGGCGGCTCTATCGTCTCGGGCGAGCGGCGTGACCGTCCTCAGTACTTGAAGGTCGGCTTGACGGTCTGGTTGCTCGCCAGGGGCGACTCGAGCCCGCTCGGGTTGGCCCCGGAGCCCTCGGCGAACTGGTTCGGCATCTTCATGCCCGTGGTCCAGATCCCGACCAGCTCCTGGGCGCAGTGCGTGCGGCTGATCATGCCGGCCTGGACGTAGGGGTCGAAGGTCTCCTGGGCCAGCGAACGGGCGGCGACCTCGCCGGTCCTGCCGCCGTGCATGCGGCCCTGAATGAGCATTTCCTGCCGGACCATGTTGCAGGGGTCCAGGGAACCGTATCGGCCGATGAAGACAGCCGTGAACATGAGCACACCCAGGACGAAGACTGATACCAGGCTTTTCATCCAAGTTTCCTTTCGGGCGGTGCGGGCTTTCCGATGCCCGTCCTCGCGGCGCGGCTGCTCCCGCGGCGATCGAAGACGTGGACTCTCCATGGTTCTGATCCACGGGTCCCTGTCGCGGTCTCTTGTCATGTCGTGAGGCATCTCTTGCCCTATGTGCGGCGCTCGGCCGCCAGTCCCGGCCGCGCCCCCGCGCCGACCCTCCCAAGTACTCCTGCCAAGAAGCGGAGTAGCACCTTTACGCTAAGCCAATTCCTGGCAGCGGCGGATGAGCATTTTTGGACATTTTCGGGTTATACTTTGGCGTCTGCTTGCAGCGAGAGCGTGACCCGGACGATGCCAGGCTCGTCGGCCTCGCTGTGCCGGCTGAAGCCGAGGATGTCGCAGAGCTTCAGCATGGTGCGGTTCTCGCGCAGGACGTCGCCGAAGAGCTCCCGGATGCCGCGGTTTCGGGCGTAGTCGATGATCCGGCGCATCAGGAGCATCCCAAGCCCCTGGCCGGTCATCTCGCCGCCGATGATGATCGCGTACTCGGCGCGCTCGTTATCCGGGTCCGCGCTCATGCGCACGATGCCGTAGATCTCGGTCTGGCCCGGGATGCCTGGGTCGGTCAGCACCAGGGCCATCTCACGGTCGTAGTCGATCTGGGTGGCGCGGGCGACCGCCTCGTGCGACAGGGTCCGAATCGGGACGAAGAAGCGCAGCCGGATCTCCTCGGGCGTCAGCTTGGCGAAGGCGCGCTGGAAGCCGGGCTCGTCCTCCGGCACCACCGGCCGCAGCAGAAGCCGGCGGTCGTCCGCCAGCGGGATTTCCTCCTCCAGCTCGGAGGGGTAGGGCCGGATCGCAAGGCGGCTCTGGGCGGTAGCGGTCGCCGGCTCGACCCGGACCCTGGCGTCCAGGGCCATGACCCCGTACTCGTCGGCCAGCAGGGGGTTGATGTCGAGCTCGGCGACGCTCTCCAGGTCGACCACGAGCTGCGACAGCTTCACCAGGGTGAAGGCGACGGCGTCGAGGTTGGTCGGCGGCAGTCCGCGGAAGCCCTGCAGCAGGCGGTAGATCCGGGTCCGGGCCATGACGTCGTGCGCCAGCTTCATGTTGAGCGGCGGCAGGGCCAGCGCCTTGTCGTCGATCACCTCGACCCCGGTGCCGCCTTCCCCGAACAGGAGCACGGGGCCGAACTGGCGGTCGCTGAGCACCCCCATGATCAGTTCGTAGGCGCCGGGCCGCCGGATCATGGGCTGCACGGTAAAGCCGTCGAGCCGCGCATCGGGCCGCTTCTCGGCGATCCGCGCCGCCATGGCCGCGGCCGCCTCGGCGACGCTGGCGGGACCGCGCAGGTCGAGCGCGACGCCGCCGACATCGGTCTTGTGGGTGATGTCGCGCGACAGGATCTTCAGCGCCACCGAACCGCCGAGCTCGGCGGCGGCGGCCGCGGCGGCCTCGGGCGTTTCCGCGATCCGCGTGGGGCTGACCGGGATATCATAGGCGGCCAGCACCTGCTTGGCCTCGGGCTCGGTCAGCCAGGCGCGCTGCTCCGCCAGCGCCGTCGTGATCACCGCCTCCGCCGCCGCGCGGTCGGGCGTAAAGCCCTCGGGAATCGATGGCGGGGTCTCCAGGAGCTCCGCCTGGTTTCGACGGTAGGTGACGAGCTGCATGAAGGCGCGGACCGCCTGCATCGGCGTCTCGTAGGTCGGCACGAGGTGCTCGGCGAAGAGCCGCCGCGACTCCTGCGCCGCCCCGTCGCCGACCCAGCTGGTCAGGATCGGCAGCCGCCGGGCGGACTCGGCGGCCTCGATCACGGCCTGGGCCGCCTCGTCGGAGGAGGCGACCGCGGTCGGGCAGTTCAGCACCAGAAGGCCGTCGATGCCGCTGGCCTTGCCTCTCGCCGTCCGGGTCAGGGCCTCCAGGGCCTTGGCGTAGCGTTCGCCGGTCGCGTCGCCGATGATGTCGACCGGATTGCCGCGCGACCAGG
>JANQGU010000079.1 GCA_028282935.1 Kiloniellales bacterium
ATCTGGCGCAAGTCCAACCCCATGCCGAACTTCCGCGGCCGGCGCTTCACCAACGCCCACGAGACCCTGATCTGGGCGGCCAAGGACAAGGACGCCCGCTACACCTTCAACTACCAGGCCATGAAGACGCTGAACGACGACCTGCAGATGCGCAGCGACTGGTACATCCCGATCTGCACCGGCGGCGAGCGCCTGAAGGACGAGGAGGGCCGCAAGGCCCACGCCACCCAGAAGCCCGAGGCGCTGCTGCACCGGGTGATCCTGGCCGGGACCCGGCCCGGCGAGATCGTGCTCGATCCCTTCTTCGGCAGCGGCACCACCGGCGCGGTCGCCAAGCGCCTGGGCCGCAGGTGGATCGGGCTGGAGCGCGAAGCCGGCTATGCCCGCCTGGCCGAGGAACGCATCGCCAAGGTCCAGCCGCCCTCGGACCCGGGCCTGGTCGCCGTCGCCAACAAGCGCGAGGAGAAACGCATCCCTTTCGGCTGGCTGGTCGAGCGCGGCCTGCTGGAGCCGGGCACGGTGCTCTACGGCCCGCGCAAGCGCTGGCAGGCCAAGGTGCGCGCCGACGGCAGCCTGATCGCCGCCGACTGCAAGGGTTCGATCCACAAGGTCGGCGCCCAGGTCCAGGGCGCCCCGGCCTGCAACGGCTGGACCTTCTGGTCGATCGACGTCGAGGGCAAGCTGGTGCCGATCGACGTGCTGCGCCAGAAGCTCAGGGCGGAGATGAGCTAGCAGGCTGCCGAAAACGTGCGAGCGGCCACCCTCACACTTCGACAGGCTCAGGGTGAGGGTGAGCGTTTTCAAGTATTTCGCCTCATCCTGAGCCTGTCGAAGGATGACCTCAGGCAAGGGTTCAGGACTCTTTCAACAGCCCGCTAGCTGCTTCCGATCGCACCGGCGCGAAGACATGGACGGCCTCGCTGCGGCCCCGGATCGGGACCTCGCCGACCTCGGTCAAGGCTTTCGCACCACAGGCGGCCCGGGTCTCGGCGCAGACCAGGAGGCGGGTGCCGAGTTCCTTGTTCTTGGCCTCCAGGCGCTGGGCCAGGTTCACTGTGTCGCCGTAGACCGTGTAGGTCTGGCGGCCGCCGCCGCCGACGCTGCCGGCCGCGACCGGGCCGGTGGCGATGCCGACCCGGATCTTCAGCGCCTCGCCGTCGAAGCTTTCCCGCGCCGACAGCGCCAGCAGGGCCTCGGCGGCGGCCAGGGCCCGGGCGGCGTAGTCGGGCTGCGGCAGCGGCAGGTTGAAGGCGGCCAGGACCGCGTCGCCGATGAAGCTGATCACCACCCCGCCCCGCGCGCCGATGGTCTTCGCCACGGCGTCGAAGTAGGCGTTGAGCACGGCGATCACCCGTTCCGGGTGCTGGCCTTCGGCGAAGCGGGTGAAGCCCTCGATGTCGACGAAGAGGATGCTGGCCGGCCGGGTCTGCGCCGCCAGGGTGCCGCCGTCCGAAAGCAGGGCGCCGGCGACTTCGGCAGGCACGTAGCGGCCGAAGACCTCCCGAATCCGGGCCCTTTGCCGCTCGGCCCGGGCGTGGCGGCGCACCACCTCGCGGGCCCGCTTCACCGCCACCGCCAGGACCGCGGCGGTCAGCAGGATGAAGGCGGTCTCCTCGATCCGGTTGCCGATGCCGATGAAGTCCGGATCCAGAAACACGTCGAGGTAGGCCTGGGCGCTGGGCCCGGGCGGCAGGTCGGCCCAGGAGACGGTCCGCTCCATGCCGCTGACGATCCAGAGGAAAGCCGACCAGAGCGCGACCGAGGTGGCGGCCCCGGCCCAGAGCACCAGGCCCGGAGAGAGCGACAGCGCCGCAACCCCGAGCACCAGGAAGAGGTAGTAGACCCCGTAGGCGCGCAAGGCGATGATCTGCGGCACCTCGCCGCCGGTCGACAACGGCATGAAGGCGGCGAGCGCACCCAGAGCCGCAATGTCGACGGTCAGAAAGGCATAGCGCTGCCAGCGCCGCTCCCAAGGGCTGCCGAGCAGCCGGAACTGCAGCAGGCCGAGCAGGATGAATCCGGTGACCAGCGCCACGCCGTAGAGGTTGCCCGGGAAGCTGCCGGAAAGCCCGAGCCAGGCGGCGATCGGCAGCAGCGCCAGGGTCCGTCCCTTGATACCGGTCTTGAGCCCCGCCCGCTCGGCCGCGGCCAGCTCGGCCTCGACGTCGTCGCCTTGTTCGGAAGGGATATCCGATAGGGACTGGGACAGCGCCATGGTGGACCCCGGAAGCCGTGCCGGCTCCGAGGCCGGGCACGGTCTTAGCCTCAGCCTCTATACCTAGATCAAACCCTGTTCTATTGGAATCGATTGAACGGGCTTTGAGGACGCGTCGCAATCGGGGCCGGGAGTTGCCTCCCGGCCCCGACGCGGTCCTGGATCACGTTGCAGGCTGGCTCACGCTTTCCACCCTACAGGTCCGGTGCAAAGCGCTTCCGGGTCGAGCCGGCTCAACGCACCGTCTTGGAGCAGAGGATGCTGTTGCCGGCCACGTCCGTCACACTGAGCCTCAGGCGCGCGACACGGTTCGTGTTGACGATGGTCGCCTGAAAGTCGACCGGATCGGTCGTGCCGATATCGAAGGCCGGGACCACGAGGTCGAGGTTGGACGCCCGGCGCACGTCGATCTCGGCGAGCCCGCTCTCCAGATCCTGAACGCTGGCGTCGATCACGCCGACGCCGGCAACCAGGTCGCAGGTCGGGTCCACATCGTCGGGCGGAACGCCGCCGCCGGTCTCGCAGTAGTGCCAGTCCTGCAGATCCTGTCCGTCGCTCGCAACCACCAGGGTCGGTGCGGTCGGAACGTCGACCGGAACGGCGGCAAAGCCACCGGCGGCGTCCGTCGCCGCCGCGTTCCCCGCACCTTGCGCGACCAGGTTGGAGTCCAGGACCTCGATACCGACGTTGTCCAGGGCGGTGAACCCGGCGCCGGCAACGTCGATGATCTCGCCGCAGGCGGGCGGCGTCACCGTGATCGCGGGCAGACCGCAGGAACCGTCGCACTTGCTCTTGCCGCTCTGGACCACGTCGCCCACGGCGGCCTCGCCCAGCTTCCACGCGCGGCCAAGCAGGCCGCTTTCCAGTTCGGCCGCGGTCACGATTCCATCGGCATCGGCGTCGGCGACCTGCTGGCCGGCCAGCTCGGCGAGGTCATCCGAGAAGGTCTGCACGAAGTCCTCGAAGGGCGCATCGAAGGGACAGGTGGTCGAGGTTCCGATCACCGCGAGATCCGTCGAGCTGCCGATGTCGTCGGCGAAGCTGCCGCCGAAGCAACTGTCCAGGATGACCGTCCTGGTCACCCCTGGGGCGAAGCCGTCGATCAGCGCCGCGACGTCGGCCGCGCTGAGCGTGTCCGAGGCGCTCAGCCGGAAGCTGTCGACGTTACCGCGGCCGCTGAGGTAGAGCGTGACCGCATCGCCTGGCTGCGCCGCGGTCTTGATGCCGTCGAGCACGGCATCGAGGAAGAAGCGCGGCGGCTGGATCAAGGCGGAGCTGTTCAGGGACAGATGGTTCTGGCCTTGCTCCAGGTCCGCGCGCAGGGCGTTGAGGTCGTTGGCAAGCGCCGCGTCTTCGGCCGCGTCGTCACCGCTGCCGACGATGTAGACCCGGTGAAAAGCGGTGCCCCCGTCCACCACCACCGGCTCCGCCTGCGCCCCGGAGATCGCGGCGGCCGACAAGGCGAGCGCCGTGCTCAAGGCGAAGGCGCAGGTCCCGACGCCGCGATTCGGTCGTGCCTGCCCCTGCGAGGACGACCGTCGCTCCCCGCCCGCAGTCTTCGTGTAGGCCAAATTGTCCATTGTTCCCCCCAAAGATTAAGGATGCAGCGAGACCTTGCGCGGCGCGCCGGAAAGACCTGCCGACGCCGGTGCCGCGAGACTCTGTCTCTAAGGAGAAATTCTACTACACGATACAAGTCCAAATTGTGACACAGATCACGTCGCGGCGACGGTCCTGGGGATAGAATCGCTTTTGGCCGTCGATTCGCTTTCGGCAGATCGCGAGTCGCGACCGGCCGGACCGTCGATGGCCGGTCCCTTTCGTTTCCCCCGGCAACGCCTCACCACGACGGAGTCCGGAGACGGCAAGCGCCTGCTCCGAAGGGATCGCGCCACGCTTTCTCTTTTCGGTCTTGGGGAGCCGGTCTCCGGCCGGCGCGGCTCAGCCGATCTCCAGGGCGACCGGCGGCAGGCGGTCGAAGCCGGCCTCGATCCGCGTTCCGGCGGCGGGATAGATGGTCTTGACCACGCTGCCCAGGGTGACCAGCGCGCCGGCCTCGAGCCGGCCGCCGCGCGCCGCGACATGATCGGCCAGCCAGGCCAGCGCGTTCAGCGGATGGCCCAGGATCGCGGCGCCGGCGCCGGTCTCCGCGGGCGCCGCGCCGTCGATGCCGAAGCCCCCGGACAGCGCCGCGAGATCGCCCAGCGCCTCCGGCGGCCGCTCGGCGCCGAGGACGCAGCCGACCGAAAAGAAGTCGTCGGCGACCAGGCTCGGCGTCGCCACGGCGGCGAAGTCGCGGAAACGGTGCTCGACGATCTCGACCGAGGTCATCACCCCGCCGATCGCGCCCGCCACCGTCTCGCGGCTGTGGCTGCCGGTCCGGGGGCCGAGGTCCCCGGCCAGGCGCACCGCGATCTCGCATTCCAGGCCGAGCTGGAAGAAGTCCGACGCCCTGAGCACGGCCCGGTCCCTGTAGGCGCTGCCCCGGTAGAGCGTGCCGGCGCAGGGATGGTCGATGCCCAGATAGCTCTGCATCACCGGCGTGGTGCAGCCGATCTTCCAGCCCAGGGGCGCCCCGAGCCCGCGAAACTCCAGCAGCGGACGCAAGGCCTCCTGGATCGCATAGGCCTCGTCCAGGCTCCGCGGCCGGCAGTCCTCGGGCAGGTCCTCGAGCTGGGCGCGCCTGCCCTCGGCGGGAAGCCGGAGACCGGCGAGGACCTCGGCGGCGGCTTGGATGGCGGCGGGGGTCATGACTGTTCCTCGGGTGCGGCTCCTCGGCGGGCTGGTCCTCGGCGCGATTCTAGCCGGCACCGCCCTGCAGGGCGTGCTTGACGATCTTGCGCATGACGCTGGGCAGGGCCTGCTCGCCCAGACGGTCCAGCGGGCACCAGAGACCGTCGTCGACCGAGTCCTCCGCCGCGGCCCGGCCTGCCCAGACCGCGACCTCGAAATGGAAGTGGGTGAAGGTGTGGCGCACCCGGCCGGGCAGCGCCTGCCAGGCCGCCGGCAGCGGCGCCTGGCCCAGGGCCTCGGCCTCGGCCCAGTCCTCGGCGCGCCATTCGGTCGAGGGGATCTCCATCATGCCGCCCAGCAGGCCCGTCTCGGCACGGCGGCGCAGCAGCACCTTGCCCGAGGGCGCCAGGGCCCAAAAGGCGACCGCCCGGCGGGTCGGCCGCGCCGCCTTGGGCGCGCGTCGCGGCAGCTCGTCCTGAACGCCCGCCGCCCGCGCCGCGCAGGCGGCCTCCAGGGGGCAGGCCAGGCAGCGCGGCCGCCGGGGCAGGCAGACCGTGGCGCCGAGGTCCATCTTGGCCTGGGCGAAGTCACCCGGCCGCCGCTGCGGGGTCAGGGTCTCGGCCAGCCGGCGCAGCTCGGCCTTGGCCCGCGGCAGGGGCGTCTCGACGGCGAAGAGCCGGGCGGTGACCCGCTCGATGTTGCCGTCGACCGGCGTCGCCTTGCGGTCGAAGGCGATGGCGGCGATCGCCGCCGCGGTGTAGGGGCCGATCCCCGGCAGCGCCAGCAGCGCCGCCTCGTCCTCGGGAAAGCGGCCGCCGTGCTCTTCCGTCACGGCCTTGGCGCAGCGGTGCAGGTTGCGCGCCCGGGCGTAGTAGCCAAGGCCGGCCCAGGCGGTCAGCACCGAGTCCAGATCGGCCGCCGCCAGGTCCTGGACGCGCGGCCAGCGCGCCAGGAAGTCCCGGAAGTAGGGCTGGACCGCCGCCACCGTGGTCTGCTGCAGCATGATCTCGGACAGCCAGACCCGATAGGGATCCGGGGTCTCGCCGGGCCGGGCGCGCCAGGGCAGGCGCCGGGCGTGGCGGTCGTACCAGGCGAGAAGGTCTGCGGCGAGGGATTCGCGGCTGCCGGCGGTCATGACACCTTCTATAGTGAAGCCGATCTGGAGTGAAGCCGATCCGGGGAAGAAAGGGCAGCCGCGACATAGAGATGGCCAGGGACCGCGACGACAAGGACAGCCATCGCCGCCGGGGCGGCCTGCGGCCCCTCGCGGTCACCCTGCCGAAGGTCACGCGCAAGGCGCTGGGCCGCCGCGGGCTGGCCGAGGGCAGCCTGATGACCGAATGGCCGGAGATCGTCGGCGAGGCCCTGGCGGCGCGCTGCCTGCCGCTGAAGCTGAGCTTCCACGACCCCAAGCGGCGCGCCGAGGGCACCTTGACGCTGCAGGTCGAAAGCGCCTGGACCCTGGAGCTGCAGCACCTGGCGCCCCAGTTGATCGAGCGGATCAACCAGACCCTGGGCTATGCCGCGGTCTCGCGCCTGGCCTTCCGCCAGGGGCCGCTGCCGGGGCGCCCGGCTCAGGGGCGGCCGCGGGACCCGGCAGACCCCGATTCGAGCCCAGAATCAGGCCGGGAATCGGGCCGGGAATCGGGCCAGGAATCGAGCCCGGGGCCGGGCCGGAGCGGGGCGGAGCTGAGCGCCGCGATCGACGACGAGGGCCTGCGCGGCGCCCTCGAGGGGCTCGGCCGGGCGCTGAAGGAACGCAAGGATTCGTGAAGGCCCAGGGCTTGCCATAATTCCCCCTTAGGCCCCACATAGAGACGCGGAGAGAGGGCGCCAAAACACGGCTTGTGCCGGAGCGCCGCCACGACTAGCATCCACAACATCTGGTAGGGGTTATCATGGAACGTCGGCATATCCTGATATCGGGCGCGGCAGTGGCCCTTCTCGCCGCCGGTGGCGGATTCGGCCTGCTGTGGCGCAACGGCCAGGCCGAGGACAGCTTCAAGGCCGACGAGAAGGGGGTTTTCGAGAGCGACCGGATCTTGGGCGACCCCGACGCGCCGATCACGATCATCGAGTATTCCTCGCTGACCTGCCCGCATTGCGCGGCCTTCCATGCCGACACCCTGCCAGAGATCAAGAAGAAGTGGATCGAGGAGGGCAAGGCGCGCCTGATCTATCGCCATTTCCCCTTCGATGCGCTGGGCACCTACGCCGCCCTGGCGGCGAACTGCGTCGAAGGCGACCGGCACTTCGGCTTCATCGACATCCTGTTCCGCAACCAGGCCCGCTGGACCCGGGCCCAGGACCCGCGGGCGGCGATCTCGCAGATGGCGGCCCTGGCCGGCATCGACAAGGCCAGCCTCGAGGCCTGCGTCCAGGACGAGGCGGCACTGGTCAAGATTCAGAAACTTCGGCAGTACGGCAGCGAAGAGTACGGCATCAACTCCACGCCGTCCTTCATCATCAACGGCAAGAAGCTGGTCGGCAACCAGGGGCTGGAGAAGTTCGAGCAAGCCCTTCAGGACGCCGGCTCGCAGTCGTGATGACATAAAGCGCCGTCGGCTTAGCAGGGGAAGCAAGAGTCGGCTTGGTACAGTTCACGAAGCTCAAGATCACGGGGTTCAAGTCCTTCGTCGATCCCACGGAACTTTGGATCGAACGGGGTCTGACCGGGATCGTCGGACCGAACGGCTGCGGCAAGTCGAACCTCGTCGAGGCCCTGCGCTGGGTCATGGGCGAAGGCTCGGCCAAGCGCATGCGCGGCAGCGGCATGGAGGACATGATCTTCTCCGGCAGCGCCAGCCGGCCGTCGCGCAACATCGCCGAGGTGCAGCTCTTCCTCGACAACCGCGACCGCACCGCCCCGGCGATGTTCAACGACAATGACGAGCTGGAGGTTCAGCGCCGGATCGAGCGCGACCACGGCTCGACCTACCGGGTCAACAGCCGCGAGGTGCGGGCCCGCGACGTCCAGCTGCTCTTCGCCGACTCGGCGACCGGCGCCCATTCCCCCGCACTCGTCAGCCAGGGCCGGATCGGCGCCATCATCAACGCCAAGCCCTCGGAACGGCGCATGCTGCTGGAGGAGGCGGCCGGCATCTCCGGGCTGCACACCCGGCGCCACGAGGCCGAGCTGCGGCTGCGCGCGGCGGAGACCAACCTGGAGCGGCTGGACGACGTCATCAGCGCCCTGGAAGGCCAGCTCCAGGGCCTGAAGAAACAGGCCCGGCAGGCCCGGCGCTTCCGCAGCCTCTCCGACCATATCCGCCGCCACGAGGCGATCCTCCTGCACCTGGAGGCCGAGGCGGCGCGCCAGCGCCTGGCCGAGGCCCGCCAGCGTCTGGCCGAGGTCGAAGCCGCGGTCGCCGGCAGCGCCGAGGTCGCGGCCGAGCGCGCCAAGGCCCAGGCCGACACGGCGGCCTCCCTGCCCGAGCGGCGCCAGGCCGAGGCCGAGGCGGCGGCCGCCCTGCAGCGCCTGGTCGTCGAGCGCGACGCCCTGGAGCGCGAGACCCAGCGCCTGGCCGAGGCCAAGGCCCAGGCCGCCCAGCGCCTGGCCCAGGTCATGGCCGACCGCGGCCGGGACGAAGGCATCGCGGCCGACGCCCAGGCCGCGATCGCCCGCCTGGAGGAAGAGCAGACCGGCCTGCAGGCCGCGACCTCCGGCGAGGAGGAAGCGCTGACCGGGGCCGAAGCCGAGAGGGACGAGGCTGCCCGTCGCCTGGAGGTCAAGGAGTCGGATCTCTCCGACCTCTCCGGGGCCATCGCCGGCGCCGAGGCCCATGCCGGCGCGCTGCGCCGCCGCCTGGGCGAGCTGGCCGAACGGCGCGACCGCCTGGAGCGGCAGCTCGAGGGCACCCGCAAGGAAAAGGCCGAGCTCGAGTCGGCCTCGCGCGACCTGAGCGAGCTGGCGGCGGCCGAGACCGCCCTGAAGTCGGCCGAGGCCGCCTTCGAGGCCGCGCGCGAGGGACAGGACAGCAAGGCGGAGGCGGTCTCCGCCGCCCGCGAGGCCGAGACCGCCGCCCGCGGCCGCCTGCAGGAGGCCGAGGCCGCCCTCGGCAAGCTGCAGGCCGAGGCCGCCGCCCTGGCCGGGCTGCTGCAGTCCGCGCCGGAGGGCGACCATCCGCCCCTGGTCGACAAGGTCGAGGTCGACAGCGGCCTGGAGACCGCCCTGGGCGCCGCCCTGGGCGACGACCTCTCCGCCTCCGACGAGGCCGGCGCGCCGCTCTTCTGGTCCGAGCTGCCGGCGCTGGAGACCGCACCCGCCCTGCCCGCGGGCGCCAAGAGCCTGGCCGAGTCCGTGCGCGCTCCGGCGGCCCTGTCGCGCCGCCTCGCGCAGATCGGCGTGGTCACGGACGAGGCCGAGGGCGAGCGCCTGCAGCCGGAGCTGGCCTGCGGCCAGCGCCTGGTCACCCGCGAAGGCGCCCTGTGGCGCTGGGACGGCCTGCGCAAGGCCGCCGGCACGCCGGTGTCCGCCGCCACCCAGCTGCGCCATCGCAACCGCCTGGCCGAGATCGAGGCGGAGCTGCCCAAGGCCGAGGCCCTGGAGGCCGAGGCCCGCGAAGCCTTCGAGGCGGCCCGCAAGGACGTGCAGACGGCCACCGAGGCCGAGCGCCAGGCGCGCGACGACCAGCGCGCGGCGCTCTCGGCCCTGAACGAGGCGCGCCAGGGCCACGGCCGCCTGAGCGACGAAGCCGCCGGTGCGAAGTCGCGCCTGGCCGCCCTGCTGGAAGCGCTCGAGCTTCTGGCCGCCGATTCGGCGGAGACCGTCGCGGAGCACGACCGCTGCGCCGAGGAGATCGCCGAGCTGCCCGACCAGGAGGCCGAGCGCGAGAAGCTGGAAGCCGAGAAGGCCGCCGTCGGCGAGCTGCGCGGCGAGCTGGCCGAGCGCCAGGCCGAGCTGGCGCGCCTGAAGCGCGAGTCCGAGGACCGCCGCCGGCGCCTGGGGCAGATCGCGGAGGACATCGCCTCCTGGAAGCAGCGGGCCGAGGCCGCCGACCGTCACCTGGCCGAGCTGGACCAGAGGCGCGAGCACCTCGAACGCGAGCTCGAGGATCTGGAGGCGCGCCCCAAGGAAATGAACGAGCGCCGGGAGGCCCTGGCCGAGCAGATCGAGGCCGCTGAGGCGAACCGCCGGACGGCCGCCGATTCGCTGGCCGAGGGCGAAACCGCGCAGTCCGAGGCGGATCGGGCGCTGAAGGCCGCCGAGAGCGAGCTGGCGACCGCCCGGGAAAACCGGATTCGCGCCGAAGGCGGCGTCGAGCAGGCCGACGCGAGCCTGCTGGCCATCGCCCAGCGGGTCCGGGAGCGCCTGGAATGCGGCCTGGACAACGTCCTGGAGGCCGCCGAGGTCGATCCCGGCCAGGAGCTGCCGCCTCACGAGGAGGTCGCGGCCAAGCTCGAGCGCTACACCCGGGAACGCGACAACATGGGCCCGGTCAACCTGCGCGCCGAGGCCGAGGCCGAGGAGCTGACCGAGCGGATCGAGGGCCTGCAGAGCGAGCGCGAGGACCTGCTGGCAGCCATCGCCCGCCTGCGCCAAGGCATCGGCAGCCTGAACCGCGAAGGCCGCGAGCGCCTGCTGGCCGCCTTCAAGATGGTCGACCAGCATTTCTCGGAGCTCTTCGTCCGCCTCTTCGGCGGCGGCCGCGCGCACCTGAAGCTGGTCGAGTCCGACGACCCGCTGGAAGCCGGGCTGGAGATCATGGCCAGCCCGCCGGGCAAGCGCCTGCAGGTCATGTCGCTCCTGTCCGGCGGCGAGCAGGCCCTGACCGCGCTGTCGCTGCTGTTCGGCGTCTTCCTGACCAACCCGGCACCGATCTGCGTGCTGGACGAGGTCGACGCGCCGCTGGACGATGCCAACGTCGACCGCTTCTGCCACCTGATCGACGAGCTCTCGGGCAAGGACATCACGCGCTTCCTGATCATCACCCACCACCGCATGACCATGGCGCGCATGCACCGCCTCTACGGCGTCACCATGGCCGAGCGCGGCGTCTCCAAGCTGGTCTCGGTCGATCTGGACGCCGCCGAGACCCTTCGCGAATCCGCCTGACGCCGCCGCCCCGGCGACGCCCTTCCCGATCGGCAAAAAGCGCTTGATTCCGGGCGTCTTGCGGCTTGACTCGCTCCGGGGCCATTCGTAAGGTCCGCGCGCCGTTTCGGGGCAGCGAAGGCCGGAAACGGGGCGGGAGGGGCAGGCTTGCACTAGGACCGAACCTAGGTCAGAACCTGCGCCATGACCGATCCCGAGAAACCGAACTCGCTGAACGATTTCGACTCCCGGCTCCAGGCGGCGCGCGAAAGGCGCGACGCGGCCCAAGGCAAGCAGCGCGAAGCTGCGGGCGGCGGGTTGGGGCTGGCGATGCGGATCGCCGTCGAGCTGGTCGCGGCCTTGGCCGTGGGCGTGGCGATCGGTTGGGGGCTCGACCGCTGGTTGGGCACCAAGCCCTGGTTGCTGATCCTGTTCTTCATTCTGGGGTCGGCCGCCGGGATCATGAACGTCTTCCGCGCCGTCGGCGGTTTCGACTACGGCGCGGGGTACCGCAGGCACGACGGGTACCACAGGCAGGACAAGGACGGCGGCCCAAAGCCCGAAGCGGGGCGCGGGGGCCAGGGGGAAGAACCGGATGGCGACCAACGGCGGCCATAGCCCGCTCGAGCAGTTCGAGATCAAGCCGATCATCGGCGACTGGGTGGTGAACGCGGACGGGACGAGGTACCTGCCCTTCCACACCCTGACCAACTCTTCGCTCTACATGCTGATCGCGATCGCCGGGGTGCTGATCTTTCTGTCCTTCGGCATGCGCCGCGGGGCCATGGTCCCGGGACGCTGGCAGTCGATGTCCGAGCTGTCCTACGAGTTCGTCGCCAACCTGATCAAGGACACCATCGGCAGCGAAGGGCGGAAGTACTTCCCGATCGTCTTCACGCTCTTCATGTTCGTGCTCTTCGCGAACCTGCTGGGCATGCTGCCCTACAGCTTCACGGTGACCAGCCACATCGTCGTCACCTTGGCCCTGGCCCTGATGGTCTTCATCGGGGTGACGATCCTGGCCGTGGCCAAGCACGGCCTGCACTTCTTCAGCTTCTTCGTGCCGCCCGGCTCGCCGGTCGCGATGTGGCCGCTGCTGATCCCGATCGAGGTCATCTCCTACCTCTCGCGGCCGATCAGCCTTTCGGTCCGGCTCTTCGCCAACATGCTGGCGGGGCATACGCTGCTGAAGGTGATCGCCGGTTTTATCGCGCCACTGGGCGTCTTCGGGGTCCTGCCCTTCGCCCTGATCACGGCGCTGACCGGCCTGGAGATCCTGATCGCCTTCCTGCAGGCCTACGTCTTCGCGATCCTGACCTGCCTCTACATCAACGACGCGCTGCACCTGCACTAGGGCGGCGCCCATCCCCACATACGGAACACGCTCTTAAACGAGGGAGACACAACATGGAACTTGATGCCGCCAAAGTGATCGGTGCGGGCCTGGCCGTTATCGGCGTCGTCGGCTCTGGTGTCGGTATCGGCAACATCTTCTCGTCCTTCATCACCGCGGTCGGCCGCAACCCGGCGGCGCGCGGCGAGGTCTTCACCATGACCATGCTGGGCTTCGCGCTGGTCGAGGCCATCGCGCTCTTCGCCCTGGTCATCGCGCTTCTGATCCTCTTCGGCTAGGCCGCAACCGGCCTGGGAGGGCCGCCATGCCGCAATTCGATCCCGGTGTCTTCGCGACCCAGATCTTCTGGCTCGCTCTGACCTTCATCCCGCTCTACTTCATCCTGTCGCGCAGCCTGCTGCCGAAGATCGGCGGGATCCTGGAGCAGCGGCAGAGGCGGCTGGACGACGACCTCGGCAAGGCCGAGGCCCTGCGCAAGGAGGCCGAGGCGGTCCTCGCCGAGTACGAGAAGGCCCACGCCGAGGCCGAGGCCCGGGCCCAGGCGGCCGTGCGCGAGGCCCAGGAAGCCATTGCCGCCGAGACCGCCAAGGCGCAGGACGCCTTGAGCGAGACCCTGGCCAAGCAGCTCGCCGAGGCGGAGGCGCGGATCGCCCAGGCCCGCCAGGAGGCGGCCTCCGGCATCCGCGAGGCCGCAGCCGAGGTCGCCAGCGCCGCGACCGAGCGGCTGATCGGCGTCAAGCCGGACGCCAAGACGGCGGCCGGCGCGGTCGACGCGGCCGCGGGAGACTGAGACCATGCCAGACGCACACGCAGACGGCCTGCCCGCCGAGCCCTTCTACGCCGATCCGACCTTCTGGGTCGCCATCGCCTTCGTGGTTTTCCTGGCCTTCACCCTGAAGCCGATCCTGAAGGCGGTCACCGGCGGCCTGGATAAGCGCTCCGACGCGATCCGCAAGGAGCTGGACGAGGCCGAGGCCCTGCGGGTCGAGGCCCAGAAGCTGCTGGCCGACCACAAGCGCAAGCAGCGCGACGCCGAGAAGGAAGCCGAGGAGATGCTGGCCCACGCCAAGGCCTCGGCCGAGCGCCTGCGCAGCCAGGCCGAGCAGGACCTGGAGCAGGCCCTGAAGCGCCGCGAGCAGCTCGCCCTGGACAAGATCGCCCAGGCCGAGGCCAACGCCCTGAAGGAGGTCCGCGGCCAGGCGGTCGAGCTGGCCATGGCCGCGACCGCCAAGCTGCTGAGCGAGAACCTCGACAAGGCCACCGCCGACACCCTGGTCCAGTCGGCCATCGACGACCTCGACGGCAAGCTGCACTAGGCAGAGCGGCGCCGCTTCCCCCTCACCCTCCCACCGCTTCGCGGCGGGCCCCTCCCTCTCCCCAAGGGAGAGGGATGCGGAGGCTTGGCGAGGCGGCGAGCCGAGCCTTAGCCGGAGCTGGGTGAGGGGACAACGCTCCCCGCCAGCGAAACCACCTCACCCGAGCAGGCGCTTGGCCCCCTCCTCGGTCTCCGGGTCCATCGGGAAGAACATCTCGACCTTCAGCTCCTGAAGCGTCACGTCCTGGGGCGTGCCGAAGGTGGCGATGGTGGTGAACCAGGACCAGACCCGGCCGTCGTGCTCGATCTCCAGCGGCACCACGGGGTCGCCGGCCGGCAGACCGGCGCCGCCGGCGAGCAGCGCCGACACGCCGGGATAGGTCTTCACCTCCTCCAACAGGGCGAAGAGGCCGGGGTCCAGGGTCAGGGCCAGGTCCCGCTGCATCCGCGCCAGGGTCATCCCGGCCGCGACGGGCCAGTTGCGGATGAAGCGCTTCAGGCCCTCGGGATGGAGGAAGCTGCGCAGGCCGTTGAAGCCCTGGCCCAGGGCCTGCGGGTCGAGCTCCAGGAGGCCGAAGAGCCGGCCGGTCGCCTGGTTGGTCATGATCACCTCCCAGCTCCGGTTCATGACCAGGGCCGGATAGGGCTCCTGCTTGGCGAGCATGAGATCCAGCGCCATGCGGGCGCGTTCCAGCGCCGCGGAATCGAGCGGCGACTCCGGATAAGCCGGCGCGAAGCCGGCGGCACCGAGCAGCAGGTTCTGGTCGCGCAGGGACAGCCGCAGGGCCTCGGCCAGGCGCAGGACCATGGCCCGGCTCGGCTGGGCCCGCCCGGACTCGACGAAGCTGAGATGCCTGGCCGAACTGCCGGCCTCCAGCGCCAGGGCGAGCTGGCTCAAGCCCCTCAGCTTGCGCCAGTGGCGCAGCAGGTCGCCGAGGGACTCCAGCGCCCCGGCGGATTCCGGCACGGGGACATCGACGGACATGGACCGGCCTCCCTGAAAGTCACCGGCAGCAGGCTAGCGCCCGCGCGGGCGCGAAACCATTACCTCCGAGGTAATTGAGTGGCCGCGATAGCGGCGCCAGTCTTCCCGCAGTGCAACTCTGGAGGAAACGTCATGCTTCGTTCCAAGGACCTGCTGCGCAAGACCCTGCTCGCCAACGCGGCCCTCTCGGGGCTGGCCGGGCTGGTGCTGATCTTCGCCTCGGAGGCCCTGGCCGGCCTGATCGGCACCGGCGTGTCCGCGTCCCTGCTGGTCGCGCTGGGTGTCGCCGACCTCGGCTTCGCCCTTGCCCTGGCGGCGATCGCGCGGCACCGCGATCCGGAGACCCTGCCGGCGGCGATCGTGATCGGCATCAATGCCCTCTGGGCACTGGTCAGCGTCGCCGTGCTGGCCGCCTTCTTCGATCATCTGTCGAGCGCGGGCTTCTGGATCCTCGCCGTCCAGGCCGCCGTCGTGGCCGACCTCGCGCTGCTTCAGGGCCTCGGCCTGCGCCGCCGGCTGCAGGACCGGGCGCCGGCCGCGACCTCGACCGCCTGATCCGCGACGTTGCGGCTTCGACGCGGGCGCCCCATGTAGAAAGGACGGGTGGCGCCCGCCCCTCTTTTTGGGGCCGCCCCCGGGAACCGAAAGGGTCAGGCAGATGTCCCCGCGAAAGGCCAGACTTGCCGTCATCACCGCCATCCTGTTCCCGGCCTTGCTCGCGACCCTGCCCGCCCGGGCCGGCGACCGCGCGGCGGAGCGGCTGGAGAGCCTGAGGGCGGAGCCGGAGGCGGCGCTGCCCCAGGGGCCCGCGCTGCAGTCGGCGCCGGCGCTCCGCAGCCGCGAGACGGCGCCCCTCGATCCGGTCAGCAAGAACCGCGCCCAGCGCTACCGCTCCAACACCCGCGCCGTGATCCAGCGCCTGGACCGCAACAGCTTTCGCTCCGGTCCGAGGGCGACCGGCCGCCTGCGCGATGCGCGCCAGGGACTGTCTCGCTTCAACCGCCGCCTCGGGCGGCGGCGCTGAGGTACCGCCTGGTCCG
>JANQGU010000123.1 GCA_028282935.1 Kiloniellales bacterium
GCCACGCCTATACCCTGCACGTCATCGACGGCCGGGCCCGCTACCTCGCGGACAACTGGCTGCAGCGCCCGCCGGAGCTGCCGCTGCGCGGCTTCTGACTCTCTACAGGGCCCGTCCGACAGCAAGACTCCGACAGCAATACGGGGACTGAACCTTTGCGCGCGCTCGCGGTCTTCCACGGCGCCGGGCGGGGCTTGGCCGTGCGCCTCTTCTGCGGCCACCGTCCCGGCTTCCGCCACTGCTTCGCGGTCCTGGAGACCGAGTCCGGCTGGCTGCGGATCGACGCCCTGGCGCATCGCACCGCGGTCGAGCTGGTCGCGCCACCCGGCTACGACCTGGCCGCCTTCTACCGCGACGCCGGCCTGACCGTGGTCGAGACCGAGGCCCGGGAGCCGCCGCGCCGCGCCCTGGCACCGGCCTGGTTCTCCTGCGTCGAGGCCGCCAAGCGGCTCCTCGGCCTCCAGCGCTGGTGGATCTGGACCCCCTGGCAGCTCTACCGGGCGCTGGAGGGAGAGGGCGGGAGGGTTGTGGCGCCAACTCCCGAACGCCGGAGTGCCCCCCCACCCCAACCCTCCCCCTCCAGGGGGGAGGGCTTTTGAGGCAGCCACCGCCGCGCCTTCACTCCCTCCCCCCTGGAGGGGGAGGGTTGGGGTGGGGGGGACACTCCGGCCTAAGCAAGCAAGCGCTCCGCGGCCCCCGACCCCGCCCGGACCGCAACCGAACCCCTTCGCCCCAAGCCATACCGGAGAGACAACCCATGTTCCGAGGCCACATTGCCGGGCTGGAAAGCCCCTGGTTCGACCGCCGCCGCTTCAGCGCGGTCTTCGATCCGCCCAAGCCGCCGCCGCCACCGCCGCCGCCGCCGGAGCCGGACGACCCGGTCATCGACGAGGCGCGGCGGCGCGAGCGCCTGGCCCGGCGGCGGCGCAGCGGCCTGCGCAGCACCATCCTGACCAGCGGCCTGGGCGACACCTCGCCGCAGCCCGACCGGCGCAACCGCCTGCTCGGCCAGTAGTCGCGCCGAAGGCTGGAGAAGGAGAGCACTTTGTCCAAGGACGTTCAGGACCTGCTGAGCCGCTACCGCAGCCTCAAGGCGGAGCGCCGGGTCTGGGAGAGCCACTGGCAGGATCTCGCCGAGGTCTTCCTGCCGCGGCGCGCCGACTTCACCACCACCCAGGTCGCCGGCGGCAAGCGCACGGAGCGGATCTTCGACGGCACCCCCATGCTGGCCCGGCGCGGCCTGGCGGCGGCGGTCGACGGCCTGCTGAAGCCCAAGACCAGCCGCTGGTTCCGGCTCCGGCCCCAGGACCCGGAGCTGGAGGCGGACGACGCGGTCAAGCGCTGGGTCGAGCTGGCCGAGGAGCGCCTCTGGTCGGCGCTCTACGATCCCCGGGCCAAGTTCGTGCAGCGCACGGCCGAGGTCGACGACGACCTCGTCACCTTCGGCACCGGGGTGCTCTTCATCGGCGAGGCGGCCGGGCTGGACCGCCTGCTGTTCCGCTCGGTGCCGCTGAAGAACGCCTTGCTGGTCGAGGGCGCCGAGGGCGACGTCGACAGCCTCTTCCTGCTGATGGAGCTCAGCGCGCGCCAGGCCGCCGAGCGCTTCGGCCGGGCGCGCCTGGGCGCCAAGACCCTGGAGGCGCTGGAGGGCCCCGAGGCCAAGCCGGACCGGCGCTTCGCCTTCCTCCAGGCGGTCTTCCCGCGCCGCGAGCGGGACCCCCGCCGGGCCGGCGCCGCCGACCTGCCCTTCGCCTCGCTGGTGGTCGACGTCGAGTCCCAGCACAAGGTGGGGGAGGGCGGCTTCCACGACTTCCCCTTCGCCCTGCCGCGTTGGGACACCGCCTCGGGCGAGGTCTACGGCCGCTCGCCGGCCATGCTGGCCCTGCCCGACGCCAACAGCCTGCAGGAGATGGGCAAGACCCTGCTGGTCGCCGGCCACAAGGCGACCGACCCGCCGCTGCTGGCCGCCGACGACAGCGTGCTCGGCGCGATCAAGACCTTCCCCGGCGGCATCACCTACTTCGATGCCGAGACCGTGCGCGACCTCGGCCGCCTGCCGGTCACGCCCTTGCAGAGCGGTGCCAACCTGCCGCTGGGCCGCGAGATGCAGAACGACACCCGGGACCAGATCTGGCAGGCCTTCTTCCGCAACGTCCTGCAGCTTCCCGTCGGCGCGCCGAGCATGACCGCGACCGAGGTGCTGGAGCGCAAGGACGAGTTCCTGCGCACCATCGGCCCGGTCTTCGGCCGCCTGGAGGCGGACTACCCGGCGGTCATCGTCGAGCGCGCCTTCGGCCTGCTGGACCGCGCCGGCGCCTTCCCCGAGCGGCCCGAGCGGCTGCAAGGTCGGCGCCTGCGCTTCAGCTTCGCCTCGCCGGTCGAGCAGGCCCGCCGCCAGGTCGAGGCCGCCGGCGCGGCCCGCGCGGTCGAGCTGCTGGCGCCCTTCGTGTCGGCCCAGCCGGAGATCATGGACCACTTCGACGGCGACGCCATCGCCCGCGACACCCCTGAGATCTTCGGCCTGCCGCAGCGCTGGCTGCGCCCGAGCGAGACCGTCGAGGGCCTGCGCGAGGGCCGGGCCCAGGCCCAGCAGGCGGCGGCGCTGGCCGCGGCCCTCGGGGGCGCCCCGGGAGGTGCCGCGGGCGCCGGTCCCGGCCCTGGCCCGGTGCCGCGTGGCGCAAGGGGCGGCGAAGGACCGCCGGCGGAGGCCGGCGCCTGATGGCCTGGCACCCCTTCCGCCGCCCTTCGGCCGCGCGGGCGGGCGACCTGGAGCGCTTCTTCGGCCGCCTGGCCCGGGATCAGCTCGGCCCGGGCTACGGCGCGGCGGAGCGGCGCCGGGACTTCCGCAGCGTCTTCGCCACCCCGGCGGGGCGCCGCGTGCTCTGGAGCCTGCTCGACTGGTGCGGCCTCTTCCGCCCGGTCGCGGTCAAGGGCGACCCCTACGAGACCTATCACCGGGACGGCCGACGCGACATCGGGCTCAGGATCGTTCGGACCCTGGAGGCCGCGCTGCCGCAGGACCGGGACGCCCCGCAGGACGGATCCGAAGAAAGGCAAAGCTAGCGATGGACGAAGCACGAGAGGGCCCGCGCCGTTCGGGCCGGGACGAAGGCGCAGAGGCTACTGGCCCGCTCAGGGACGACCCAGAGTTTTCGGGGGATCGGTCGGGCGCGCGGCCGGGGGAGGGCGGCCCGCCGGGCTCGGCCTGGCCGGCGGACCTTCCGGAGGAGCTGACCAGGGCCGCGCGGAAGTTCGCCTCTCCGACCGAGGCGCTGCGCTCCTACGTCGAGCTGGAGCGCCGGCTGGGCCGCGCCGTCTTCCTGCCCGGCGAGGAGGCCGGGGACGCCGAGCTGCGGCAGTTCCACCGCCGCCTCGGCGTGCCGGAGCGGCCCGAGGACTACCCGGTCCGCTTCCCGGAGCGGCTGGGCGCCAGTCTGGAGGACGCGGTCCTGGCCGAGCGGCGGGCGCGCTTCCTGGCGACGATGCAGGAGGCCGGCGCGCCGCCCAAGGTGGTTCAGGCGGCGCTCGACTGGTTCGGCGGCGAGGTCGAGGGCCTCGACGGCGCCCGGGCGGCGCGGCGGGACCAGGCCGAGGCCGCCGCCGAAGGGGAGCTGCGCCGGACCTGGGGCCCGGACTACGATCGCAACCTGGCCCTGGCCCGGCGCGCGGTGCAACGCTTCGGTGCCGGGGAGGGTCAGGCCCTGGCCGAGCTCACCCTGGCCGACGGCAGCCGCCTGGGCAGCCAGGCCGGCTTCCTGCGCCTGCTCGCCGCCGTCGGCGGCGCGCTCCTGGAGGACCAGCCGCTGGTCGGCCCCGGCGGCCCCGAGGACGACGGCCTGGCCCAGCGCATCGACGCCCTGCACGGCCTGCCGGCCGAGCGCTACAAGTCCGAGGCGGTCCAGTCAGAGCT
>JANQGU010000129.1 GCA_028282935.1 Kiloniellales bacterium
CTCGCCGCGCATCACCGCCTCCGATCCGTCCTTCCACCGAACCACAGAATCACATCCACGCAATCCCCGCGAGCGGGTTTTTCAGCAGCCTGCTAGAGCCGCTCTCCACCTTGCAGCGGCGAGAATTTCACCGCCAGGATGCCGCGCGATCGCAGGCGCCCTTCGCTGGTCTTTTCGACCAGGGTGAGGATCTGGCTGCTGTCCGCCGGGCCGAGCGGCACCACCATGCGCCCGCCGGGCCGGAGCTGCCGGAGCAGGGGGCCGGGCAGGTGGTTCACCGCCTCCTTGACGATGATGACGTCGAAGGGTGCAGCCTCGGCCCAGCCGTAGTAGCCGTCGCCGGCGCGGACCTTGACGTCGCCGTAGCCGAGGTCCTCGAGGATCACGCGCGCGCGCTCGGCCAGGAACTCGATCACCTCGACGCTGAAGACCTCCGAGGCCAGCTCCGCCAGGACGGCGGCGTGGTAGCCGGCGCCGGTCCCGGTCTCGAAGACCTTGTCGCCGGGCTGGACGTCGGCGAGGTGGGTCATGAGCCCGACCAGGAAGGGCGCTGCGATGTTCTGGTCCCGGGTGACCGGCAGAGGGGTGGGCAGATAGGCGAAGGGGCGCAGCTCGGCCGGCAGGAAGCTGTGGCGCGGGACCCGCCCCATGGCCTCCAGGACCTTGGGCTGCAGGGCCGCTATGCCGGTCTCGGGCGAGGTCGCGCGGGTCTCCGCCTCGACGATCCGGACCATCTCGAGGCGCTGGCGGCCGATTTCCGCGGCCTCGTCGGCCAGGGCGGGGCTCGCCGCCGCGGCCGCCAGGGCAAGGCAGAGGGCACCGCCGAGGCCGGCGCCCGCCAGGGTGCGTTTCGCTGCCGTCTCCATGATCCGGACTCTATGACAGGAGACCGGGTCATTGCCATAGGGCTGCGACGCCGGGCGCCCGGGGTCGCCGCGAGCGCCGTTTCGGCCGCCGGGGCCCACCTTCTTGTTAAAGTTAATGGCAAGATATTAGTGAATATAGAGAATTGTTATCAACAAACACACCTATTAATAGTTGCTTCATATAGATTAGGCTATTTACAGAGGCACTTGAGGCGAGCCGGGAATGCGGCAGTTCCGACGCTCATCGCAAGAGGCCTCCCAGTGGCGGCTCCACCCGGAGTCCGCTTCTGCTGAGTCCGTTTGGCGATTGCCGCATCAGCTTCGGCCCGCTCGTTGACGCCACGGGGACGGACACCATGTTGTTTGAGCTCACGCGGAACGGAAAGCTCCGCTTTCTCACCTTGACTTTGTTAGCAGCCCTTCTTGCCTTGTCGGCCGTGATCGGGACCAGCAGCTCGCTGGCGAAGAGCAGGATCGACTTCGAGCGCGCCGTCAACATGGCCGGCCAGCAGCGAACTCTGGCGCAGCAGATCGGCAAGGAGGCGATCCTCGTTGCCATGGATATCAACAAGGAAACCAACCTTGAACGCCTGCAGAGCAGCCACGCCATGTTCCGGCGGATCTCGAAGGGGCTGCGGGAAGGCGACGCCGAGCTTGGCCTCAAGCCCTTGGCGGACCCTGAGCTGATCAGGCACGTCGATCGTGTCGACCAGATCTGGGGCTCGGTCGAGCAGCTCCTGGCGAAAGGCGTGGTCGGCGACGAGATGACCGCCGAGGAGGTGGTCGCCGTCGCGGAGATGACCGAGCCTCTGTACAGCGTCGTCGACGAGCTGGTGAAGGCCCTCCGCCTGGAGGCCCAGAAGGGCATGATCGTGTTCTCGATCAACCTTCTGGCGATCGACTACTCGACCCGTCAGAGCATGCTGTCGCAGAAGCTCGCAAAGGAGTTTCTGCTGGTCGCCTACGGTCATTCGGTCGAGAAGAACCGCAAGGCCCTGGCGCGCAGCAGCAGCCACTTCGACCGTGTCCTCAAGGGCCTCCTGGACGGCGATCTGCAGCTCAGGCTGCGCCAGGCGCCGACCCCGGCGATCCGGATCGAGCTGCAGAAGGCCTTGCAGATCTGGACCGACTTCGTGCCGATCGTCGAGGGCGTGGCGAACGGCGAGCAGGTCGACGACGGCCAGCTCGGGCAGATCTCCGATCTCAACCTGACGCTGCTGCAGACCATCGACAGCGCCACCGAGCTCTTCGAGGCTCTCTAGGGCGCCAGCGCGTCGAGACAGTCGGGAATCCCGCCTCAGGTCGTCCTGGCCTGGGGCGGTCTTGACCCCAGGCGCCGCGGCTCGCCCCGTGCGGTCCCGGCCTTGCCCGGGACGCCGTCCGGGGCCCGGCGCGGCGGTCCCGACAGGCGGCCGCGGGTGCCTGCCTGGCGGTTAGGGTTAGTGTTGCCAGGCACAACAACCAAAAATCAACTTTGTAGCTGTATGAAAGACCAGGGGTGTGATCCTGCTGGAAACTTTCTGTTTAGCAATTTGTTTTCGAATAAACACTAACTTTACTTTTAGTCGGGTAATTGACGTGGATGATTTTTCGGGCGCGAAGCGTTGGAGAGCGAGGGCCCCGAGAGGTCGCCCATCGTTTCAGTTGGAACCTGCCGCAAGGCCGTTTCCGGGTCGCGATCGAGAAAGTCCGAGCCATGTTCGCTAAGCTCAGAGTCAAGGACGTCAGGCTGGCGGCGCTTTTCATCGCCGTCGGCGTCCTTGCGGCGGTCGGCCTGGGGCGGGGCGAGCAGATCCTGATCCAGCAGCTGCTGAAGAGCCAGGCTGAGCACCAGGCGCAGTTCTGGGGCGACTACCTCGAGCGCCACATCGACAACGTCGAGGCCCTGTTGAACCAGGGGTCGGTCTCGGCCCGCGACGAGGAAGTCATCGCGTTCATCACCGGTAGCCGGCAGGTTCAGAACTTCCGCATGTTCGACCGGGACGGACTGGTCGCCCTGGCGGCCAAGCCCGAGGATCTGGGCTTGACCTTCGATGCCGATTTCTTCCTTAACGACGTCCGGCTCGGCCGGTCGGTCACCATCCTGAAGGACAGCGTAGATGCCTCCGGCCGCAGCCGGTCGCTCGGCCGGATCTACCAGCCCTTCATGAAGAACGGGATCTTCCAGGGCGCGGTCGAGATCGAGGCCGACTTCACGGAGATCCGGAAGGGCATCAAGGCCTTCCTGGACACCGGCGAGAAGGCGCTCCTGATCGGCATGGTGCTGATCACTCTGGTCCTCGGGGTCTTCGTGCGCGAGGACATCAAGGAGCGCAACACGCAGATCGACACCCTGCGGCGGGCTCACCAGTCCCTGGCCACGGCCGAGGCGCAGGTCGCGCAGCTCAACGCCCAGCTCGAGCGGCGGGTCGAAGAGCGCACCCTGGAGCTGAACGAGGCCAACGACAAGCTGTCGCAGGTCAACGACAACATGGCTCGCCTGAACCAGGAGCTGGAGCAGCGGGTCGAGGAGCGCACCGCGCAGCTCTCCAAGGTGATCGATCAGGTCCATGCCGCGAACGACGGCATGGCCAGGATGAACGAGACCCTGGAACAGCGGATCCAGGAGCGGACCGCGGAGCTTCAGCAGGCCAACGCGGATATCCTGGCGCTGAACCAGGACCTGGAACGCCGCGTCGAACGGCGCACGGCCGAGCTGCAGCAGGCCCAGTCCGAGCTCATGCATCAGGAGCGCCTGGCCGCGATCGGTCATCTGACCGCGACGGTCAGCCACGAGTTGCGCAACCCCCTGGGCGCCATACGCACCGCCATCTACCTGGTTCGCGGCCGGACCGACGGCCAGGGCCTGGGGGTCGAGAGCGCCCTGGAGCGCGTCGACCGCAGCGTCAGCCGCTGCGACAACATCATCAACGAGCTGCTGGACTACACCCGCTCGACCGCTCTGAACCTCGAGAACCATCCGATCGACGAATGGCTCCACGGCCTTCTGGGCGAGCAGAACCTGCCGCCCGCGATCGGGGTCAAGCTGCTTTCGGGCACCGGCGGCCTGATCGCCGCCTTCGACCAGGACCGCCTGCGCAGGGCCTTGACCAACCTCGTGAACAACGCCTGCGAGGCCATGGTCGAGGCCGCCGAAAGCGGCGAGCTGGCGGGCCCGCTCGAGCTCGAGATCAAGAGCAGGGTCGCGGGCGACCATTTCGAGATACTCGTCGCCGACAGCGGTCCCGGCATTGCGCCGGATACTCTTCCCCAGGTCTTCGAGCCGCTGTTCAGCACCAAGAGCGGCGCCGTCGGACTGGGGCTGCCGACCGTCAAGCAGATCATGGAACAGCACGGCGGTGACGTGGAAGTCACCAGCAGCCAGGGCGGCGGCACGCAGGTGCGGCTCTGGATGCCGATCAAGCAGGTACAGGAACAGGCCGCCTAGACGTCGGCCCGGCAGTTCCTGGAGCAGGAAGCGTTACGAACACGAAAGGGCTGGATGATGAGCACCCAGACAAAGCCCCTCCGGATCTTTGTCGTCGACGACCACAAGGACATCGCCGACGGCTTGGCCGACGTCCTTCGGATGAAGGGCCACGAGGTGGAGGTGGCCTACAACGGTCAGCAGGCGATTCGAATCTTCCGCGAGAGGGAGTTCGATATCTCCTTCATGGACGTGATGATGCCGGGCATGAACGGCGTCGAGAGCTTCATGGAGATCCGAAAGATCCGCCCGGCGGCCAAGGTCATCATGATGACCGGCTACAGCGTCGAGCAGCTCCTGGACCAGGCGGTCCAGGAGGGCGCCTGCGGCATCCTGCACAAGCCGATCAACATCGACGACGTGCTGGAGGCCATGGAGCGGATCCACTCCAAGGGCATGGTCCTGATCGCCGACGACGACCCCGAGTTCAGCGGCGCGATCAAGGACGTGCTGATGGACGACGGCTACAAGGTCTGCGTCGCCCGGACCGGCGGCGAGGCCCTGAAGACCGTGATGAGCGGCGGCGTCGACTACCTGGTGCTCGATCTGAAGCTGCCGGTCATCAGCGGCCTGGAGGTCTACCTCCAGCTTCGCAACCGCGGCCACGACATCCCGACCGTCATCGTCACCGGCCACTCCTCGGAGAACGCCGAGGCCCTGGACGCCTTCAGGTCGATGGAGGTCACGGGTATCCTGACCAAGCCCTTCGACACGGTGTCGCTGCTCCAGCACCTGGACCAGATGTCCAACGGGCTCGACGCCCAGCCGGAGCCGCAGCAGGAGGTGGCCTCGGACCTCTTCATGGCCAAGCCGGAGCGCTCCGAGGACCGTCCGCGCTTCAACATCGAGCGCAGCGGCTACACGCCGGAAGCCTCCAGCGCCGACGAGGCCCTGGCCGCGGACGAGGAAGGCCTGGCCGAGGCGCCCGCGAGCGATCCGGCTCCCATGGACCCAGCCCCCATGGAGCCGGCGCCCTATGAGCCGGCTCCCATGGCGCCGCCGATGGAGCCTCCCGTGGTTCCGCCGATGGAGCCCCTGGCGCCGCTGCCGGCGATGGAGTCCGACGCGGAGCCGGAGATGGCCTCGCGGTCCGCTGACGACCTCGCGGAGCCGGCGGCGAGCTTCACGATGCCCGGTGCTGGCGCTTCGCCGTCCGAGGCGGAGGACGAGCCCGAGCCCTTCATGCTGGCCGAGGAAGACCCGGCGGAGGCGGCCCCGGCCGAGCCTTACGGCGTGCCCCCGATCGCCGAGCCCCCAATCTCTGAGCCCCCAATCTCTGAGCCGGAGGCGCCCGAGGCCGTGAGCCCCGCCGCCGAAGAGAGCCTGCCGGGGCCGATGGAGGCCCCCGCGGCCGCACCGCCGCCCATGGCCCCGCCCGCGCCCATGCCGGCTCCCATGCCCGAAGCCGCGCCGGCGCCCATGCCCGCGCCCATGGAGCCACCGGTGCCCGCCGCCCGGGCGGAGACGCCGGCGCCCAGCGGCGTCCCGGCATCGCAGCAGCCGCCCCCGGGTGGCTTCAAGTCGCACCAGCGGACCGGCCGGATCCTGGCGGTCGACGACGACGTCGACCTGGTCGAAGGCATCGCCGAGGTCCTGCGGGCGACCGGCTACGAGGTCGAGACCGCGAAGAACGAGCAGGAGGCGCAGCAGAAGATCCAGGAGTTCGACGCCCAGGTGGCGCTGTTGGACATCCGCCTCGGCCGGACCAACGGTCTGGACCTGATCCCCTACCTCAAGGAGTTCCGTCCCGAGATCTACTGCGTGGTGATCACCGGCAACGCCGACAAGGAATCGGCGATCACGGCCCTGCGGTCCGGTGCCTTCGACTACCTGACCAAGCCGCTGGCGCTGGACAAGCTCTTCGCGGTCCTCGACCGCTGCCTGGGCAAGTTCGACCTGCGGCAGAGGCTGCAGGCCGCCTTCGAGGAGCTGCAGGACGCCAAGAACGTGGCCGACCAGCAGAGCCAGGAGGCGACCACCTTCTTCTCGCGCTACAGCGAGGAGCTGCGCCAGCTCGTCGACGAGGTCAACAACCAGATCTCGCCCCTGGTCATGAGCGATGACGGCGACGAGGACGACGCCTCGCCGGCCAAGATGGTGCGCGACCAGGTCGGCCGCCTCTACGACCTGATCGAATGCTCGAACGCCTATGTGCAAGCCAGCTCGGGCCAGGCCGACGGCAAGGAGGAGCGGCTCGACATCTGCGGCATCGCGGAGCGGGCGGTCGAAGAGGTGCAGACGCTGCACGGCGAGGCCGCGCCCAAGATCGCGATCAGCCTGCCGGCGGAACGGCCGGTCATCTGGGGCCGCGAGAACCAGATCCTCGAGATGCTGGTCCACATGCTCGGCCAGGCCAGCGACATGGCCGAGGGCGACGAGCTGCTCCTCGGGCTCAAGCCCTCCGACGACGGCGGTCTGCTGATGATCGTCAAGGGGGCCGAGGTCGACCTCGACGCGGAGGACCTGGCGAAGCTGCTGCAGCCCTTCGGCGCCTCCGAGGTCTCGGAGAAGATCAAGGCCGAGGGCAACCGCAACCCCATGCGTCTGCCCCTGGCGGCCGCCCTGGCCAAGGCGCACGACGGCGCGCTGCGGCTCCACGGCGGCAACGGTCAGCCCTTCATCGCCAGCGTGACCCTGCCGGCGGAGCGGATCACCCAGCCGCGGGACGAGGCGCGGATCGAGTCGGGGGCCGAAGGCCAGGTCGCCTGACGCTTCCGGACGGCTGTCGAATCGCGAGGGCGTCGGCGGGATTCGCCGGCGCCCTTCGCACATCGGAGGGCGCGGTCAAAGAGCGCTCGCCGCCGCTCCGGAGACCAGGGACAGGAGCTTCAGGCGCTGTATCTTGCCGGAGGGGCCCTTCGGCAGGCTCTCCAGGATGTGGACCCGGTCCGGCGCCTTGAAGCGTCCGACCCGTGCGACGCAGCCGGCGATCAGCTCGGCCTCCGAGGCGGCGATGCCGGGCTTCAAGGTCACGCAGGCCTCGACCCTCTGGCCGTAGTCGGGACAGGGGCGGGCGAAGGCGGCGGCTTCCAGCACCGCCGGCTGGGAGATCAGCGCCTCGTCGATCTCCCGCGGGGCGATGTTCTCGCCGCCCTTGATGATCAGCTCCTTCAGCCGGCCGGTTACGACCACGTAGCCGGCCTCGTCCATCCGGCCCAGGTCGCCGCTCCGCAGCCAGCCGGTCCCGGTCAGCGCCTCGGCCGTGGCCGCCGGGTCCTTGAAGTAGCCCTTCATCACGTTGGGGCCCCGGACCAGGATCTCGCCCGCTTGGCCGGGCGGCAGGCTGCGCTGCTCCGGGTCGGCGATCCGGACCTCGTTGCCCCAGGCCCGGCCGGGCGAGCCGGGCTGGCGGCGCCCGGGCGGCAGGGGGTTCGAGAGAACCTGCGCCGCGGTCTCGGTCAGGCCCAGGGTCTCGATCACCGGCAGGCCGAAGCGCGACTCGAAGGCGAGCTGCGTCTCGGGCGCCAGCGGCGCCGAGGCGGAGCGCGCGAAGCGGAGCCGCGCCAGGCTCTCCCTCGGCGGCGTCGCGGCCTCGGGCAGGTTCAGCAGATAGGCGAAGAGCGTCGGGACCAGGCTGACCCAGGTGCAGTCCTGGCCGCAGGCCTGGTCCCAGAAGCGGCTGGCCGAGAAGCCGCGCGGCATCACCACCGCGCCGCCAGAGACCAGCGGCCCCATCACCGTCACGCAGAGGCCGTTGATGTGGTAGAGCGGCAGGACGCAGAGTGCCCGGTCGGCCGCGGTCAGGCGGTGCGCCTCGGCGACGTTCCGGCCGCCGGCCAGGAGGCTGCGCTGGGTCAGCAGCACGCCCTTCGGGCGGCCGGTCGTGCCCGAGGTGTAGATCAGCAGGCCCTCGGCCTCGGCCTCCGGCGTCGCCGGCAGGGCGCCCTCGGGCAGGCCCTCCGGCCAGCGCGGCCCGGAGTCGGGATCGCAGGGGATCAGCGCCGTCAGGTCCTCGCGGCCGGCCAGTGCCGCCCGGATCAGGGCCTCCTGCGCGCGGCCCAGAAGCACCACCCGCGCTTCGGAATGGGCCAGGACGTAGGCCAGGGTCTCCGGGCCGGCGGCTAGGTTGACCGGGGTCGCGCGAAAGCCACCGTAGAGGCAGCCCAGGACCGCCAGGACGGCGGCATAGCCGTTCTCGAGGGCGAAGGCGACGCTCTCGCCGGGCCGGACCCCCAGGGCCGAGAGGCGCCGGGCGCAGCCGGCCGCGGCGTCGCGCAGGGCGGCGAAGCCGATCCGCCGGCCGCTGTCCGGGCAGATCAGGAAGTCCGCCGCCGCGTTCTCCGCGGCCCGGCGGTCGAGCAGCGCGCGCAGGGTCGCCGCCTCCGGGCGGGCCGAGCCCCCCGGCGGCTCGCTCATCGCCCGATCTCGCGCCAGTAGTCCTCGAAGACCTCCTCCAGTGCCGGCTCCTCGGTCGGGATGCGGCGCACCACCCGGGTGACGTTGAGGAAATGCCGCCAGTGCAGGTTCTCGTCGATCGAGTTGCCGCCCCAGCTCCCGCAGCCCATGGAGAGCGAGAAGGGCAGGCCGTTGTCGAAGCTGCCGCCGGTCGCGAAGCAATGGGCCTGGTTCACGATCACCCGGCAGGTCGGCAGCTCGAGTCCGAGCTCCAGGGCACGCTCCGCCCGCGCGCTATAGAGGCCGACCGAGTGCCCGGCGCCCTGGTGGCCCAGGATCTCCGCGGCCAGCGCCTTGGCGGCGGCGAAGTCGGCGGCGCCGTAGAGCGCCAGGGCCAGGGAGAGCTTCTCGCCGGACATCGGGTTCCCGGCGCCCACCGCGCGCTCCTCGGTGAAGACGAAGCGGGTGCTCTGCGGCTCCAGGCGCGTCAGCCCGGCCTCCCGGATCACCACGTCGATGTCCTGCGCCAGGAGCTTGCGGTCGAGGCTTCCCGCCGACCAGAGCGCGGCGACCAGCCGGTCGCGCTCCCGGGCGTCCAGAAGGGCGCCGCCCTCGGCGGCCAGCGCCTCCAGGAAGCGCTCGCGCACCGCGTCGAGCACGATGACGGCGTTCTCCGAGGAGCAGGAAGTCGCGTTGTCGAAGGTCTTGGAGGCCGCGATGCCGGCGGCGGCGGCCGCGAGGTCGGCGGTCTCGTCGACGATGACCGTGGCATTGCCGGCCCCGACCCCGATCGCCGGCGTGCCCGAGCGGTAGGCGGCGCGCACGTTGGCCTGCGAGCCGGTGACGATCACCAGGTCGGCCCTTTCCATCAGGCGCCGGCTCTTGGCCTTGCTCGGGGGCGGCGGCAGCATCTGGACCAGGTCGCGCGGCGCCCCCGCCTTGTCCAGCTCGGCGTGGATGTAGCCGATCAGCCTGTCGCAGACCGCAGCACCCTTGGGGCTCGGCGCCAGCACGATGGCGTTGCCGCACTTCAGGGCGTTGACGGTGTTGTTGACCGGGGTCGCCACCGGGTTGGTCGAGGGCACCACCGCACCGATCACCCCGATCGGCCGGGCGATCTCGGTCAGGCCGCGCTCGGGCCGCTCCCGGATCACCCCGCAGGTCTTCAGGCCCCGGAGGTCGCGCAGCAGGCCGAGCGTCTTGCGGTGGTTCTTGCGGACCTTGTCCTCGACCTTGCCGAGGCCGGTGGTCGCGACGGCCAGCTCGGCGAGCTCCCGGTTGCGGCTCGGCTCCATCACGGCCCAGGCGGCGGCCTGGGCGGCCCGGTCGAGCCGCCGCTGATCGGCGCTCGCCGCGAAACCGGACTGGGCCCGGCGGGCGCGTGCCACGACGTCGTCGACCGCCGTCTCGTCGCTGTCGGCGGCGACCGCCTCGATGCCCTGCTCGGCCATCCATGACCTCCGAAAGCAGCCGGTGAGAGCGTGGCGGCGGCGCCCTTTCCCTCGGCTCCGCCGCCCTCAGCCTATTCCTGTTTCAGGTCCTTCAGGAGCTCGGACAGGAAGGCCTGCCGTTCCTTCCACATCGCGACGACCTTGTCACGGGGCAAGACCCGAAGCGGCGATCCGCCGACCTTCATCTGCTTGGCGACGCGGTCGTTCTTGAACATCTCCGGCACGCGCTCGGCCAGCATCTCGATCACCTCCGGCGCCGTGCCCTTGGGCACCATGATACCGCGGAAATTGACCGAGGAGTCGTCGACCTCGTAGCCCAGCTCCTTGAAGGTCGGCACCTCGGGCAGGAACTCGGCGTTGCGGTCCAGGTCGGCGATGGCCAGGATCTTGAGGTTGTCGCGGCTCCGGTAGGCGTCCGAGAGGTTGTTGACGCCGGCCATGACCTGGCCGCCGAGGACCGATTTCAGCGCCGGCGCGCCGCCCTTGTGGGGCACGTACTTGAGCTTGGCGCCGGCGGCCTTCTCGATCTGCAGGTAGGCGATGTGGTGCCCGACGTAGAGGCCGGCGCCCGAGACCGTGACCTTCTCGGGGTTGGCCTTGGCGAAGGCCACCAGGTCGTCGACGCTGTCGAACTCGCTGTCCTTGTTGACGACCAGGACGGCCGGATCGGCGCCCCAGTTCGCGATCGGCTCCAGGTTGTCGATGTTGTACTTGGTCTTGAAGACGACCGACTGGGCGATGAAGTGGGGCACGTTGTAGGCCGCCAGCTCGTAGCCGTCCGCCTTGGCCTTGGCGGCGAACTGGTTCCAGCCGACCTTCCCGCCGGCGCCGGGCTTGTTGATGATGACCACGGGCTGGCCGAGGTACTCCTCCTTGGCCGCGACCATGGTGACGATGCGGGCCTGGAAGTCGGTGGCGCCGCCCGGGCTGTAGGCCACCATCAGGCTGATCGGACGGTCGGGATAGTC
>JANQGU010000195.1 GCA_028282935.1 Kiloniellales bacterium
AGGGTGAGGGCGAGCAATTTCAAGCACTTCGCCTCATCCTGAGCTTGTCGAAGGATGATCTCGGGCAAGCGCTCAGGACTTTTTCAACAGCCTGCTAGAGCCGCCCACGTTCGCTCAGGCGCGGATAAGCCACGCTAATCCATAGGGAACAGGTCAAGCCGCGATCCGGTCGCGGGCACCGGAGGCCGGGTCGCGCCGCACCGGTTCCGGGGCGACGCGACCGGCATCCCGGGCGGCCGCCCGGCGTGCGGGCACCCGAACTCTGGTCAGGCGTCGTGAGAGGGGAGCGACAGGGTCAGCCGACGTTGCCCTTGCCGATCGCCGTGCGGCGGCAGCGGATCTTGACGTACTCGCCGGGGCGCAGGTCGCGGCCGAGAGCGGTCTGGGCGAAGTAGGCCTGAGACTGCAGGGCGCAGGCGATCTCGTTGCGGGCCTCCGGGCCCTGGACGACTTCCAGCGCGTTGCTCGCCTGGCAGTCGCGCGGCGCCATGCCGGCGGCGCAGACGAGAATCAAAACCTTGAACATCTGGCGGCTCCTTAGCCGTGGTGAACTGGCACCTTGGCTCTGGTCCGCCGACGCTAGACCGCAGGAATTAACGAAAATTGAATCTTTTGGCATAATTCAAAAGATATAATACTGAGCAGTTCCAGCCAGCCGGGTCCCAAGAGTCCTGCCTGGGGTCTCCCACGCCCGAAGCCTATCGGCATTGTCTCCGGTGCTGGCGCTGGCTAGGGTCGAACGAGAGGTTCCGGCCCGCACTGCCCGCGGGGCGCGAAGGCCGGAAGGGGCAGGCTAGGGGGAGGATCCGGAATGCTGAGCCGTTTGGCCTTCGCCGTCGTGCTGCTCGTCGCGACCGGCGCCCGGGCGGAGGGCACGCTTTTCATCGTCGGCGGCAACGCCCAGAGCGACCTTCTCTTCGATCGCTTCGTCGATCTGGCCGGCGGCCGCAGCGCGAAGATCTGCATCTTCGGGACCAACAGCAGCGACCCCCAGGACTCCCGGGACTTCTATGCCGGGCTCTTCCGGGAGCGCGGGGCCGAGACGGTCGCGGTCGAGGTCACCATGCAGAACTCGGCCTGGAACACGGAGCCCTTCGAGGACGACTTCTTCACCTTCGACGACCCGGAAGAGGAGGTTCGCAGGACCGAGGCGCGGCTGACCGAGAACCCGGCCACGGTCGCCCTGGTTCGGACCTGCAACGCGGTCTGGTTCGGCGGCGGCAATCAGAACCGAGGGGCCTTCGCGCTCTTGAACCAAGACGGCTCGGACACGCCGGTGATGGACGCGATCCGCCGGATCGTCGCCGAGGGCGGCGTCTTCGGCGGCACCTCCGCCGGCGCGGCGGTGCAGAGCGACCCGATGATCGTCAACGGCACCAGCATCGACAGCCTGAGTCTGCCGAGCGGGCCGCTGCGGGTCGGCACGTCGAACGGCTTCGGCTTGCTGCCCGCCGGTTTCCTGGCCGACCAGCACTTCCTGGTCTGGGGCCGGCTGGGCCGACTGCTGGTGGCCATGGCCGACAACGGAATCGCGCAGGGCGTCGGCGTCAACGAGGACACCGCCGTCGTGGTCGACCTGGACAGCGGTGTCTGGGAGGTTGTCGGCACCAGCCAGGCGCTTGTCGTCGAGCTGGAAGATCCCAGTGATCCGAAGGCCGCGATCCTTCACCTGCTCGGGGACGGCGACCGCTACGACACGGCGGCGCGGACGGTGGTCGTGAACGGCGCGCTCGGCGACATCACGGGCGATCCCTTCCTGCCGCAGGCGCCGATCTTCAAGCTGGGCATCTTCAACGCCGACGTCGTGCCCGAGATCATCACCCTGGCGGTCGACACCATCGGCGAGACTTCGGGTGTCGGCATCGATTTCCTCGGCGGCGCCGATCCGCGCTACAGCGTCTACGGTGTCCAGCTGCGCTTCGCGCAGACCGACGATACGCGGGCCTATCTCTGCTTCCGGTCCTGCCGTGCGGACAATCCGGACCGCAGCGGCAGCCTCGCCCGCTACAGCGTCACCAACATGCGCAGCACCGTCGAAACCCTGGCCATCGCGGTCACCGAGGCGGACAAACCGGAGACCCGCCGGGGCCGCTTCCAGGCGATCACCGACTTGATCAAGGCGGCCCTCGGCCTGCCGAAGCTCTAAGAGGTCTAATCCAGTGTGGTGGTCCGCTCGGCGCCGGTGGCAGCCGGCGGCCGGGTCAGCTTCGCGGTCTCCGGCGCGTTGGCGTAGCGGCGGTAGCGGAAGTCCGGCGGCGCCTCGGCGGTCTCCGCCGCCGCCAGCTCGGCCATGACGGCGTGGTGGGGCGAGAGCTCGCAGGCCGGGTCGGTCTTGGCGGCGTCGCCGGTGATGGCGAAGGCCTGGCAGCGGCAGCCGCCCCAGTCGACCTCGCGCCGCTCGCAGGAGCGGCAGGGCTCGGGCATCCACTCGACGCCGCGGAACCTCTGGAAGGCCTCCGAGGAGGTCCAGATCTCCCGCAGGCTCTTGTCGCGCAGGTTGTCGAAGCGAAGCCCGGTGATGGTCTCGGCGGCGTGGCAGGGCAGAACCCGGCCCGAGGGCGTGATGTTGAAGAAGCGCTGGCCCCAGCCGCCCATGCAGGCCTTGGGACGGCGGGCGTAGTAGTCGGGCACGACGTAGTCGATCGCCAGGCCCGGATAGGTCTTGGCGGCCGCCTCGATGACCGCGACCGACTCCTCGAGCTGCGCCCGGGTCGGCAGCAGGGCGGCGCGGTTCTCGTAGGCCCAGCCGTAGTACTGCACGTGGGCGATCTCGATGCGGTGGGCGTCGAGCTCCATGGCCAGCTCGAACATTTGCGGCAGACGCTGCAGGTTCTGCCGGTGCACCACCGCGTTGAGCGTCAGGGGCAGGCCGGTCGCGCGCACCCAACGCGCCGCCGCCAGCTTCTTCTCGTGGCCGCCGCCGTAACCGCCGATGCGGTCGGCGCTGCCGGCCTCGCTGTCCTGGAAGCTGATCTGGACGTGGTCGAGGCCGGCGTCGGCCAGGGCCTCGACCCGGGCCTCGGTCAGGAGCACCGCCGAGGTGATCAGGTTGCCGTAGAGCCCGGCGCGCGCCGCGGCCGCGACCAGGGTCTCCAGGTCCCTGCGCACCGTCGGCTCGCCGCCCGAGAAATGGATCTGCAGGACGCCGAGCTCGGCGGTCTCCTCGATCGCACGCAGCCAGTCCTCGGTCTCGAGCTCGCCCGCCGCGCGCTCCAGCTCCAACGGATTGGAGCAGTAGGGGCATTGCAGCGGGCAGCGATGGGTCAGCTCGGCAAGGACGGCGATCGGCGGCTCGGGCAAGCTCATCCGGCCATGATCCCCTTGTCGGCCAGGTCCTGAAGCAGGGCGGTTACGTCGCGCTCGATGACCTCGCGATCCGCCTGGAAGGTCGCGGCCAGGTCGTCGACGATCGCCGTGACGCTGGCCGTGCCGTCGCAGCGCTTGAGGATCTCAAGCGCGATGGGATCCGGATTGAAGATCCTTTCGGGCCCGAGAAGGACCCAGATGTCACGCGCCTTGTCGAAGCGCAGCTTGACGCCGCGCGGCAGGCTGGGGACCGAGGCGGCGGTGATGACGACACGCTCTTTCATGGCGGACTTTCCCGGTGGCCGCAGACCCGCAGCAGCGTCGAGCCCTTGCTTCGGAGTCCCTCGGTCACAGACGGAAACGGCCCCGCCTGGGCGGGGCCGCTTACCTGAAATCGTCTGCGGTATCTGCCTCGCCAGAACCTAAAGCTCGGCGCGGACGTAGGAATTGATCTCGAGACCGCAGGAAATCTCTACAACTTTCGGAGTCGTCCACAGCATCTGCTCTACCTCCCTCGGACAAGCCTCGGTTTTATGCGACCACAGTATGAACGTTACCGAACCGGCGCTTCATCCACGAGCCGATTCTTGTTGGCTTGGCGGGGCGGTGCAGCACGCAGCGGCCCCAATCACCCTTCCGTGGCATCTAACTCTATAGTGCATCGGGGAAAGCCAGGCAAGTAGATTGTAATGATTCTAATGACCGCTGCTTCCAGGTGTGGCCGCAGGCTATCCTGCGGCCGTCTACTCGCGGCAGCCGATCCTCAGGAAGGGCCGCCTGATTCGGCGCAGCAGGCTCGGCGAGACGCGCTGCGCGACCAGCCAGCGATACTGGATCTCGTAGGCCTCGGCTTCCCGCTTCATCCAGGCTTCGCAGGTCGCGGTCTCGGAGAAGGTGCCTTCTTCCTGCTGCAGGTAGTGCACCAGCTCGTGCAGCAGGATGCTGCGTCCCCAGACGTCGTTCTGCGGGTCGAGTCGCTCGTCCAGATAGACGACGCGGCCTGGCGGGAACCAGCCCAGAACCTGGCAGGGCCGATCGCAGGCCTGGGCTTCGAGATAGCTGTGCGACACGAAGACGACCTGGGGCGGCCGCTCGGGCAGGGGCAGGCCGGCGATCGTGTTGATCGCGGTCAGCAGCTGCAGGACCAGAGCCTCGATGCTGCTCGTCATGAAGCGTCTCGCTTGCGGTCACGCACCTCCGCACTCTAGGCTCTGCCGAGCCGGTCGCGCAACGGCCCTCGGCCGACGCCCCCCTCGGCCCGGGTTGGACGCCGGGCCGGAAGGCCGTGCAAGAATTCGGCCGCAGGAGAGCCGCGGAGACGGCGGACGGGAGGAGAACGGATGAAGCCCCGGATCGAGAAGAGGAGCCTTCGCGGACGCCTGTGCGGAGGGCTGGCGCTGGCCGCCGCCCTGGTCCTGCTCGCCGCCCCGGCCGGCGCCAACGACTATCCGACCGCCGCGCGCGCCGACTACGTCTTCGGCTGCATGGCCAGCAACGGCCAGACGCGGGACGCGCTCAACCGCTGCTCCTGCAGCATCGACGTGATCGCCTCGCTGCTGCCCTACGACAGCTACGTCGCGGCCGAGACCGTGGTGCGCATGCGCCAGGTCGGCGGCGAGAAGTCGGTGATGTTCCGGGACTCGGCGGTCGCCAAGGAAACCCTGGCCAAACTGAAGCGCGCCCAGGCCGAGGCGGAGATCCGCTGCTTCTGATACCGGCTCAGGACTCCCCGGCGACGCTCAGGGGCCAGCTTCCGGTGAAGACCTCGCCTTCGGTGTCGCGCACCTCGACGGACATTTCCTTGGAGTCGGCCTTGGGCAGGAAGCTGAAGTGGATGCTCGGGTCCTCGCTCAGCGAGATCGCGCCTTCCACCGTCATCAAGGTCTGCCCGCCGTAGGACACCTTGATGTCCTGGACGAAGTGCGCCGGGATGTAGTGGCGGGTGAGCTGGTTCATCTGGAAGCCGGTGTAGTTGGGATGGCTGACCAGGAGCTGGACCTCCTGCGGTTGCTCCGCGCCGCCGGGCCGGCTCTGCTTCAGCTTCATCTTGCCGATCCGGGCCTCGGCCGCCGCCATGTCCTTCAGCGCCGGCGCCGAGCAGCCGCCGGCCGCCTTGACGAACTTCTCCGCCATGTGCAGCGCGCCGTCGCTGGTCTCCGCGATCACCCGGACGTTGGTGTATTCGTTGACCCGGATCCGGGTCGAGATCGTCGCCGTGCCCATCTCCGGGGTCAGGTTGAAGATCGCCGCCACCGGCGCCGGGTTCTTGTCGACGATCAGGGTCAAGGTCTTGATGTAGCGCTCGGCGGTCTGCGGGATCTCGGCGCCGATGGTGACCGGCACGATGGCCGCGTCGTAGGCCCGGTAAGGAGCCTCCAGGCTGACCACGCCGGCGCCCCCGGCGATCGGCCGCTCGCCGAAGAGGGTCTCGCGCAGATCGGGCCAGGGGTCGTCCTCTTCGCCCGCGGCCAAGGCCGGCGCGGCGGCGAGGGCCAGCGCGAACGCGGCGCTGGCGGCGAAACGGCGGGCCGAGGCGGTGCTGCGGTGACCTGGCTGCATGGCGTCTGACCTCTCGGACTGGGTCGAGCTTCCTAGTTTCGTCGCGAAAGCTTAACAGAGCGCTGCGCCCGAGGCGAGCCGGTCACTCCCACTCCAGCTCGGTGAAGACGGTCACGATGTTGCGAGGATGGTTGTCCTCGAAGAGCAGCCAGTCCTGGCTTGCCGTCCGTCCGACCTGTTCGACCGCGTCCTCGATCTTGCCGCCCTCGGCGATGATCGCCCGGGTTTCGCTCAGCAGGCTCTCCAGGTAGCGTTGCTGGGCGTCGAGGGCGGCGGGCCAGGGCGCCGAGGGCGGGCCGTGGCCGGGCACGACGCGGACCGCCTCGACCCGGCGCAGGGTCTCCAGCACCTTGAGCCAGCCCTTGAGGCTGCCGTCGACGATCGGCAGGCGTTCCATGAACACCAGGTCGCCGGCCCAGAGCGTCCCGGTCGCCTCGTCCAGGACCGTGAGGTCGTTGTCGGTATGCGCCGTCGGGTGGGCGGTCAGCCGCAGCGGCCGCTCGCCGAGGTCGAGGGTCAGCGACTCCGCGACGGTCTCGCTAGGCGCCACGAGCTTGGTGCCGGCGAACCCCTCGCCGAGCACCCCTTTCAGGAAGTCCAGGAAAAAGGGGCCGCGGGCGGACACGGCGGCGGGCAGCCTGGCGTGGCCCAGGACCTTGGGCCGCTCCGCCTCGAAGGCCGCCGTGCCCAGCATGTGGTCGGGATGGCCGTGGGTGATGATGACGTAGGCGATGGGCAGCGAGGTCACCCGGCGGATCGCTTCGCGCAGGGAGCGGCCCTGGGCGGCGCTGCCGCCGCTGTCGATCACCGCGACCGCGTCGCGGCCGACCACGAAGCCGATGTTCGCGTAGCCGCCGAGGTTTTCGCGCGTCGGCCCTTCGTGCGCGCCCTGGTGGACGTAGACGCCCGGCGCCACCTCGGTCACCGGCAGCGGATCGGCGGCCGCGCCCGCGGCGCCGGCGAGGATCGCCGCGCCGGCCAGCAGGGCCGCCGCGACCGATGCGTGATGGGCGCAGCGCTTAGTCGAAGCGGGCCGCGCGCAGGTTCTTGGCGGTGTCCAGGTCAATGATCGCCTCGCGTCCCTTGATGCCGTTGAAGCGTGCGCCATTGATGTCGGCCTTGCCCAGGTTGACGCCGCTGAGGTCGGCGCCGGAAAAGTCGGCGCCGGCCGCTTCCACGCGCATCAGGTTGGCGCCGGTCAGGTCGGCATCGGTGAAGTCGGCGAACTCCAGGTAGCCGCGGGCCAGGTCGGCGCCCTTGAGGTTCGCCCCCTTGAGCCTCGCCTTCTTGAGCGAGACCCGCATCAGGCCCATCGGCTGGTTCTTCATGTCGGCGGCCATCTTCGCGCCTTCCAGCCGGGCGCCCTGGAGGTTGGCGTAGTCCAGGTTGCAGATCAGCCGGGCGCCCGAGAGGTCGGCCTTCTCGAGGTTGCTTTCGGCCAGGACCGTCGAGAAGGCGCTGACCTCGGTCAGATCGGCGCCGGCGAGGTCGGCGCCGCGCAGGATCGCGAGGTCGAGGACGGCGCCCTTCAGCTTGGCGCCCGGCAGCTTGGCGCCCTTCAGCACCGCGCCCTGCAGGTTGGCCCCGGAAAGATCGGCGCCGGAAAGATCGACACCGCTCAGGTCGGCCTGCTTGAAGTCGAAGCCCGAGAGATCGAGGCCGGCGAGGTCGCGTTCCGTCAGGTCCGCGGGCTCGGTTCCGGTGCTCTCGGCGACCAGAAGCGTCAACTCGTCGCGTGAGAGTTCCGCCGCGGAAGCGCCGCCGGTCAGCGCGGTCAGAACGACCGCCGCGACGGCGGCCCGGCGCAGGGCGCGGCTGTCCGAGCCCGGGTCGCGAAACTCGTCGTCGCGGGGCGTGCCGCCTGGGTTTCTGCGCATCCTTGCCTCCCGTCTCTCGGTTCTTCTGCTTCTTGCCTGCGGGGCCCTCGGCAGCTTCGAGCCTCGGCCTGCGCCTGTCGCTGTGGCGGAGTCCGGTCGGCGTCGCTCGGGTCCTTCCGTAAGCTTGCAACGATGCCATCCCTCTGCGCTAGTGTTTAAACTTGCTCTAATTTTCAGCCTCCACTAGCATTGGGGTTATTTATAAGACCAGCGGTCGATCAGAAACCGCAGTTTGGGAGAGGCCGAAGACCAAACGAGATCCCTAAAGCGATAACGCCAAAGAAGATGTTGGGGGTGAAATGCCGCCTCTCGTCATCTTCATCAGAAACCGGTTCCGCCAAGACCTCTTCGGCGACTTCAAGGGCAGGCGGAAAACCGGCGGCGAACCTGATGGGGCTTCCGCGGCTTGGGAAGCGATCAGGACTACGAACCGAAGGGTGACCAATTGGGAGGCTATGCCATGAAGAAGGTCCTTAGCAGCGCTTGTCTTGTCGCTGCGGCCGCGATGCTCGTGCCGCAGGCCGCGTCGGCGAACGACGAACTGCTGGTGATGCAGGACAATCCGGCTTGGTACGTGATGCCCACGCTGGACTACGCCAACACGCGCTATAGCAAGCTTTCGCAGATCAACGCGGACAACGTCGGCGACCTCCAGGTGGCCTGGACCTTCTCGACCGGCGTGCTGCGCGGTCACGAGGGGGCGCCCCTGGTGATCGGCGACACGATGTACGTCCACACCCCCTTCCCGAACAACGTCTACGCGCTCGACCTCAGCGCGGACGGTCGCGTGAAGTGGAAGTACGAGCCGAAGCAGGATCCGGACACCATTCCGGTGATGTGCTGCGACACGGTCAACCGCGGCGTCGCCTATGGCGACGGCAAGATCATCCTGCACCAGGCCGACACCACCGTGGTCGCCCTCGACGCCAACACCGGCGAGGTCGCCTGGACCGTGACCAACGGCGATCCGAAGAAGGGCGAGACCGGCACCAGCGCCCCGATGGTGGTCAAGGACAAGGTCATCATCGGCATCTCCGGCGGCGAGTTCGGCGTGCGCGGCAGCATCACGGCCTACAACCTCGCCGACGGCAAGCTGGCCTGGCGGGCCTATTCCATGGGCCCGGACTCCGACACCCTGATGGATCCGGAGAAGACCACCCACCTCGGCAAGCCGGTCGGCAAGGACTCCGGCATCACCACCTGGGAAGGCGACCAGTGGAAGATCGGCGGCGGCACCACCTGGGGCTGGTACGCCTACGACCCGGAAGCCGACCTGATCTACTACGGCACCGGCAACCCCAGCACCTGGAACCCGTCCCAGCGCCCGGGCGACAACCGCTGGTCCATGACCATCTTCGCCCGCGACCCGGACGACGGCATGGCCAAGTGGGTCTATCAGATGACCCCGCACGACGAATGGGACTATGACGGCGTCAACGAGATGATCCTGGTCGACATGCAGGTCAAGGGCGAGGACCGCAAGGCCCTGGTCCACTTCGACCGCAACGGCTTCGGCTACACCATGGACCGCCTGACCGGCGAGCTGCTGGTCGCCGAGAAGTTCGACCCGGCGGTCAACTGGGCGACCCACGTCGACATGAAGACCGGCCGGCCGCAGGTGGTCTCGAAGTACTCGACCTCGCAGAACGGCGAGGACGTGAACACCACCGGCATCTGCCCGGCGGCGCTCGGCACCAAGGACCAGCAGCCGGCGGCCTTCTCGCCGAGGACCGGCCTGTTCTACGTGCCGACCAACCACGTCTGCATGGACTACGAGCCCTTCCGCGTGTCCTACACCGCGGGCCAGCCCTACGTCGGCGCGACGCTCAGCATGTATCCGGCGCCGGGCGGCGACCACCTCGGCAACTTCATCGCCTGGGACGCCGACAAGGGCGAGATCGTCTGGTCGAACCCCGAGCCCTTCTCGGTGTGGAGCGGCGCGCTCGCCACGGCCGGCGACGTCGTCTTCTACGGGACCCTGGAAGGCTACCTGAAGGCGGTCGACGCCAAGACCGGGCGCGAGCTCTACCGCTTCAAGACCCCCTCGGGCATCATCGGCAACGTCATGACCTACGTTCAGGGCGGCAAGCAGTATGTCGCCGTGCTGTCGGGCATCGGCGGCTGGGCCGGCATCGGCCTGGCGGCAGGCCTGACCGAGGACACGGCGGGCCTGGGTGCGGTCGGCGCCTACAAGGCGCTGAGCAACTACACCCAGCTCGGCGGTCAGCTGACGGTCTTCACGCTGCCGAACTGACGGCAGGCAGAAGGCTTGGATTGGCCCGGCATTTCGCCACGCGGGATGCCGGGCCATCTTTCCAAGGACTTGGCCAAGGACCTGGGAAACGTCGCTCCGGCTCGGGACGAGGCCGGGCCGACGCGGGTCCGGGGCTGTTACTTTCGGAACCGGAATGGCGGGTGATTAGAGAGATGGATCTGTCGATGCGCCCTTGCGCGAAGCACGTGAGCCTGCTGCTGGCGGCCGCCCTCGTGGCGGCCCTGGGACTCCTCCTGCCCTCGGGCGGAGGCGCCTGGGCCCAGGACGAGGAGAAGCCCTACCAGATCAAGGACGGGGTGGTGGACTGGTACACCTTCAGCGGCTTCCGCCGCTACCACGCGGAGTGCCACGTCTGCCACGGACCGGACGGTCTCGGCAGCTCCTTCGCGCCGGCCCTGACCGAGACGATGAAGACGATGAGCTACGAGGACTATCTCGAGATCGTCGTCAACGGCCGAGAGAACGTGGGCACCACGGCGCAGAGCAAGATGCCCGGCTTCGGCGAGAACCGGAACGTCATGTGCTTCATCGACGACATCTACGCCTACCTCATGGCGCGGGCCGACGGCGTCCTCGGCCGCGGCCGGCCGAAGAAGGAGGCCAAGCCCGCCGAAGCCAAGGAACGCGACGAAGACTGCATGAGCTGACCGCGTCCGCGGTCCCTCCAAGCGGTCGAGCGACAAGGAGAGAAGCGATGGCAAGTCGCCTGCTCGGGGCCGTTCTCACGGCCCTCCTGCTCATCCCCGCGGCGGTATCGCCGGCCCCCGCCCAGACCTCGGAGACGGTCGACCGCTCCGCGCTCAGGGTCTGCGCCGACCCGGCCAACCTTCCCTTCTCGAACCAGGCCGGCGAGGGCTTCGAGAACAAGATCGCCGAGCTGGTCGCCGAGGAGCTCTCGGTGCCGGTCGCGTACACCTGGTTTCCGCAGTCGACCGGCTTCGTGCGCAATACCCTGAAGGCGCGGCGCTGCGACGTCGTGATCGGCATCTCGCTCGGCTTCGAGCTGCTGCAGAACACCAACCCTTACTACCGCTCGGCCTACGTGATCCTGTACCGGGCGGAGGGCAGCCCCGATGTCGCCTCGCTCGCCGATCCGGCCTTGAAGTCGGCGCGGATCGGCCTGGTGGCGGGCACGCCGCCGGCGACCATGGTCGCCTTGAACGGCCTGATGTCGCAGGTCCGCCCCTACCACCTGCAGGCCGACACGCGCTTCGATCATCCCGGCCGCAAGCTGGTCGAGGACCTCGCCAAGGGCGATATCGACGTCGGCCTCTTGTGGGGGCCGATCGCCGGCTACTACGCCAAGCAGCAGGACGTGGCGCTGAAGATCGTGCCCCTGCTGACCAACGGCGGTCCGGTGCGCATGGACTACCGCATCACCATGGGCCTGCGCTTCAACGAGCCGGAGTGGAAGCGGCAGCTGAACGACATCATCAAGCGCCGCCGGGCCGACATCGACGCCATCCTCAGGGACTACGGCGTGCCCCTGCTCGACGAGCAGGGCCAGCTGATCGGGCAGTGAGCTAGAGCCCTTGCCTTCTGCTGTTGAGGTATCACCCCCACCCCGGCCCGCGCGCAGCGCCGCGCGTACGCGCCCCTTCGAGGGGGAGGGAGAGGTGATTGCGGCCGGCTCGGTTTCATTCCCTCCCCCCTGGAGGGGGAGGGCTAGGGTGGGGGGGCAGCGCCCGCGAGCGCCAGCGAGCCTTGCCTTGGGCCTTTTCGTTCTGCTGTCTCCCTTGGCCGTCGTCGCCCAGTCCGCTGCCCCGGTCCCCGAGCCCGAGGGCTATCGCATGGACCGCTTCCGCGCGCCGGTGCCGGCGACGCTGAAGGGGGCCACGGTCGTCTCCACCAAGGAGGTCGAGGCCCTGGCCGGCACGGCGATCCTGGTCGACGTCCTGCCGCGGCCGCCCAAGCCCCAGGGTCTGAAGGACGGCACCATCTGGCGCCCGCGCCCGCGCAGCAACATTCCCGGCAGCGTATGGCTGCCCAACACCGGCCTCGGCGTCTTGCCGATCAGCGTCGAGGCCTATTTCCGCGACAGCCTGGCGCGGCTCACCGCCGGGGACCGGGCGCGCAAGCTGGTCTTCTATTGCCTGGCCGACTGCTGGATGTCCTGGAACGCCGCCAAGCGCGCGCTGACCTACGGCTATTCCCAGGTCTACTGGTATCCCGAGGGGACCGACGCCTGGAGCGCCGCCGGCCTGCCCCTGGCGCCGAGCGAGCCCGAACCGGGCGCTTACTAGCTTTCCGGCCCGGCCGGGCCTACTCCAGGTGGCCCATGATCTCGCGGGCCAGGGCGAAGACTCGCTGCTCCAGCAGCACGGGCTGTTCGCAGATGTAGGTCAGGGAGCGCTCTCGGTCTTCGTAGATCCGGGTGTCCCAGAGCCGCTGCTGCTCCAGCTCCTCCCGCTTTCCTTTCTCCGCGGCCGGCAGCGCCTTGAGCTCGCCCGCCAGCCGGCCGAGCCTCTCGGCCAGGGCGCGCTGCTTGCGGGTGAAGCGGCCGATGCCCGAGATGATCGAGGCCCGCTCCTTGTTGACGATGTCCAGGGTCGCGGCGAAGAGCAGGGTCAGCCGTTGGTTCCTCTCGGCGCCGAGGCCGGTCGCGAAGTCGGCGATGGCGGTCTTCGCCGCCTCGATCTCGGTGCGCCGTGCCGCCAGGTTCCCGGCCAGTCGGCTGACCTCCGTGTCCTGCTGCCATTCCGGTTTCAGCGCCTCGACCGGCGGGCCGGCCCAGACCATGCCGGCGGAGATCTCCGGCACCTTGCGCTGGACGCAGGGCCAGTCGGGGTCCTCCGAGGTCCCGGCGCTGGCGGGGCTCGACAGCGCCAGGAGGCCGGCGGCCAGCAGGACGCCGCTCCAGGGGCCCGGTCTTGCGGTTCGGTTTCGGATCTGGACCATCGCGACGGCTCCTCTCGTCAGGCCGGCGCGCCGCGGCGCCGCGCCATCATCCCCCGACCCGGATCATAGCCGTAGATGGCCAGTCCCATGAACAGCAGGGTGCAGCCGGCGACCACGGCCAGGGCCAGCAGGTTGACCTCGCCGTAGAGCGCGAAGCGGATCAGCTCCACCGCGTGGGTGAAGGGATTGAAAGAGCAGATCTGGTAGAGCAGTAGGCTCGACTCCCGCATCCGCCACAGGGGATAGAGCGCGGAGGAGGCGAAGAACATCGGGAAGATCACGAAGTTCATGATCCCGGCGAAGTTCTCGAGCTGCTTGATGAAGGAGGACAGCAGCATCCCCAGGGCGCCGAGCATGAGGCCCGAGAGGACCAGCGCCGGAAGCACCGTCAGGTAGCCGAGCAGCGGCGCGTCGATCCCCCAGGACCAGGCGATCAGGAGGAAGACGTAGACCTGCAGCAGCGAGACGCAGACCCCGGCCAGAAGCTTGCAGCTCAAGAGGTACCAGCGGGGCAGGGGACTGATCAGCAGGGTGCGCATGTTGCCCATCTCGCGGTCGTAGACCATGGACAGCGAGGACTGCATGCCGTTGAAGAGCTGGATCATCGCGATCAGCCCGGGGGTGATGTAGACCTCGTAGAGCACGTAGGTCTCATAGGGCGGCATGATCGAGAGACCGAGCACCGCCCGGAAGCCGGCGGCGAAGATGAAAAGCCAGACCAGCGGGCGCACCAGGGCGGCGACGAAGCGTTCGCGCTGGTGCAGGAAGCGCAGCGCCTCGCGCCAGACGATGCCTCGCAGGCAACGCAGGTACTGGACGGCGGTCACGGCGCGCGCTCCTGGCCCTCACCCCCGGTGCCCCCGGCCCCGGTGAGGGCGGTGAAGGCCGCCTTCAGGTCGGCGGTCCCGCTCTGGCGGACCACGGCCTCGGCGCGGTCGTTGGCCAGCACCTTGCCCTGGTGCAGCAGGATCACCCGGTCGTCCTCGGCGACCTCGTCGATCAGGTGGGTCGCCCAGAGGATGCCCAGGTTCTGCTCGCGGACCAGGCCGCGGACGTGGTTGAGCAGGCTCTGCCGGCTGCCGATGTCGAGGCCCACCGTCGGCTCGTCGAGCAGCAGCAGCTTCGGCTCGTGCAGCAGGGCGCGGGCGATCTCGACCCGGCGCAGCTGGCCGCCGGAAAGCTGCCGGACCTTGTCGCGGGCCCGCTCGGCCAGATCGAGCCGGGCCAGCTCGGCGCTGCCGCGCGCACGCGCCTCGGCCCTGGGCATTCCGTGCAGGGCGGCGTGATAGAGGAGGTTCTGGGTGACGCTGAGGTCCAGGTCCAGGGTGCGCTGCTGGAAGACCACGCCGATCCGCGCCAGGGCCTCGGAGGGCCGGCGCCTGACCTCGTGGCCGAAGATCCGGATCGCGCCGCTGCGGTTGTCGTAGAGCCGGGTGACCAGCGAGAAGAGCGTGGTCTTGCCGGCGCCGTTCTGGCCCAGCAGCACCGCGAACTCGCCCGCGGCCACCGTGAAGCTGACCTCGTCCAGGGCCCGGCGCTTGCCGAAGCTGTGGCTGACTCCCTCGACCGCCAGCGCCGGCGTGGCGGCGCCTTCCGGTGTCGTCCCGGCGATCGCTTCGGCCGTGCTCACGCTGAACCTTCTCCCGGGTGCGTCAAGGAAAAGGAGAAAAAGGGGTCAGAGTCATTTTTCGCTGGAAGGCTCGTCGAGGAAGCGGGATGGGCCATTGCGAAAAATGACTCTGACCCCTTTTTTCCGCCCCTCCGTCAGGGTCTATTTGACGTTGAACACCGCCTGCTGCGTTTCGCCGGTGGTGCCGGGGATCCGCAGGGTGAAGGTGCCGGGCCGGATGGTCACGAAGGAGATCGTCGCGGTGCCCTCGTCGTCGAACTCGAGGCTGTCGACGCCCAGCGGCCGCACCTCGATGTCGTTGATCACGACCTCGTTGACCCAGACGTTGCGGAAGAAGTCGGCGCCGGAGATGGCAAGCTCCGCCGAGCCGTCGGCCACGATGTCGAGCTTGTAGAACTTGCCGGCCTCGAGCTGATACGGCGCCTTGGCCAGCGGCTGCCCGGAGGACAGCGTGATCGGGTCGAGCTTCTTCGCGCCGCCGGTCAGGAGCCCGGCCTGGGCGGCCGCTTCCTGCCCGAACAGCGGCGACAGAACAATGGCCAGGGCCAGGGCGTAGAGCGTGCTTCTCATGAACATGGTGCCTCTTCCTCCTTGTTTGCTTGTTGCTTCGTTCCTGAAGTCCGTCATCGGGCCGGCCGCGGGTCTCCGCGCCGCCGTCCGGCCGAGAGTCAGTCCTTGACCACCACGCCCCAAGGGAAGCGTCCGACGGTGATCGACTTGATCACCTTTCGCTTCTCGACGTCGATCACCGAGATGTCGTTGGAGACGCCGTTGGTCGAGAAGATCCGCTTCTCCTCGCCGTCGAAGGCGAGCTGCCAGACCCGCTGGCCGACCAGCAGGTAGTCCTCGACCTCGAAGGTCTGGGCGTTGACCACCGCGACCCGGTTGGACGGCCCCAGCGCGATGAAGGCCAGCTTGCCGTCGCTGGTGACCCGGGCGCCGACCGGCTGGATCGCCTCGGGCCGCACGCCCGGGATCTCGAAGGTCACCTTGTGGACGATCTCCTTGCTCTGGGTGTCGATCACGCTGACCGTGCCGCCGATCTCGGAGGTCACCCAGACGTGCTTGTTGTCCTTGGTGAACTCGGCGAAGCGTGGCCGGCTGTCGACCAGGACGTTGTCGGTGATCTCGTAGGTCGAGGTGTCGATGAAGTGGGCCATGTTGGTGGTCTCGGAGGTGTTGACCAGCACCTTGCCGTCCGGGCTGATGCCCATGCCCTCGGGCTCGACGCCGACCGGGACCTCGGCCAGGACATTGCCCTTCTCGACGTCGACCACGGTCACCAGGTTGTCGTCCTCGTTGGCCACGAAGAGCGGGTTGCCGCTGGGATGCAGGATGAAGAGCTCGGGGTCGGGCCCGCTCGGCAGGGTGCGGACGACCTTCAGGGTCTCCAGGTCCAGCACCTCGACGTGGTTGTCGTCGCTGGCGCAGATGTAGAGGTACTTCTGGTCCTTGCTGAGCGCGATGCCGCGGGGCCGCTGGCCGACGTCGACCGTGGCGGTCACCTCCAGGGTCTTGCCGTCGATCACCGTGATCGAGTTGCCCTTCTCGTTGGAGACGTAGATGGTCTGCGCCGCCGCCACCGAGGCCGGCAGCGCCCAGATCAGGGCCAGCCCGGCAATCGCCGAAAGATGTCTCACGTCACTTGCCTCCCTTTACGGCCGCGACTCCTCGCGCGGCTCTCTTTTATTGCAGTTTGCAGCCGGACTCGGGCTCGTCGTAGCCCAGGGTGTCCAGGGGGCTGCGCTCGTGCAGGAACTCCTTCTGCGGCGAGACCGAGACCAGGCTGCGCGGCGCGGCCAGAAGGACCGGCTGGCGCAGCTGCTGGTTCCAGGTCCGGAAGGTCAGGGGCGTGCCCTTGAAGGCCGCCAGCTTGAAGCTGTCACCCAGCAGGTGCGCCCGGAGCGTCTCCGGCTCGGCCGAGCTGGTGCGGGTGACCGCCTCGCCGATGGCGCGCATCGCCGCCCAGTTGGCGTAGTCGCGCACGGTCATGTCGCGGCTGGCGATCTTCTCGAAGCGGCGCTGGATCTGGGTCCCGCCCCACTGCTCGTGGCTGCGGTGCCAGGCGGTCGGGATCAGGCCCTGGGTACCGGCCACCGGCCGGGCGTCCCAGGTCCGGTAGGGCAGGTACTCGCCGAAGGCGTCGCCCTCGTCGGCCACGACCAGGACGTCGTGGTCCGGGGCGCCCTGGCTCAGGATCGGGATCTGGTTCTGGATCTGGGCGTGGCCGCTGTCGGTGCGGGCCGAGGGGGCATCCTCCTCGACCAGCCGCGTCTCGACGACCTTGGCGTTGAACTTCTTCGCCGAGCGCTGCAGCGCTTCGAGGAAGGCTTGGTCCCCGGGGGTCTTGCCGTAGAGGACCAGCCACTTGTTCCACTTCTTCCAGATCAGGTACTGGGCCAGGGCGTCGGTCTTCATCGAGCGGCTGGGCACGACGTGGAAGACGTTGGCGCGGCAGCCCTCGTTGCGCAGCGCGTCGTCGGGCGCCCGGACGTTGAAGATCAGGGCCTCGGCCGCCTCGGGCAGCGCGGCGATGGCCTGCAGGTCCTCGGCCCGGAGGTCGGCGAGGAACAGCCGCATGCCCTCCGCGGCCTGGCTACGGAAGGCCTCGACCGGATCGCCGTCCTCGGCCACCACGGTTTCGACCAGCCGGTAGTCATGCTTCAGGAAGCGCCCGGTCGTCTGATTGTCCTGCAGGCCCAGACGGGCGCCCCAGACGCCGTCGTCCTCCAGGATCGGGTCGAGCAGGGACAGCGGAAGCCGCGCCTTCTCCTGCTTGGTCAGGTAGACGACGGGCACGTCCAGTTCCGCGGCCTCGGTGGCGGCCG
>JANQGU010000411.1 GCA_028282935.1 Kiloniellales bacterium
GGTCGCCATCGGCGGCGCGCTCAAGAACGAGCTGGGCATCGACCTGCGGGTGCTGCCGGGCAAGAACGACGTCTCGCGGACCGAGCCGCTGCGCCAGCGCAAGGTGCAGTTCTCGGCGACCGGCGTCGGGGCCAGCTTCATGGCCCAGGAGGGCGCCTTCGAGTTCGGTAAGAAGCGCTGGGGGCCGCAGCGGGTCCGCATGCTCATGGCCAACAACGGCAACATCAACCTGGCCGTCGCGGTCGCCGGCGACGCCGGGGTCGAGGCCTACAAGGACCTGAAGGGCAAGCGCGTGGCCTGGGTCAAGGGCTCGCCGGCCCTGAACGTCAACGTGACCGCCTACCTCGCCTTCGGCGGGCTGACCTGGGACGACGTCGAGAAGGTCGAGTTCGGCGGCTTCGGCGATTCCTGGAAGGGCATGGTCAACGGCCAGGTCGACGCCGCCTTCGCCTCGACCAACTCGGGCAAGGCCTACGAGCTGGAGGCCTCGCCGCGCGGCATCGTCTGGCCGCCGCTGCCGGCCGGCGACGCCGAGGGCTGGTCGCGCCTCAGCAAGGTCGCGCCCTTCTTCCAGCCCAACAAGGCGACGGTCGGCGCCGGGATCAGCGAGGCGGCGCCCTACGAGGGCGGCGCCTACCCCTATCCAATCCTGATCGCCTACGAGGACCAGAAGGACGACTTGGTCTTCAACATGACCAAGGCCATGTACCAGCTCTTCCCGGCCTACGACGGCAAGGCGCCGGGGATCGGCGGCTGGGCGCTGGAGCGCCAGAACTTCAAGTGGGTGGTCCCCTTCCATCCCGGGGCCATCGCCTACTACAAGGAGGCCGGCGTCTGGAGCGACGAGCTGCAGGCCCACAACGACGACCTGATCCGCCGCCAGGACACCCTGGCCGAGGCCTGGTCCGCGCTGGACGCCAAGGGCGTCGAGGACGCGGCCTGGGAGAAGGAATGGTCCGCCGCCCGGCGCGCAGCCCTGGAGGCGGCCGGCTTCGACCCGGTGTTCTGACGCGAGCCGTGGGGCGGCGGGAGGCCGCCCCGCTTCACCACGCCGGAACGGGGGCCGGAACGGGGGCCGCAGCATGACCGAGACCCAGGGGGAGCCGGGAAGCGCCCGCAGCAACCTGCTGACCGGCTGGCTGCGCCTGGTCTTCGTGGCCGCGACCGCGCTCGCCGTGGGCCTTTCGGTCAATCAGCTCTTCAACCTTCAGCTCTTCGGCCTGGTCGTCCTGGAGGCGCGCTACCTCTTCCTGCTGGCCGGCCTCTTCCTCGCGCTCGGCTTCCTGGTCTTTCCGCCCGTCCGCGGCGCCGGCCGGAAGAGCCTCTGGCTCGACGGCGTCCTGGCGGTCCTGGCCCTGGCGGTCAGCGGCTACTTCGCCTGGACCGCCGACGTCAACCTGGAAGAGGGCTGGGAGTACGCTCCGCCCGAGCTCGCGCGCTGGGCCTCGCTGGTCCTCTGGCTGCTGATCCTGGAGGCGACCCGGCGCGCCGGCGGGCCGGTGATCTTCGTCATCGTCGTCTTCTTCTCGCTCTACCCGGTCTTCGCCGACCGCATGCCGGGGCCGATCTCGGGCTTCGCCCAGCCCTTCTGGGACGCCATCCCCTATCACATCCTCTCCTCGGAGAGCTCCTTCGGGATCCCGATGCGGGCCTTCGGCAACCTGGTGATCGGGTTCATCGTCTTCGGCGCAGCGCTGCAGCACACCGGCGGCGGCGCCTTCTTCAACAACCTGGCGCTGGCCCTGGTCGGCCACCTGCGCGGCGGGCCGGCCAAGGTCGCGATCTTCGCCAGCGGCCTGATGGGCTCGATGTCGGGCAGCGTGATCTCCAACGTCCTGACCACCGGCGCGGTCTCGATCCCGGCCATGAAGCGCAGCGGCTTCCCGGCCCGCTACGCCGCCGGCACCGAGGCCTGCGCCTCGACCGGCGGGGTGCTGATGCCGCCGGTCATGGGCACCACCGCCTTCGTCATGGCCTCCTTCCTGGGCCGGCCCTACATCGAGATCGCGATCGCGGCGGCCATCCCCTCGGCGCTCTACTACTTCGGCCTCTTCGTGCAGATCGACGCCTATGCCGCGCGCCACGACCTCAAGGGCATGGCGCGCGCCGAGCTGCCCTCGCTGCGCCGGACCCTGAAGGAGGGCTGGTACTACCTCTTCGTCTTCCTGCTGCTGATCGTCCTGATGCTGGTCCTGCGGCGCGAGACCTGGGCGCCCTTCTACGCGACCGCGCTGCTGCTGGTGATCAACCAGCTCTCTGCGAAGCACCGCTTCACGCTCGACGGCTTCCTCGGTCTGGTCTTCGCGGTCGGCCGGGCGCTGGCGGAGCTGGTCGCGGTGCTGCTCGGCATCGGGCTGATCGTCGGCGCCTTCTCGGCGACCGGGCTGGCCGGGACCCTGGTCAACGACCTGATCTTCCTGGCCGGCGGCTCGACCGTCATGCTGCTGGTCATGGGCGCGGTCACCGCCTTCGTCTTCGGCATGGGGATGACCGTCACCGCCTGCTACATCTTCCTCGCCGTCGTGCTTGCACCGGCGCTGACCGAGGCCGGGCTCAACGTCCTGGCAGTCCACCTCTTCATCCTCTACTGGGGCATGGTCTCCTACATCACCCCGCCAGTCGCCCTCGGCGCCTTCGCCGCGGCCTCGCTGGCCGGCACCCGCGCCCTGGGCGCCGGGCTCGAGGCCATGCGCCTGGGCAGCATCATCTACTTCGTGCCCTTCTTCTTCGTCCTGAACCCGGCCCTGATCGGCGAGGGGCCGGCCCCGGACATCGTCCTGACCCTGGCCGGCGCGGTGGTCGGGATCTGGCTGATCGGCAGCGGCCTGCAGGGCTACGCCGCCGGCTTCGGCCGCTGCCGCGAGGGACTCGCCTGGATCGCCCCGCGCGCCCTGCTGGTCGCCGGCGGCCTGTTCTTCGCCGCGCCAGGCGGGGTGCTGCCGGGCCTCGGCCACGCCGCCCTGGCCGGCATCGGCCTCGCGCTGGCCCTGCCGGGCCTGCTGATCATCCGGGCCAAGGGCGCCCGGCCGCAGCTCGCTTAGTGCCGATTTGCAGACTTTGGAGATTCACCCCCACCCCACCCTCCCCCATCAAGGGGGAGGGCTTTACTGAACGGCGGCCGCCTTCTTCCCCCTCCCCCTTGATGGGGGAGGGCCGGGGTGGGGGTGACTCTCCGGCCTGTGCCGCTCGTCGCTAGAGAAGCCCACGCAGCTTGTGCTTGAGCAGCTTGCCGGTGGCGCTGGCCGGGAGCTCGGTCATGACGACATAGTCCGAAGGCCGCTTGTAGGGTGCCAGGCGCGGCTCGACGAAAGCGCGCAGCGCCGCGATGTCCACCGCGCTGCCGGGCGGCGGCTGGACGAAGGCCACGACCTCCTCGTTGCCCGCGACCTTGCGGCCGAGCACCGCCGCGAGGGCGACCTGGGGATGGCTGGCGACCACCGCCTCGACCTCCGGCGGGTAGACGTTGAAGCCGGAGCGGATGATCAGCTCCTTGAGGCGGCCGACGACGTAGAGCTCGCCCCCGGCGGTCAGCCGGCCGAGGTCGCCGGTCCGGAACCAGCCCTCGGGCGTCACCACCGCCGCGGTCTGCTCGGGATCGCGGTAGTAGCCCTTCATCACCAGCCGGCCGCGGACCCAGATCTCGCCGACCGTCTCGGCGGGCAGGGCCTTGCCTCCAGGGCCGGCGATCCGGACCTCGACCTCGGGCAGCGGCGGCCCGGTGCTCTCGTCGGCGGCCGGCCGCTCGGGCTCGGTGGTCGAGATCGTCGGCGAGGTCTCGGTCA
>JANQGU010000198.1 GCA_028282935.1 Kiloniellales bacterium
CTCGGCCTCCTGCCGGATCCCCTACGGCTCGAGCCCGGGCTCGCGGCGGATCGAGGTGCGCTTTCCCGACGCCACCGCCAACCCCTACCTGGCCTTCTCAGCCATGCTCATGGCCGGGCTGGACGGGATTAGGAACAAGATCGATCCCGGCGATCCCATGGACAAGAACCTCTACGACCTGCCCCCGGAGGACCTGGCCGGCGTGCCGACCGTCTGCGGCTCGCTGCGCCAGGCCGTCGCGGCCCTGGAGACGGACCACGACTTCCTGCTCGAGGGCGGCGTCTTCAACGAGGACCAGATCGCCGCCTACGCAGCGCTCAAGTGGAGCGAGATCCTGACCTTCGAGCGGGCGCCGCATCCGGTCGAGTTCCAGATGTACTACAGCGCCTGAGCGCCCGCCCTTCGATAGACCAGCCGCACCTGGACCCGCCGGCCCCTCCGCCGGCGGGTCCTTGTCTTGAGCCCCTGTCTTGAGCCCCTGTCTTGAGCCCAGTGGCGCGGCTTCCCTGGCCGGACAAAGCAAAGCTGTCTCGGTTTCGGCTACGGCGACGGCAGCGACTAGCTTGCCGGCTCAGCACCGAGGTACTCTTCGCCTGGTGGTACCTCCGCTTTTCTCGATCGTGGCTATCGCGTTCTCTGGTACCTCCCAGGCGAAAAGCGCTTGCCGGTCGAGGCGCTTCGGCCACTGATACTCCCGGGCGGACAGGAGAACCACGTGGCTACGATCGCTCTTGGCGGGCCGTCACCCTTTCGCAGTCTATACGCTCAAGCGGCAAGCTTGAAATGCTCCTTCATTGCTTTTCTGGTTCGACCTACAGGTGAAGAAGAGCGGCCGGACGGTCACATCTTCACTTGGTCATGGAAAGAAACCGGAACTAGCGGCTCTCCGACCTCAGTCTTGTATGCAATCAGGCGTCAGCCTACCATTTCGACAATCTCGCCGACTGTATCCGCTGCGTTTTGTGCCATATCTGCGACCTGTTGAATATAGGTTGTGTGCTCTTTGACTTTGGCCTGCGCAGCTTTAAATTTTGCCTCCGCGTCTTCCAGCATTGTCAGGATTTCAGACGCCGGCGCTTGTTCAAAAGTTTTTTCGTACTTATCGAGCAATTCCCTGGATTTTTTGCATCTACTCCTCATTTCCTCTATCTTTTTTCTCTCTTTTGCATCAGGCGCTCCTTGCAAATTCTGGAGTTTTTTTTCAGCCTCTCGAATATTCTCCTCGAGGCTATCCGCCATAACAAGCAAGCTGGTGTTCTTGTTTAAGGTTTTGCGCATCGCTTCCTTTGCTGATGTAACCGAACCGAGAGCCTCACCACATAGTTTCGAGGAAATTTGTCTCGCTTCTAGATAATTGTGCGTCTGTTTGGTCAACTCATTTGTAGTCGACGACATAATTCCTAGCGCCCTCGTCCCCAAGATCACGCTACCGGCAATGACCAAACCTGTACCCATTCCTGGCATAGCCGCCAATCCGGCAACAGCCCCACCAATCGCCCCAAGTTTTACAATCGAGTGTACTATTGTTCCTCTGAACTTGTAATCAAACATCTTATCTGCGTAAGGTTTTCCTGCGCTCTTGTATGTTTTAATATGAGCATTTTTTACGCAGCTTTTTTGCAGGTCGATGAATCTAGTGTCAAGCTTGGCTTTGAGTGACTCAAATTCATCTTTTATGTATTCTATTTTCTTGTTCAGATACTCCTGTTCCTGGAGCCCTTCCTTGCGCACCTCTTGGGTTGCTTTCTTTGTTATTCCCCGAGCCTCTCTCAGGACTTTAGGTACGAGTTTTGAAAGCGCTTCATCTGCAATTTTCATCCAGTTCTCGGCGAATACTATATAGTACTCGTCTCTCTGCTTCTTATCGAGCGCTTCCAATTTTTCGCAAGTCCAATCGCCGCCCAAATTTCCGATGTATTCGACCGGCGCAAGGCCGCTCTTGGGCGAAAAAAGAGCCAATTTGAGCTCCGAAGTAATTATTAAGCCTTTGTTGTTTTTCTTTCGCCTGAAAGCTGTTTTCTCTCTTTTGAAATAATCGTTATTTCTGTCCTTCCCTATTTTTTTACCCATGAAGGTTCCGCTCATACCAATCTCCCATTTCTAGATTTGAGGACTTTTATCATCTGTGCTCTGTCGAATAACGGCTCCATTTGGCACTCATGGTGATCTATCACCACCACCAAGCTCTGCTGCCGTCTTTGCGTATGTGCCTCGCGCGGCGAATTTGGTTCAAGGGACCCGTTAGAAGAACCTGAGATCAGAGGTCCTCGGGAGATTCTTGACGGGCCGCTAGTTGCGGTGCGCCGAAGGCGATCTGCCATGGCCGTCGTCCTGGATCGTCATACTGGCCGGCGCCTAGAGATCGAAGAGCTCGCGGTCCCAGAGATCGGACTCGACGATGCGTCAGCGGCCGATCAGGCAGAACTCCGGCCGACCCTTCATGGTGGTACCGGCGGCATCTCCATGAACGGCTGTCCGCATTGCTGCATCTCATGGCCTGGCTTCGAGGCGTATGGACGAAATCAGCAGCTCTGGCTCAGCCGAACAGCGCCGCGATAAAATAGTCCTCAAAGCTCCAAAAACGCGAGTTCTTCAGTCGCCTGCTAGGTCGTGGTGAGGATTTAACTATTTGAGGATTCCCCTGTTGGCCGAGACGTGATTCAAGACTGATTCTTGGAGGTCAGTCATGGATCGAAGCGACGACCCGGACTTTCTGCGCGATGATTGATGGGAGCGGATCGAGGCTCTGATTCCTGGCGGGCGCAAGGGCAAGCGCGGGCTGCGAAGCAGCAACCGGCGTTTCATTGACGCCTTGCTGTGGATGGCACGCTCGGGTGCACGCTGGCGCGACCTGCCGGAGCGCTTCGACGACGACCGAAGGGTCAAGCGGCGCTACTACGATTGGGTCGAACGCCGGGTCCTGGAGCAGATCCTCAAGGCCTTGAGGGCGGAGGCCGACCTGGAGTGGCTGATGGTCGATGCCACGGTCATCCGAGCCCATCAGCACGCCACCTGCGACGCTCTGGGCAATCCCCTGCCCCTGATCGCCGGGCCAGGCCAGGATAACGACATATGCCGCGCCCAAGACCTCATCCAAGGCCGCAGCCCTGGTGCCGTCCTTGCCGACCGCGGCTACGATGCCGCCCTGGAGGCCGGCGGCGAGCCGGTCAAATGGGTCATTATCAGCGCTCCTTGGTATTACAATTGAAACCCTTCTCCAGCGGCGGGACATCGTCCTGAAATCCCCGGTCCCTAGTTAGGGCAGACGGCGCAGTCGGGCCGAGCTTCGGACGCCTGCGCGCAACTCACCCTTCTAGAGTGGAGCAATTCGATGTCCTGCAATCTACGCCACCCGAAGCGGCGCCGCGGACCCGGCCTGGGTGGCGGTCTCATGGCCGGGTTCGCCCTGGTCGCCGTTTCGACGCCAGCCCAGGCCGCGATCCCGGACGAAACGGCCTACGTCTTCAACACCTTCTCCTTCCTGGTGCACGGCTTCCTCGTGCTCTGGATGGCGGCCGGCTTCGCCATGCTGGAGTCCGGGCTGGTCCGGACCAAGAGCGTGACCACGATCCTGCTGAAGAACATCGCCCTCTTCTCCATCGCCGGGATCGCCTTCTACCTGGTCGGCTACAACCTGATGTACCGGGAGGTCGAAGGCGGCTTCCTGGGCTCCCTGGCGGTCTGGAGCGCCGACGACGCGGCCGCCCTGGCCGGCGACTACGGCGCCGGCTACGCCGCCGCCTCGGACTGGTTCTTTCAGATGGTCTTCGTCGCCACCGCCGCCTCGATCGTCTCCGGCGCGCTGGCGGAGCGGGTCAAGCTCTGGCCCTTCCTCGGCTTCGTGGTGCTGCTGACCGCGGTGATCTATCCCATCCAGGGCGCCTGGCACTGGGGTGGCGGCTGGCTGTCCGAGCTGGGCTTCGTCGACTTCGCCGGCTCGACCCTGGTCCATTCGGTCGGCGGCTGGGCGGCGCTCTGCGGCGCGGTCATCGTCGGCGCCCGGCGCGGCCGCTACGGCCCCGACGGCAAGGTGGCGCCCATGCCGGGGTCGTCCCTGCCGCTGGCGACCCTGGGCACCTTCATCCTCTGGCTGGGCTGGCTCGGCTTCAACGGCGGCTCGCAGCTCGCCCTGGGCTCGGCCGCCGATGCCGTGGCGGTCTCGAACATCTACGTCAACACCACCATGGCCTCGGCCTGCGGCGTGATGGCGGCGATGGGCCTGAACCAGCTGACGACGGGCCGGGTCGACCTGACCATGGCGCTCAACGGCGCCCTGGCCGGCCTGGTCAGCATCACCGCCGGACCCGACAGCGCGAGCGTCGGGGCGGCCTGCCTGATCGGCGCGGTCGGCGGCGGCCTGGTCGTGGTCTGCACCCCGCTGCTCGACCGCTTGCGGATCGACGACGTGGTCGGCGCGATCCCGGTCCACCTGCTGGCCGGGATCTGGGGCACCCTGGCGGTGACCTTCACCAACCCCGAGGCCAGCCTGGCGATCCAGGCGCTGGGCATCGCCGCCGTCGGCCTCTTCGTCTCGACCCTCAGCACCCTGGTCTGGCTCGCCCTCAAGGTGACCGTGCGGCTGCGCCTGACCGAGGTCGGCGAGGCCCTCGGCGTCGACGAGGTGGAGACCGGAATGCGGGCCTACCCCGAGTTCTCGGTGGCGCCCTCGAGCTCCTGACGCCGTCAAAGCGGCGGCGAAGAGAAAACCTCGCCGCCGGAGCGCCCTCCCCGACACCCCGGGGAGGGCGTTTCCCCTTGCCGGGGCCGAGGCAGCGGCGGCCGACACAACTGCAACATCAAAGCGCGGCGCGCGACATCGGCCGGAAACGACGGACCACTAGATCGCTGGGTACGAGGTGAAGGGCCGCGGCCGCGCGGCCCTCGACAGACCGAACTCGGAGACACGCCATGTCCAATCGCAAGAACGGCCGCCAGGCCTCGAAGTCGATACGCGCGGCGAAGCCGCCGCGCCGCGCCCGCGCCCTGTCGGTCGTCGCCGCGACGCCGGAAGCCGGCGGCGGGGCGCAGGGCCTGGACCAGCGGGAGTTGCGCCTCTTCAAGTCGCTGGACCTGGACAACGACGACCGGGTGCTCTGCAGCGATCTGGAGCGGATGCTGGCGCAGGTCGGCCTGAGCGCGGACGACCTGCGGCTCCGCGAAAGCATGCTGGCCCTCGAGGCCTACCAGCGCCGCCAGGAGGCGCTGCGCGAGGCGGCGCCGGAACCGGCGATCCCCCAGGAGAGCTTCTGCACCGCAATCCGCCACAACATCCTGCTGATCGAGCGCGCGCTGCAGGGCGAGATGGTCATCCCGGACTTCGCCGACTTCCGCCGCGAGGTCGAGCGGATCCATGCCGCGACCAGGGAGAACCGCGGCGGCCGGGCCGCCGACTACATCCCGCAACTGGACCTGCCGGAGCCGGAGCTCGACCGCTTCGGCGTCGGCGTCTGCACGGTCGACGGCCAGCGCTTCGCGCTGGGCGACTCCCGGAGCTTCTTCTCGCTGCAGTCGACCTGCAAGCCGATCAACTACTGCCTGGCGCTGGAGGAGCACGGTGCCGAGACGGTCCATGCCTACATCGGCCACGAGCCGAGCGGCGCCAGCTTCAACGAGCTGACCCTCGACCGGCAGAACCGCCCGCACAACCCCATGATCAATGCCGGCGCGATCATGAGCAGCGCCCTGATCCGCCTGCGCGAGAAGCGCCGGCTGGCGCGCCAGGGCGGGCTCGACGCCCAGGGCTGGGCCGGCAGCCGCTTCGACGCCGTCATGGCCTGCTGGCAAGCGCTCTGCGGCGGCGAGAAGCCGCGCTTCTCGACGCCGGTCTACCTCTCCGAGCGGCAGACCGCCGACCGCAACTTCGCGCTGGGCTACTTCATGCGCGAGAAGAACGCCTTCCCCGAGGACGCCGAGCTGCAGGACGTGCTCGACTTCTACTTCCAGTGCTGCGCGATCGAGCTGAACGCCGAGATGATGTCGGTCGTGGCCGCGACCCTGGCCAACGGCGGGGTCTGCCCGATCAGCGGCACCCGCGTCTTTCGCACCGAGACCGTCCAGCACTGCCTGGCGATGATGTCGTCCTGCGGCATGTACGACTTCTCCGGCGAGTTCGCCTTCACCATCGGCCTGCCGGCCAAGAGCGGGGTCTGCGGCGGGATCATGATCGTGGTGCCCAACGTCATGGGGCTCTGCACCTGGTCGCCCCGCCTGGACGCGCACGGCAACAGCGTGCGCGGCGTGGAGTTCTGCCGCCGCCTGGTCGAGACCTTCAACTTCCACAACTACGACACCCTGACCGACGCCTCGGCCAAGAAGGATCCGCGGATCAGCCGCACGCGCCGGCAGGCGACCCGGGTCAACGAGCTGATCTGGGCCGCCAGCAAGGGCGACCTGGGCGCGATCCAGGACCAGGTCCTGCGCGGCGCCGAGCTGGGCTGCGCCGACTACGACCTGCGCACCCCGCTGCACCTGGCGGCGGCCGAGAACCAGACCGAGGTGGTCGGCTTCTTCATCCGGGAGCGGATCCGCGACCCCGCCGGAGTCGAGCTCAGCCCGAAGGACCGCTGGGGCGGAACGCCGCTCGACGACGCCTATCTCCAGGGCCATCGCGAGGTGATCGCGCTCCTGGAAGGCGCGGGCGCCCTGCGCGGCGGCCAAGGCCAGCGGGGCAATGCCGACCTGCCGCCGCTGTCCCAGCGCCTGCGGGCCGAGGCCGGCACCACGGCGGAGCTGATCTGGGCGGCCAACGCCGACGACCTGACGACCATCTGCCGCCTGGTCGCCAAGGGGGTGCCGCTCGACATCGCCGACTACGACCTGCGCACGCCCTTGCACCTGGCGGCGGCGGAAGGACACCTTCGGGTCGTCGAGTACCTCATCGCCCAGGGTATCGAGCGCGAGCCGCGGGACCGCTGGGGCAACACACCCCTGGACGACGCCCTGCGGCACCGGCGGGACGCGGTCGTCGCGCGCCTGCGGCGCAAGGACGAGGCGCCCGACCCTCAGGGCTCAGGTGGCGGGACTGGAATGGATGGCGAGACCAGAATGTCGCTCGGGCCGGGGCTGGAAGGAGCAAGCCGTTAACCTCTGCGCGATAGGGTCCGGGGCAGGGAAGCCACCCAGCCATCGCCGACCCACGAACCGAGCCCGCCGCCATGTGGAGCGTCATCTGCCTGAGCCTCTTGCTGCTGGCCGCGTGGAGCCTGTTGCTCTCCCTGGTCGTCGGCGCGCACAACCTGGGCCACTACCTCGTGGCGCACCTGCTCGGCCTCGGAGTCGAGGTCGTTCGCTTCGGGCTGGGACCGACCCTGGCGCAGCACCGCGACCGGCGCGGCACCCTGTGGCAGCTCGGCTGGGTCCCGCTCTTCGGCCACCTACGGCTGGCCGGCGAAGGCGAGGCGGCGCCGGCGGTTCAGGGCCTGACTTGGCCGGAGCTCGGCCGGTCGAAACGGATCCTGCTCGCCCTGGGCGGCGCTGGCGGCAACCTGTTCCTGGCGGTCCTGCTGCTCTTCGTCTTCTTTATCGGCTTCGAGCCCGCCGACGGCCCGCCGAAAGAGGACAAACTGCACCAGGAGAGCTTCGCCGCCCTGGGCCCGACGGAGGGTGAGGGCCGGGGGCTCGGCCCGGCCAGCGGAGCGCGCGGCCCCGGCACCGCTCTGCTGCTGTCCCTCCGCGAGACCTGGCGCCTGGCCCAGCATCCCTTTCGCGTGCTGATCATGGGCTGGCCCAGGACCTGCCGGATCGAGACCGCAGGCGGCGCCGGCGTCTGCCTGGCCGAGGCGCGCTGCGATGCCGCGGCGCCGGGCCTCGGGCCCTGCATCCGGCCGACCTTGACCAACCGCCTGTTCTATCCCCTGGCGGAGTCCGTGCCCGGCTTCGATCGGGACACGGTCGCGGCGAAGTCGATCTACAGCTTCGCCCTGCTGTCCCTGGCCTTCGCCGGGCTGTCCCTGCTGCCCTTGCCCGGCTTCGACGGCGGCCGCCTGCTCGCCGCGGTCATCGGCCTGCGCCGCGGACGCCCGGCGGAGGGCCCTCGCCCGCTCCTGGTCACCTCGACCCTGCTCTTCGTCCTGACCGGCCTGCCGATCCTCCTGGGCAGCCTGCGCCATCCCTGGCTGGCGGTCCTGCTCGGCATCATCCTGACGGTGCTGGCCGGCAACCTCTGGACCCTGTCCCGCGACCTGGCACGGCGCGGCCGCCTGGACGTGACCTTCCTGCCCTGGGGGATCCTGGTCACCGCGATGTTCCTCATCGTCGCGCTGGCGGCGCCGCTCTGATCGCGCCCACCGGGCCGGCAAGAGCGCTGTGAAAGCGGCGCCGGCGATGCTATCTCTGAGGGCATGACCGGGAGCCGCCACCACAACCTGCCGCCGATACCGGAGCGCCACGTCCAGGGCCCGGGCTGCCTGCTGGATGCCGAGGGCAGCCGGCTCAACGCCCTGCTGTCCGGCGCGACCCGGACCTATCCCGGCTTCCTGATCCGCGTCGGCGACCGGGTCTCGCGCCGCTGGCTGGAGCGGACCGGCAACCCCTACCTGGAGGAGATCGAGACCGTCGCCCGCCGCCTGGGCCGGCCCGGTGCCTACTTCCTGAACCTCAGCTACGAGTGGAGCTGCACCTGCGCCGTCGGCCCCGACGCCGGCGGCGACCAGGGCCGCCTGCTGAGGGTCCTCGACTGGCCCTTCGAGGGCCTGGGCCGCAACCTGGTGGCGGCCCGGCAGCACGGCCCGGCGGGCGACTGGATCAACCTGACCTGGCCCGGCTTCACCGGCTCGATCCAGGGCCTGGCGCCGGGTCGCTTCGCCGCCGCCTTCAACCAGGCGCCGCTGCGCCGGCGCTCGGCCTCGATGGTCGTCGACTGGGGCCTTGACCGCATCGGGGTCTGGCGGGGCAGCGGCCTGCCGCCGGCGCACCTGCTGCGCCAGGTCTTCGACCAGGCGCGGGACTACGACGAGGCCCGCAGACGGCTGAGCGAGGCGCCGCTGGCCATGCCGGCGCTCTTCTCCCTGGCCGGGCCGGCACCGGAGCAGGGCTGCGTGATCGAGCGCCTGGAGCACAGGGCCTTCGTCCACGAGGGCCCGCAGGTGGTGGCGAACCACTGGCTAGGGCCGAGACCCAGGGCCCGCGCGCGGGGCGAGGACAGCGAGGGCCGCGCCGCCCTGATGGCCCGCCAGGCCCCCGCGGCCGGGCACGACCTGGACTGGCTGAAGCCGCCGGTCCTGAACCCCACGACCCGCCTGGCCATGGTCGCCGAGCCGGCCAGCGGCCGGATCCTCGCCCAGGGCTTCGA
>JANQGU010000309.1 GCA_028282935.1 Kiloniellales bacterium
GCCAAGCCCGCCGCTTCGCCGAAGCCATCGGCACCTTCGCCAAGACCGATCGCCTCGACGCCGCCATGCTCGCGCGCATGGGCGTCGCGCTACCGCTGCCCCAGACGCACCCGGCCGACCAGGCGATCGCTGACCTCAAAGACCTGCACCTCGCACGGCGAGCCTTGGTCAAGGACCGAACCGCCGCCAGAAACCGACAGAAGATCCTCCGCCTGCCGCTGATCAAGCGCCAGATCGAACAGCGCCTCAGGCAGATCCACAGACAGATCAAAGCCATCGAGGCCGCCATCGATCAACAGATCAAAGACCATCCCGACCTGCGACAGCGCTTCGAGATCCTGATCTCAATCCCGGGCATCTCCAACACAACCGCCGCCACCTTGCTCGTCGAGATGCCCGAACTCGGAACGCTCCAGCCCAGGCAGACCGCAAGCCTCGCTGGCCTCGCCCCCGTCGCCCGACAGTCCGGAACCTGGCGCGGCAAAGCCCATATCCGCGGTGGACGCGCCACCCTGCGCCAAGCCCTCTACATGCCGGCACTGGTCGCCGCTCGCTTCAACCCGGACCTCAAGGCCGTCTACAAAAGACTGAAAAACGCCGGAAAACCCCCAAAGGTCGCCATCACCGCCGTCATGCGAAAACTCATCATCACCGCAAACGCCCTCATCCGCGACAACCGCAAATGGGCACATCAAAGACCTTGATCAAAACGGATACTCTAGGAGCCCCATCCCTCCCCGCTCATTTCGCAGCAAAATCAAATAAAAAGGCAGGCATAGGCAGTCTTGACCATTAAGTTTATATAAATTGGCATAATATAGACTGAGAACAACTATCCATTATGGGTCATAAGTCTTGTGAGATCGCCTCAGCCTCCGGCACCCAGGTGAGACAGCAGCCATGGCCGGCATGCCGATCAAAGAACAAATCCAGAGCAGGCTGCGCCTGGTTTCAGGCTGCCGTCTCTGCTTCAAGATCAGCCTGATCGTCTGCCTCAGCATCGTCGTCATCGAGGCGGCGATCCTGGTGCCCTCGTACCTGGGGCTGCACGCCCAGCTCTACGACCGGCTCGGGGCCGAAGGCGCGCGCGCCCTGGCCTTCGGCCTCAAGGGACACGACCAGGATTCCCTGGACGGGATTCTCGAGGCCACGGACGACGTCCTCAGCGATGCCCAGGTCCTGGGGGCGACGCTTTATGGGGCCGGCGGCGAGCGCCTTCTGACCTTCGGGGAGGCGCCCTCGCTGGCCCCGCCGGATCTCAACCAGGAACGGATAGAGCGCGGCGCGCGGATCGACGGCACGATCTACGAGGTCATCCTGCCTCAGGGCAGCGCGCAGCTTCCCTACACCGCGGTCCTGCGCCTGGACGCCCGCGGCGTGGTCGCGGAGCTGCACGCCTTCGTGCTGCGCATCGGCGGCCTGGTTCTGATCATCTCCGTCTTCGTCTCCGCCGTGACAGTGATCGCCCATCGGCGCCTGGTCGTCGCGCCCTTGCTCGAGATCAGTCGAAAACTGCGCGCGGCCCACGAGGACCCGGAGCACCCCGAAGAGCACAAGCTGGCCCTCGGCCGGGACGACGAGATCGGCGAGCTGGTCGGCAGCCTCAACATCCTCCTGGAGCGCCTCGCCGAGGTGCGCCGGAGCGACGCCCGCCAGATCGAGCAGCGCTTCAAGGATTTCGCCAACGCCAGCTCGGACTGGTTCTGGGAGATGGACGAGAACCTGCGCTTCTCGCACTTCTCGGACCGCTTCACCGAGGTGACCGGCGTGCCGCAGGAGAAGCTCCTGGGCAAGACCCGCGAGGAGACCGGCATCCCGGGGGTCGATCCCGAGGCCTGGCGGCAGCACCTGGACAACTTGGCGGCGCACCGCGACTTCCGGGACTTCCAGCACCCACGCCGGCACGCCGACGGCAGCGTCGTGCACCTCTCGATCAACGGCAAGGCGATCTTCGGAGAGGACGGGCGCTTCCGCGGCTACCGCGGCAGCGGCCGCGACATCACACATCAGATCAAGGCTCAGCGCCAGCTGAGCGACAGCCAGTCCGCCCTCGCCGAGGCGCAGGCCTTGGCCAAGATCGGCAACTGGCATTGGTCGATTTCGGAAAACCGGCTGATCTCCTGCTCCCCGGAGTACGCCCGGATCCACGGGGTCGGGCCGGACGAGATCCACGCCCTGATGGAGCAGCAGCTGGAGCGGGTCATCCACCCCGGCGACCGCGAGCGCGTGACCGAGGCCTTCGAGCACTTCGATGAGGAAGGCTGCGACTTCGAGATCGACTACCGCATCGTGCGGCCGGACGGCGAGATCCGCCACGTGCTTGAGCTTGGCCGGGTGATTTGCGACGACGAGGGCCGCCCCATCGAGCAGAGCGGCGTGGTGCAGGACATCACCGAGCGTAAGCGCGCCGAGGAGGCCGTGCGCCGCGCCCGCGACGACCTGGAGCTTCGGGTCGAGGAGCGGACACGGGAGCTGAAGGAACGCGAGGCGGCGCTGCTGCTGGCCAAGGAGCAGGCGGAAATCGCCAACCGCGCCAAGTCCGAGTTCCTGGCCAACATGAGCCACGAGCTGCGCACGCCGCTGAGCGCGATCATCGGCTTCGCCGAGATCCTGCTGGACGAGCGCCTGCGTCCGAAGGATCCGGTCCAGGCCGAGGACTACGTCAAGGACATCCACAGCTCCGGCCAGCATCTGCTGAACCTGATCAACGACATCCTCGACCTGTCGAAGATCGAGGCCGGCAACGCCCGCCTCAACGAGACCGAGATCGACCTGCATGCGATCCTCGCCAATTGCCAGCGGCTGATGGCGCCGCGGGCGATGAGCGGCGAGCTGGAGATGACCGCCAAGCTGCCCGCCGCGCCGCTGCCGGCGCTCTATGCCGACCCGCGGATGCTGAAGCAGATCCTGACCAACCTTCTATCCAACGCGGTCAAGTTCACGCCGCCGGGCGGGCGGATCGAGATCTCCGCCCGGCTCGACCGCGAGGGCGCCTACCTGCTGGAGATCGCCGACAGCGGCATCGGCATCGCAGCCGACGACATTCCGAAGGCCCTGGCCCGCTTCGAGCAGATCGACGGCCGGCACAGCCGCCGCTTCGAGGGCACCGGCCTCGGCCTGCCCCTGGTCAAGGCGCTGGTCGAGCTGCACGGCGGCAGGTTATCGCTGGAGAGCGAGGTCGGCGTCGGCACGACGGTGCGGGTCCGCTTTCCGGAGAGCCGCACCCTGCAGTTACCGAGATCGCTCAAGGTGATCGCCGGCGGGCAGAAGGCCGCCCGCTGAACGCGGCGCGCTGCGGCGCTTCAGAGCTTCCCCAAGACCGAACACCTCTGATCCAAGGCCTTTCCCGCCTCTGCTTCCCGGGCGCGGTGTAGCAAATGCCACATCCGGACCGCGGCGCAGGGGGCAAGTTCAAGGCCCTGGCTGTCCGCAACGGCGCCCGCGAGACGACTCCGGTGCCGGGGTGATAGCATTTCCGGATCAGGCAACCACGCCGGACCGATGTCCTTCGAAAGAAGCCGAAACCGCAGCGCGCCGCCGGAGCCTCGGGGCGCCCAGACCCGGAGAGCGAAGATGCATGACGACACCACCGCCGTCCGTAGAGGCCTCTGCCTGCGCGCCGCGCTGCTTGCCGGCCTGCTCGGCCTGGCGTCCTGCGCGCAGTATCAGATCACGATCCCGGACTCGGACCCGATACAGCTCGAGGGACAGGACGAAGCCTACGTGTCCAAGACCATGCATGCCTACTTCTGGGGCAACATCATGGATCCGCAGGTGCTGGCGGCGGAGTGCCAGGGCCAAGGCATCAACGACGTCTTCGTCGGCCGCAACTACGCCTACGACCTGGCCAGCGTCCTGACCTTCGGGATCTGGTCGCCGCTGGACCTCCGCTTCCGCTGCAAGGCGCCGCCGCCCCGCTCCGGGCAGTTCCCGGATCCCGCGCCCGCCCAGTAGCGCCGCCCCGCACAGGAAAGGACCAAACCCATGCCGAACGAACGTCGCTTCTTCCGGCCGCGGCCCAAGGAAACCGGCCGGCACCAGTCCTTCGAGCAGACCCTCGACGGCGAGTACGCCTTCCGCATCGACCAGGGCGGCCAATCGATGCTCGACACCTACAACGCCGCGACCAAGGAGCTGCAGGCGATCATCAAGGACTGCGTCGACGACGGGAAGTCCCTGCGCGCCCGCGGCAGCCTCTGGTCGCTCAGCCCGGTCGCGGTCACCGACGGCCGCCTGATCGACACCAAGGCCCTGCGCCTGGCCTTCACCTTCTCGTCGAACCAGACCGATCCGGCCTACGACGGCGACGCCGCGAAGCTGCGCTTCGTGGAAAGCGGCAACTCGATCTCGGCACTGAACAACCTGCTCTTCGCCGACCGCCTGTCGCTGAAGGCCTCGGGCTCGAACAACGGGCAGACCATCGCCGGCGCGCTGTCGACCGGAACCCACGGCGGCGCCTACCGCTTCGGCGGGCTGGCGGAGATGGTCGTCGGCCTGCACCTGGTGGTCGGCCCCAACAAGCACGTCTACCTGGAGCGGCAGTCGAGGCCGGTGATGAAGCCGGGCTTCGCCCAGATGCTGGGCGCCGACTTCATCCAGGACGACACGCTGTTCAACGCGGCGCTGATCAGCTTCGGCTCCTTCGGGGTGATCCACGGCCTGATGATCGAGGCGCGGGAGCTCTTCATCCTCAACGCCGTGCGTTTCAGGGTGCCCTACGACGACACCCTGAAGACGGCGCTTGCCAACGCCGACCCGACGCTGCTGCCGCTGCCGCCGGAGGCGGCCGGCGTGCCGACGGACACGCCCTATCACCTGGAGGTCTTCTTCAATCCCAACGAAGGCACGCCGCCCGACGAGGCCATCGCCCTGGTGATGTACGAGGAGCCCTGGACCGAGGCCTACGATCCGCCGATCTGGGACGGCGGCGAGTCGGGCATGGGCGCCTCGGGGCTCGACGTCATGGGCGCGCTCTTCGACATGATCCCCTCGCCGCTCGACCAGCTCGTGGTGCCGATCCTCAACGACCAGGTGCGCGACGAGTTCGCACCCTACGTCAAGAAGGCGATCATCCGCGACCTCTTCCGCGGCGAGAAGGTCCTGGGCAAGACCCTGGCCTGCGCCATGGGCATGCCGGCCGACCGCGCGGTCGAGGCCCAGGAGATCGCCTTCAAGGTCTACAAGGACGAGGGCGACGTCCTGCCGGTGATCATCTCGCACCGCTTCGTGAAGGCCACCGACGCGCTGCTCGGCTTCACCCGCTTCGATCCCACCGCGGTCTTCGAGATCGACGGCCTGAACCTGCCGAGCGTCCAGGACTACCTGAAGAAGGTCTGGGAGAAGCTCGACGCCGCCGGCATCCCCTTCACCATGCACTGGGGCAAGTTCAACGCGCACCTGACCCCGGCAAGGGTCCGCCAGCGCTACGGCGACGCCACGGTCGACCAATGGATCGGCGCCCGCGAGGCCCTGCTGGAGAACGCCGAGGTTCGCAAGGTCTTCACCAACGATTTCCTCAGCAACCTGGGACTGGCGACCTAAGGGGATCTTCGAGCGGCCGGCTTTGGGATGGCGGTCCCAAGGTGTGAGAAATTTCACTTGAGATTCGTCGCGTTCGGGATTACGGCTGGGTTAACGGGGGAGTTAGAGACATGCGGCACCTGTGGACCACCATGGTCGCGGTGCTTTTCGCCATCGCGACCGCTCAGGCCGGACCTCTGCACGAGGCGGCCCGGAAGGGCGACGCCGACGCGGCCAAGCGTGCCGTGGAACGGGGCGCCCAACTCGAAGAAACCGATGCCAGCGGCGAACCGCCGCTGCTGATCGCGGCCCTGGCCGGACAGGTCGAGGTCGTAAGGCTGCTGCTGGATGCCGGCGCGGACCTCCACGCCAGCAACACCGGAGGCCTGACTGCACTTCACGCCGCGGCCTACGGCGGCCATGCCGAGGTCGTGCGGCTGTTGATCGCGCGCGGTGGCGCGGTCAACGAGTCGAAGAACTTCTACCAGATGTCGCCGCTGCACGCCGCGGCCGAAGAGGGCCACGCCGAGGTGGTCGCCCTGCTGCTTGACGCGGGCGCGAACATCGAGGCCAAGGAAAGGAACGGCTACACGCCCCTGACCCAGGCCGGCTGGCGGGAGTACTGGGAGGCCGCCGACCTGCTGATGAAGGCCGGGGCGACCTGCCAGCCGGCCGACCTGGTCGGCGACTGGCTGCACCAGGAATGCAGCAAGCGGCAGTAACGGAAGCACGGTAGCGACGGCCGGCACGCCGCGGCAAGCGGTGCCGGCAAGGGGAGATCGAACGATGACCACCTTTGAGACCACCCGCAAGGCGGGGCTGGCGGCCCTGGCCGCCTTCGCGGCCCTGACCCTCCTCGCCCAGCCGGGCGCGGCCCAAGACGCCAAGAGTGGGGACGCCAAGAGCGGGGACGCCAAGGGCGACGCCTTCATCAACACCGGCTACTTCGGCAACGTTGCCATCAAGGGCTACGATCCCGTGGCCTACTTCACCGAGCACCGGGCGCAGAAGGGCTCGCCGGACTACGCCTATCGCTGGCTGGGCGCGACCTGGCACTTCGCCAGCGCCGAGCACCGCGACCTCTTCGCCGCCGAGCCGGTGAAGTACGCGCCGCAGTACGGCGGCTATTGCGCCGACGGCGTGTCCTTCGGGACCATCACCACCAACATCGATCCCAGGGCCTGGCGGATCATCGGCGGCAAGCTCTACCTGAGCTACGACCCCGGCGCCGCCGGCGGCCTGGAGGAGAACCCGGCCAAGGTGACCAGCTCCCAGAAGTACTGGCCCGAGGTCCGGCGCACCCTGATGTCGGAGAAGCAGACCCAGGCCTGGCAATAAGCGCCAAGTCCGGGACCAAGAACTGGCGGCGGTCCTGTCCGCCGAGGGACGCATGAAGATCGCCGCCATCAAGACCTATCTGCTCGACGCCGTCGACAGTCCCGACGGGGCGGCGAGGGTGAAACCCTTCCTCCTGGTCAAGATCAAGACGGAGGCCGGGATCGAAGCCTGGGGCGAGGCCTACGCCCTCGCCGGCCGCGAGCGCGCCGTCGAGGAGATGATCCTCGCCCTCGGGGCCGGCCTCGTCGGCCGGACGGCCTCGAGCCCGCGGTCGT
>JANQGU010000339.1 GCA_028282935.1 Kiloniellales bacterium
ATGAAGATCGAGCACCAGGGCAAGGCCCCCGAGGTCCACGCCACGGCCCAGGTCGCGCCGACCGCCGTCCTCAGCGGCGAGGTGCGCCTGGGCCCGGGCAGCTGCGTCGGCTTCGGCGCCGTGATCACCGCCGAGGGCGGCCCGATCGAGATCGGCGCGAACTGCGTGATCATGGAGAACGCCGTGATCCGCGCCAGCCGGCGCCACCCCACCCGGATCGGCGACCACGTCCTGGTCGGGCCCGGCGCCTACCTCACCGGCTGCAGCGTCGCCGAGCGCGCCTTCCTGGCGACCCGCAGCTCGGTCTTCAACGGCGCCCGGGTCGAGGCCGGCGCCGCCGTCCGCATCAACGGCACGCTGCACGTCAACAGCCGCCTGCCCGAAGGCGCCGTGGTGCCGATCGGCTGGGTCGCGGTCGGCGATCCGGCCAAGATCCTGCCGCCGGGCCAGCACGACGCGATCTGGGCGGTCCAGAAGGACCTGGACTTCTCGGGCACCTGCTTCGGCGTCGCCCGCCTGCCCGACAGCGGCCTCGACATGGTCGAGATCACCCGGCGCTACGCGGCCTACCTGCAGCGACACGGCGACGATCGGATCCTGTGAGGCCGCGGCAGACTTGCGGGACGCGGCGGTCGTCGTAGACTGCGCGCCGCCATGGAGACCTCGTCGCCAGAGTTCCGCATCCGCCCGGCGCGCCGCGAAGACGCCGCCGCGGTCGCCCTGCTGGGCAACAAGCTGAACCTGCAGCACGGCCTGCCCGAGACCTTCACCGAGGCGAGCGTGCTGCGGGACGGCTTCGACGGTCCCCTGACCTTCTCCCTCCTGGTCGCTGCGCATGGCGAGCGGGTCGTCGGCTACGCGCTCTATCACCCGCAGTACAACTCCGATCGTCCGGGCTGGGGCCTCTGGCTGGTCGATCTCTTCGTCGAGCCGGAGCTGCGGGGCCGGGGCCTCGGCCGCCGTCTGCTGGCCGCGGTCGCGGCCGAGGCCGTGGCCTCGGACTTTGTCAGCCTGTGGTGGGGCGTGACCTCGGCCAATCGCAGCGCGCGGGACTTCTACGCGGCCCTCGGCGCCCGGGACGAGGACGCGCGGATCCTGGAGCTCGACGGCGCGGCGCTCGCGGAACTGGCGCGGCAGGCGGATGCCCCGTCCTAGAAGGGCCGTCCTAGAAAGGCGACAAAGCTGACACTTGCCGCTGGATTCCACAGTGGCTATACAAAATGCATGCCGTTGGATGGAGACAAGCCCAACATATTGTGGGTCGGTGCGCGCGAGGTGCCCCTCGCCGTCCGCGTCCATCCGCGCGCCCGGCATATCGCCCTGGTGATCGACGGCGCCAAGGGCGGGGTCCGGCTGACCCTGCCGCCCGGGGTCTCGGTCAAGGCCGGGCTGCGCTTCGCCACCAAGCACGCCGACTGGCTGGAGTCCCAGCTCGCCAGCCTGCCGCCGCGGATTCCCTTCGCCCCCGGGGCGCGGATTCCGGTCCTCGGCCGCGCGCACGTGATCCGACACATCCCGAAGGGACGGGGCGGCGTCTGGCGCCAGGACGACCACGTCTTCGTCTCGGGCCGGCCCGAGCACCTGGCGCGCCGGGTCGGCGACTTCCTCAAGCGCGAGGCGCGCGAGGCCATCGCGCCACGGGCGCACGACCTGGCCGCGATCATCGAGCGCAGGCCCGGCCGGATCACGGTGCGGGAGATGAAGAGCCGCTGGGGCAGCTGCTCCTCCGACGGCCGCCTGCGCTTCAACTGGCGCCTGGTCCTGGCCCCGGAAGCGATCCTCGACTACGTTGTAGCCCATGAGGTGGCGCACCTGGTCCACATGGACCACAGCCGCCGCTTCTGGCGCATCGTGGAGCAACTTTGCCCGGACGCCCCGGCGGCGCGGCGCTGGCTGGCCAAGAACGGCAACGACCTGATGCGCTACGGCTAGGACGTTGGATCTGGCCGGACGCCAAGGCGTCTGACCGGGACCTGCGCCGGACGCGTTGGGAGGTCACGGGGTGGCGGCACCGGAAAGCGGCGGGTTCCTGATCGACGCCACCATCTACCTCGGCGCGGCGGTCCTGACCGTACCCCTCTTCAAACGCCTGCGCCTGGGCTCGGTGCTCGGCTACCTGGCGGCCGGCGCGGTGATCGGGCCGTCGCTTCTGGGCGTGGTCGACGATCCCGAATCGGTCCTGCATTTCGCCGAGTTCGGCGTCGTGCTGCTGCTCTTCGTCATCGGCCTGGAGCTCAAGCCGCAGCGGCTCTGGGCCATGCGGCGCGAGATCTTCGGCCTGGGCCTGGCCCAGGTCGTCGTCACCGGCGCCGCGCTGGCCGGCCTCGGCCTGCTGGCCGGCCTGCCGCTCGGCCCGGCCCTGGTCGCCGGCTACGCCCTGGCCCTGTCCTCGACCGCCTTCGCCCTGCAGATCCTCGACGAGCGCGGCGCGATGAACAGCCGCTACGGCAACCTCTCCTTCGCCATCCTGCTGTTCCAGGACCTCGCCATCGTGCCGCTGCTGGCCCTGATCCCGATCCTGGCGCCGGCCCAGGAGGCGGCCGCCGGCTTCGACTGGCTGGGGGCGGGCAAGGCGGTCGGCGCCATCGCCGGGGTCCTGCTGGTCGGCCACTACCTGCTGAACCCCTTCTTCCGGATCATCGCCCTGACCCGCGCCAGCGAGCTCTTCACCGCCTCGGCCCTGCTGCTGGTCGCCGGGGCCGCGCTGATCATGGCCTGGGCCGGCCTGTCGATGGCGCTGGGCGCCTTCCTGGCCGGCGTGCTGCTGGCCGAATCCGAATACCGGCACCAGCTCGAGGCGGATATCGATCCCTTCCGCGGCCTGTTCCTCGGCCTGTTCTTCATCGCCGTCGGCATGTCGGTCGACTGGCGCTTCGTGCTGGAGAACCTCGCGATCATCGCCGGGGTCGTCGCCGGCCTGGTCGCGGTCAAGGTGGTCCTGATCTACGGCCTGACCCGGCTCTTCGGGGCCGCGAACCTGGACGCCCAGCGCAGCGCCGTGACCCTGTCGCAGGGCGGCGAGTTCGCCTTCGTCCTGTTCACGGTCGCCGTCGCCGAGCGGGTGATGGCCTCGGACCTGGCCCAGCTCCTGACCGCGGCGGTGATCATCTCCATGGCCCTGACGCCGCTGCTCGGCCTCGCCCACGAGGCCCTGGTCAAGGCGCTGGCCAGGACCGGCACCGAGGACCTCGAGCCGGCCTCGGCCGCCGACGGCGGCGAGGTGCTGGTGGTCGGCTACGGCCGGGTCGGCCAGATCGTCGCCCAGATCCTGCGCGCCAGCGACTATTCGGTGACCGCCATCGACCGCGATCCGGAGCGGATCCGCATCGCCCGGGACTTCGGGGTCAAGGTCTACTTCGGCGACGTGACCCGGCTGGACGTCCTGGAGGCCGCCGGGGCGGCCAGCTCGCGGGCGATCTTCATCTGCGTCAACGACCGCGCCGCCTGCACCGCGGCGGCACGGATGCTGCGCGACCGCTGCCCCAACGCCCTGGTCCTGGCCCGCGCCTTCGACCGGGTCCACGTGATGGAGCTGCTCGACCTGGGGGTCGACTTCTTCGTGCGCGAAACCTTCGAGTCGAGCGTGCTGCTGGCCGCCGAAGGCATCCGGCGCCTGGGCTGCAAGGCCGACACGGTCGACCGCATCGTCCAGCAGTTCCGGCACCGCGACCAGGAGCGGCTGCTGCTGCAGAAGAAGGACGGCATGCTCGCCGGCCTGGACAGCCTCGACACCCCCTACGACCTGCCGGCCGACGACTGAGTCGCCGGCGGCTCAGGGCTCCAGCGGCCGGCTCGGCACCCAGACGTAGCCGTCGGGATCGGCGATGTAGCACTCGCGCAGGCCGTGGGGCTTGTCGCGGCAGGGGGCGAGGACCGTGAACCCGGCGGCCCGGGCTCGCGCCTCGGCGGCGTCCGGGTCCAGATCGTAGAGCTGCAGTTCGGCCCCGGCGCCGCGCAGTGCGCCGTCGCCGGTCAGCGCCAGCAGGGGATGCTCCCTGTAAGTGCCGTCGGCGTGCAGCATCCAGTGGACCTCGCCACGCCGGTAGGCGGCGAAGTCGCGGTCGGCGTAGAGCGGCTCGATGCTCAGGATGCTGCGCAGGAAGTCGACGCTGCGGTCCACGTCGCGGACCAGCAGGTTGACGCCGAAGCCTTTCAGCGAGCGCCCGAAGGCGGCGGCAGGCATCCAGGGTCCATCGTCTTGCGCCATGGGCGCACCTCGTCGGCTCGATTCGGGGACCCCGAGCTTATACCAAGGAGCGCTGATGCTGACTCATTTGACCGGGTTTGCTTGCGCGGCGGTCAGTCGTCGCGCCCGAAGAACCTCCGGCGCTCGACCGGCTCGACGCGCGCGGGCTCCGCGCTCGGCGCCTCGGCCGGGCTTCCCACGAGGTCACTGAGCACCCGCTTGATGAAGTTGCCGCCCGAAGGATCCGGTCCCCGGGCCTGGGCGATGTTGTCGATGGGCAGGGGCTCGGGCTTCTCGCCCTGGAGGGCGCGGCGCATGACCCGGCCCCAGAGCTTGGCCGGCAGGCCGCCGCCGGTGACGCCCTTCATCGGCGTCCCGTCGTCGTTGCCGACCCAGACGCCGGCGATCATGGAGGCGGTGAAGCCGACGAACCAGGCATCGCGGAAGCTCTGGCTGGTGCCGGTCTTGCCGGCCGCCGGCCATTCGAACTTGGCGCCCTTGCCGGTGCCCCATTCGACCGTCGCCCGCAGCAGGTCGTTCATCTGGTCGACCTGGCGGGCGCGCACCAGCTGGCCCGCGCCGCTGCTGACCCGCCGATAGACGACGTGACCGGAGGAGTCGCGGATCTCCTTGATGCCGTGCGGCCAGACGCCGAAGCCCCGGTTGGCGAAGACCGCGTAGGCGGTGGTCAGCTCGAGCAGCGAGACCTCCGAGGTCCCCAGGGCCAGGCTGGGCTGGAGATCGAGGTCGCTGGTGATGCCGAGGCGGCGCGCGGCGTCGGCGACGGTCCCCGGACTGGTCGCCTCCGACACCCGGACGGCGACCGAGTTGAGCGAGCGCGCGAAGGCCTCGCGCATGGTGACCTCGCCGTAGTAGCGGTCGGCGTAGTTCTTGGGCGACCAGCGGCCGACCTGGATCGGCGCGTCGACGAAGCGGCGGTCGGGATAGAGCCCGCTCTCGAAGCTGGCCAGGTAGACGAAGAGCTTGAAGGCCGAACCCGGCTGGCGCAGCGCCTGGGTGGCCCGGTTGAACTGGCTCTCGCCGTAGTCCCGGCCGCCGACCATGGCACGCACCGAGCCGTCGGGGGCCATCACGACCATGGCCGCCTGTCCGGCCTGGCTGGCCTCGCCCTCCTCTTGCAGGGCCTTGCCGACCTCCTCCTGGGCGGCCTTCTGCACCGGCAGGTCGAGGGTCGTCTGGACGATCAGGTCGCGGTCGCTGTAGCCGACGTAGCTGCGCACCTCGTTGAGGATCCAGTCGGCGAAGTAGCGGGTGCCGGAGCCGGCGATGGCGGCCAGGTTGGTCTTCTTGGTCAGCGCGGCGATGGCGTCGGCCTCGCCGATGAAGCCGGTCTCGACCATCGCCTGCAGGACCAGCTGCGCCCGGCCTTCGGCGGCGTCCAGGTTGCGGGTCGGGTTGTAGCGCGAGGGCGCCTTCAGCAGGCCGGCCAGGACCGCGCCCTCGTAGAGGGTCATCTCCTTCGCCGGCTTGCCGAAGTAGCGCCGCGCCGCCGCGTCGACCCCATAGGTGCCGGCGCCGAAGTAGACCCGGTTCAGGTAGAGCGTCAGGATCTGATCCTTGGTGAACTTCCGCTCCAGCCAGAGGGCGAGCAGGACCTCGCGCACCTTGCGGCGCAGCGTGCGGTCCGGCTTGAGGAAGAGGTTCTTGGCCAGCTGCTGGGTGATGGTCGAGCCGCCCTGGACGATGCGGCCCGCCCGGACGTTGGCGACCACCGCCCGCCCCAGGCCGAAGACGTCGACCCCGCCGTGGCTGTAGAAGCGCCGGTCCTCGACCGCGATCACCGCCTGCGGCACGTGCGGGGGCAGGTCGCCGACGTCGACCGCCTCGCCGTAGAGCTCGCCGTAGTTGGCGAGGACCGAGCCGTCGGCCGCGAGCAGGGTCACGCTGGGCGCCCGGTTGGCGGCGGCGATCTGGGCCACATCCGGCAGGTCGTAGGCGTAGTAGGCGACCAGGCCACCGAGCGCCACCACGCCCCAGACGGCGAGCACGCCGGTCCAGACCAGCAGCCAGCGGCCGAAGCTCCGCTTCCGCTTCGGCGCCCGTCGCCGGCGCTCCCAACTGGGCCTGCTGTCACCGCGAAGTTGCATGCTTGGCCGTTTCCGCTTGGTCCCTGCCAAGTTGCCCCCCTTCGTTCTGCCGCTCTGCGCCCTTGGATCGGGATCGGCTCTCGCCGATCCGGTCCGTGAATATCGATCTATTCCAACAAGCTAGAAGCTGGTCCACGCGCTTCGGGTGCGGCGTGGTCAGGCTCTAGGCCCCATCTTGGGTCTGAACCGCAGCTTTCAAGATGGGCCTGCAGCGCGTCCAAGAATGGGCAGCAATGTGGCAGAGCTGTGGCCAAGCCGTTCCGACCCGCCGCAGCGCCGCGCTTCACACGTCCAGATTGGCAACTTCGAGGGCGTGTGTCTGAATGAATTCGCGCCGCGGCTCCACAACATCCCCCATCAGTGTTGCAAAAATGTCCTTGGCCTCGTCGACCTGCTTGACCCGGACCTGGAGCAGGGAGCGGATGTTGGGGTCCAGGGTCGTCTCCCAGAGCTGCTCCGGGTTCATCTCGCCCAGGCCCTTGTATCGCGAAATCGTGATGCCCTTGCGGCCCAGCTCGAAGACCGCGTCGACCAGGCTGCTGGGCCCGGTGATGCGGAAGGTCTTGTCCTTGGCCTGCAATTCGCTGTGGACCTGATAGGCCTCCTGCAGCTCCTCCGCCATCTCGTCCAGGCGCCGCGCCTCGGAGCTGCGGATCAGGATGCCATCGATGACCCGGCGCTCGGTGAAGCCGCGCAGGGTGCGCCGGAAGGCCAGGCCGCCGTCGGGCGCCGCCTCGCCGATCCAGCCGCGCTCGTGCTCGGGCGCCAGGGCGTCGAGGCGGCGGGCGATGTAGTCCGCCGCCTGGGCGGCCCGCTCGGCGTCGGAGATCAGCTCCGGGTTGAGGGCGCCGGCGATGGCCGCCTGCTCGACCACGTCCCGATTGCCGACCTTGTTGACCAGGTTGGCCATGAGGTGCCGCGCCCGGACCGCGTGCTCGACCAGCTGGGTCAGCGCCCCGGCGGCGGTCTGGGCGCCCTCCGGGCCCAGCAGCACGGCATCGCGCACGCCGCTCTCGATCAGGAAGGTCTCGAGCTCGCGGTCGTCCTTCAGATAGCGCAGGGAGTCCGACTTCTTGGCGCGGTAGAGCGGCGGCTGGGCGATGTAGAGATAGCCGCGCTCGATGATCTCGGGCATCTGCCGGAAGAAGAAGGTCAGCAGCAGGGTGCGGATGTGACTGCCGTCGACGTCGGCGTCGGTCATGATGATGATCTTGTGGTAGCGGATCTTCTCGATGTTGAACTCTTCCTTGCCGATCCCGGTGCCCAGCGCGGTGATCAGGGTGCCGATCTCCTGGCTGCTGAGCATCTTGTCGAAGCGCGCCCGCTCGACGTTCAGGATCTTGCCGCGGATCGGCAGGATCGCCTGGGTCTTGCGGTCGCGGGCCATCTTGGCCGAGCCGCCGGCGGAATCGCCCTCGACGATGAAGATCTCGGCCCGCCCGGGGTCGCGCTCCTGGCAGTCGGCGAGCTTGCCCGGCAGGTTCGAGACGTCGAGCACGCCCTTGCGCCGGGTCAGCTCGCGCGCCTTGCGCGCCGCCTCGCGGGCGGCCGCCGCCTCGACCACCTTGGCGACGATGCGCTTGGCCTCGTTGGGGTGCTCCTCGAAGTACTGGCCGAGGCGCTCGTTGACCACGCTCTCGACCACGGGGCGGACCTCGGAGGACACCAGCTTGTCCTTGGTCTGGCTGGAGAACTTCGGGTCCGGCAGCTTCACCGACAGCACGCAGGTCAGGCCCTCGCGGGCGTCGTCGCCGCTGAGCGTCACCTTCTCCTTCTTGGCCAGCCCGGACTCGGTCGCATAGGCGTTGATCTGCCGGGTCAGCGCCCCGCGGAAGCCGGCCAGGTGGGTACCGCCGTCGCGCTGCGGGATGTTGTTGGTGAAGCAGAGCGTGGTCTCGTGATAGCTGTCGGTCCACTGCAGCGCGACCTCGACGCCCATCCCGTCGCGCTCCAGGGCGAAGGTGATGGGCTCCTCGATCAGCGAGGTCTTGGTCCGGTCCAGGTACTGGACGAAGGCCCTGAGGCCGCCCTCGTAGTGCAGGTCGACCGCCTTCTCCTCGGCGTGGCGGTCGTCGACCAGGCGGATCTTCACGCCGGAGTTCAGGAAGGCGAGCTCGCGCAGGCGGTGCTCCAGGGTGTCGAAGTCGAACTCGGTGTTGGTGAAGATCGCCTCGGAGGGCAGGAAGGTGATCTCGGTGCCGCTGCGCTCGGGCGCCTCCTCGCCGACCGCCAGCGGGGCCTCGGCCTCGCCGTCGATGAAGCGCATGGCGTGCTCGCGGCCGTCGCGCCAGATCCGCAGCTCCAGCGACTTCGACAGCGCGTTGACCACCGAGACGCCGACCCCGTGCAGGCCGCCGGAGACCTTGTAGGAGTTCTGGTCGAACTTACCGCCGGCGTGGAGCTGGGTCATGATGACCTCGGCCGCCGAGACGCCTTCCTCCGGATGGATGTCGACCGGGATGCCGCGGCCGTTGTCGCGCACCGTGACCGAGCCGTCGCCGTTGAGGACGATCTCGACCGCGTCGCAATAGCCGGCCAGGGCCTCGTCGATCGCGTTGTCGACGACCTCGTAGACCATGTGGTGCAGGCCGGTGCCGTCGTCGGTGTCGCCGATGTACATGCCCGGACGCTTGCGCACCGCCTCCAGGCCGCGCAGGACCTTGATCGACTCCGCGCCGTAGTCGCCGTTGTCGGCCTTGTTGGATCGTGTTTCGTCGGTCATGAGAGCATCACGCTGGTTTCTGTCGTTGCGGGTCGGCGCCGCCGGCGCCCTAGGGCGTCAGGCGGGAGTCCCGGACGGTCACGAAGAGCGCCGCGGTGCCGATGTCTTCGAAGAGGCTGCTGTCGGTTCCGGTCATCCAGGCCTGCGCCCCCAGGGACAGCAGCGCCTCGAAGAGCGCCGCCCGCCGCTGGGCGTCCAGGTGGGCGACGATCTCGTCCAGCAGCAGCAGCGGCGCCTGGCCGCGCTCGAGGCCGACCAGGCGCGCGTGGGCGAGGACGATCGAGATCAGCAGCGCCTTCTGCTCGCCGGTCGAGCACTGCGCCGCCGGCATCCGGCGCGCCAGGTGCCGGACCGCCAGGTCGCTGCGGTGCGGCCCGAGCGCGGCGCCGCCGTTGTCGGCGTCCTGGCGGCGGCTGGCCGCGAGGGCGGCCTTGAAGCGGTCCTCGGCCTCCAGCGCCGGCCCCTCGGCCAGCCAGGCCTCGACGTCGCCGGCCAGGCCGAGCCCGGCCCGCGGGAAGGCGCCTTCGGCCTCGGCGCAGGCCGCGGCCAGGCGGCCGACCAGATCCCGGCGGGCGGCCGCGACGGCGATCCCGCGCTCGGCCATGGTCTCCTCCAGGGCCGCCAGCCAGGCCGGGTCCGCCGGGCCGCCGTCGCCGCGCAGGATCCGCGCCCGCTCCCGCAGGGCGTGCTCGTAGGCGGTGATCCGCCCGGCGTGGGCCGGATCGAAGGTCAGAACCAGGCGGTCGAGGAAGCGCCGGCGCCCGGGGGCGCCTTCCAGGAACAGGCGGTCCATCTGCGGGGTCAGCCAGACCGCGCCCAGGACGTCGCCCAGCGCCTGCTGGCTGGAGACCAGGCTGCCGTCGACCTTGACCAGGCGGCGTTCCCGCCCGGTCGCCGCCGGATCGCGGCCGGTGCCGAGCTGGCGCGGGCCCTCCGGCGTCATCACCTCGGCGGAGACCGCCCAGGAGCTGGAGGTGGAACCGGGCGGGGCTTCGCTCTGAGCTTCGGGCTCGGGCGGCTGGCGGTCGACCTCGGACAGGCGGGCGCCGCGCAGGCCGCGGCCGGGCACCAGATAGGAGATCGCCTCCAGCAGGTTGGTCTTGCCGGCGCCATTGGCCCCGGTCAGCACGACCGGGCGGCCGTCGGTCTGCAGCTCCGCCGCCGCATAGCTGCGGAAATTGCTGAGCGCGATACGGGCCAGCCAGACGGCCGGAACGCCGGCGGGCGCTTCCGCCGAGCCGTTCCAGGCTCCATTGCTCGCTGTGGCGGGGCTCACCAAGTCCGCAGGTCCGAAGGACGCGCCGCTCAAACCCGCATCGGCATGAGCACGTAGAGCGCGTTGCCGTCGGCGGCGTCGCGCACGATGGTGGGCGACGAGGCGTCGGCCATGGCGAACTCGGCACCCTCGCCTTCGATCTGCTGGGCGATGTCCAGCAGGTAGCGCGAGTTGAATCCGATCTCCAGGTCCTGGCCGCCGTAGTCGACCTCCAGCTCCTCGACCGCGGTGCCGTTCTCGGGGCTGTTGGCCGAGAGCGTCAGGCTGCCGCTGTGCACCGAGAGCTTCACCGCGCGGCTCTTCTCGCTGGAGATCGTCGAGACCCGGTCGACCGCCTCGGCGAAGTCCTTGCAGCGGACCTCCATCATCTTGTCGTTGCCGGCGGGGATCACCCGCTGATAGTCGGGGAAGGTGCCGTCGATCAGCTTTGAGGTCAGCAGGGTCGCGTCGAAGGCGAACTCGATCCGGGTGTCGGAGAGCGACAGGGTGACCGGCTCCTCGGTCTCGTCGATCAGCTTGCGCACCTCGTTGACCGTCTTGCGCGGAATGATCGCCGCCGGCATGCCGGCCGCGCCCTCGGGCAGCGCCATCTGGAAGCGCGCCAGGCGATGACCGTCGGTGGCCACCGCGCGCAGCACCTCGGTGCCCTCGGCGTCCGCGGCGTGGAGGTAGATCCCGTTCAGGTAGTAGCGGGTCTCCTCGGTCGAGATCGCGAAGCGCGTTCGGTCGATGATGTCGCGCAGCGCGCCGGCCTTCAGCTGGAAGCTCTGCGGCAGGTCGCCGCTGCCCATGGCCGGGAAGTCCTCCTTCGGCAGGGTCGAGAGGGTGAACTCCGAGCGGCCGGAGCGCAGAACCATGCGGCCGCTGTCGCCGCTGGCCGCCAGCTCCACCTGCGCGCCGTCCGGCAGCTTGCGGACGATGTCGTAGAGCGTGTGCGCCGGCGCGGTGGTCGCGCCGGACTCGCCGACCTCGGCCGCCACCTCGTCGACGATGTTGAGGTCCATGTCGGTCGCGGTGAGGCGCAGCTTGCCGCCCTCCGCCTCGATCAGGACGTTGGCCAGTATCGGAATGGTGTTGCGGCGCTCGACGACACTCTGCACGTGGCCCAAGGACCGGAGCAGCGCGGCGCGTTCAATGGTCAGCTTCATGATGCCCTGGAATAATGCCCAAACTCAGCGTGATCTCAGCCCTTGCGCGGTCCACGCAGTCCTACCCTGCTGGTGGAGATTTCGGCCCCAGATTCGGACCGCGCCCGGCCCCGGAGCGGCCTCGAATCGAGGCCCTCGAACCGGGTCGCGCAGTATACCCGGCCGCGCCGGTAAAAGTAAGCTTTAATGGCGGTTTAGCCCGAGTCCGCAAGGGCTTCTCAAGGCCTTGAATCGGCCCGCAAAACCGGCCCGAGGCGAGGCCTGGGCCGGGCCTAGCTCTCCAGCATCCGGCGCAGCAGCTCGACGTCGTCGGCGAAGCTGGAATCGATGGTCTTCAGCTCCTCGACCTTGCGCACGGCGTGCATCACCGTGGTGTGGTCCCGGCCACCGAACTTGCGGCCGATCTCGGGCAGGGAGCGCGAGGTCAGCTGCTTCGCCAGGTACATCGCGACCTGGCGCGGACGGGCCACGGCCCGGGCGCGGCGCGCCGAGTGCATCTCGGCCAGGCGGATGTTGTAGTGCTCGGCGTCCAGCTTCTGGATCTCGTCGATGGTGACCCGGCGGTCGTTGGCGCGCAGCAGGTCGTGCAGCACCTCCTGGGTCGCCTCCAGGCTGACCGGCCGGCCGACCAGCGTCGCGTGGGCGACGATGCGGTTCAGCGCGCCCTCCAGCTCGCGCACGTTGGAGGGAATCTTGTGGGCCAGGAACTCCAGCACCTTTCCGGGGATGCCGGCGCCGAGCTGCTCGGCCTTGGACTGCAGGATCCCGAGTCGCAGCTCGTAGGTCGTCGGGTGGATATCCGCGACCAGGCCCCAACCGAGGCGCGAGCGCATGCGTTCCTCGACGCCTTCGAGGTCGGAGGGGCTCTTGTCGGCGGAGATCACGACCTGGCGGTTGCGGTCGACCAGGGCGTTGAAGGTGTGGAAGAACTCTTCCTGGGTCGCCTCGCGCCCGCCGATGAACTGGACGTCGTCGATCATCAGGACGTCGACCGAGCGGAACTGCTCCTTGAAGGCCATGGTGTCCTTTGTCCGCAGCGCGCGGACGAACTGGTACATGAACTTCTCGGCCGAGAGATAGATGATCCGCCGCTCCGGCCGCGACTTGGTGATGTGCCAGGCGATGGCGTTCATGAGATGGGTCTTGCCGAGGCCCACGCCGCCGTAGAGGAACAGCGGGTTGAAGGGCACGGTCTCGGCTTCGGCGACCCGGCGCGCCGCGGCATAGGCGAGCTCGTTCGGCTTGCCGACCACGAAGTTCTCGAAGGTGAAGCGCGGATCCAGCGGTGCCGAGATCTCCCGCGGCGCGGCCTCGGGCGTGCTGGCGTAGAGGCCGGCATCGCTCGGGCGCGGCGTGGCCTTGGCCACCGGCGGCGCGCCGGAGAGCTCGGCCGCGCGCTTCGGGCTCGGCCGCTCGGCCGGACGGACCACGATCTCGACGGTCGTGACCCGCCGGTCCTCGCTGCACCAGAGCGCCCGGATGCGGTCGGCGTAGTTGCCCGTCACCCAGTCGCGCATGAAGCGCGTCGGCACGGCCATGCGCACGACGCCGTTCTTGGACGACATCAAGGTCAGCGGCTTCAGCCAGCTCCGGTACGCGGATTCCCCGACATCGGCGCGCAACCTGCCCCGAACACGCGCCCATGCTTCCTGCAATTCAGGTACCCCGTCACTCTGGGTCATTTCGTTACCCCACGGCGGCATCTGTTGCGACCGGACTCCGGACCGGGACACGGGGCCCCGGAAGACGGGAGAGCGAGACACAAACCGCTCCCCTCTGCGCGCTCAACCTCGCGCCGAGTCCGCACAACAGATTGTCAACTCCGAGAAAGACACCCGGGGCAGCTTTCTGGACCCCCGTCTCCAGACCTGCGGAATGCACGCCGCTGCTCCCCCTGTTGTCGCTTCACTTATGCTTTGTTCTTGCAGCGCAACAAAAGGAATCCCCGAACCTTTTCGCGCCGAGCTTTATCTCTACTAATTTGCCTACTTCATTAAGGCCAATGTGTTCCCCCGCGACTTAATAACTATCGCGCGCCCCTCCGACAATCCCTGTATTACTTTTGGAGCCGGACCCAATATTTGCTGTTCGGCATCCACGAGACAGCGTAGTTAATGTACCTTTGGTGCCGGAGGCTGGCAACGGGACCGAAAAGCGAACGGCAGTTTTTTTTCGCCGGGGCCCGATTTAACCCCCTCCAAACCCGGTTTCGACTCGACAAACTTAACCCTTCGCGCCCAAGCCGAGGCGCGTCGAACAGACCATCGAAAGTGGAAGTGACGCGGGTCGCGCCTAGGCGAGCGCCTTCACCCGCGCCGAAAGACGCGACAGCTTACGCGCCACCGTGTTCTTGTGCAGAACGCCCTTGGTCACGCCCCGATGCAACTCGGGCTGGGCCGCCTTCAAGGCCGTGCGCGCCGCGTCCTTGTCGCCGCTGGCGACCGCCAGCTCGACGTTCTTGACGTAGGTGCGGATGCGGCTGATGCGGGCGCGATTGATCGCGGCCCTGCGGTCATTGCGGCGGATCCGCTTCTTTGCCGATTTATGATGCGCCATAGGGCTTCAAACCTGTCAGATCTGGAGGTCTTCCCCGAGGGAAGCGGCGGGCGTTATAGACCCGGTCCGGGCAGCCGTCAAGCGCCCCATCGGGCGTCCCCCCGGCGCCCTTGGGCGCGCTCCCGGAGGCGCCCGGAGACCCCCGGATCGGCCCCCTTCGGGGGCTCAGCGCTGCGACCATTTCGGCGCCCGTTTCTCGGCGAAGGCGGCCATGCCTTCCTTCTGGTCCTCGGTCGCGAAGGTCGAATGGAACAGCCGCCGCTCGAAGAGGATGCCCTCGGCGAGGGTGGTCTCGTAGGCCCGGTTGACCGCTTCCTTGGCCATCATGACCGCGGGCCGGGACAGCGAGGCGATCTTGTCGGCCACGGCGAGCGCCTCGTCGATCAGCTTGTCCGCCGGCACCACCCGGGCGACGAGGCCGGCCCGCTCCGCCTCCTCGGCACCCATCATCCGGCCGGTCAGGCAGAGGTCCATGGCCTTGGACTTGCCGACGAAGCGGGTCAGGCGCTGGGTCCCGCCGGAGCCGGGTATGGTGCCGATAGTGATCTCGGGCTGGCCGAACTTGGCGCTGTCGGCGGCGATGATCATGTCGCACATCATGGCGATCTCGCAGCCGCCGCCCAGGGCGTAGCCGGCGACCGCGGCGATCGTCGGCTTGCGGGTCTTGGCCAGGCGCTCCCAGCCCTTGGTGATGAAGTCGCCCTTGTAGACGTCCATGTAGGACTTGTCCTGCATCTCCTTGATGTCGGCACCGGCGGCGAAGGCCCTCTCGGAGCCGGTCACGACGATGGCGCCGATCCCCTCGTCGGCCTCCAGGTCGTCGAGGGCCGCGGCCAGCTCGTCGATCAGGGCGGCGCAGAGCGCGTTCAGGGCCTGCGGCCGGTTGAGCGTGATCAGGCCGACCGCGTCGCGCTTCTCGACCAGGATGTTCTCGTAGGACATGCTGTTCTCCAGATTTCTCCAGATAAGGACCTAGGGGCGTCGCCGGCCCCGGGCGGCAGGGCGGCTCCGGCTATTCCGGATGCAGGGCGCAGCGCAGGGTGACCATGCCGCCGGCGGTCTCGACCTCGAGGTCCAGGACCTCGCCCTCGCGGCGGAAGCGCGCGGGGCCCGCCGCCTCCCAGCCGAGCTGCGGCAGGGCGCGCCGATAGAAGCGCAGTACCTCGTCGGCGGTCCCCGCGCCCCGGGCGTAGACCTCGACGATCCGGCCTTCCGGCTTGTCGAAGCTGAGGCCGGCGTCGGGCATCTCCGCCATGCCCGGCATCAGCGGCAGGTCCGGCAGCTCGGTGAAGTAGCGGCTTGGCTCCTGCGTCGCCGCCTGGCCGGCGGAAAGCGCCGGAACCAGCAGGCAGAGCAAGGCCAGGAGACACAGGACACGAGGGGTGGGCTTCATGACGCCCCTTCCTTACCTAGCGTTGCCGGCTGGGGCAATAGAAGGTGGCGCGGTTGGACTGCACGATCCGCCGGATCCCGCTCTTGCCGGAGGGGTCTTCCGCCGCGCCGCAGTCGCAGCCGGGACAGGGCTCGCCCTCCCGGCCGTAGACCGCCCAGTGATGCTGGAAGTAGCCGAGCTCGCCGTCGGCCTGGACGTAGTCCCTGAGCGAGGAGCCGCCGGCCGCGATGGCCGCCTCCAGGACCTGGCGCACGGCAGCGGCCAGGCGCTCGGCGCGGGCGCCCTGCACCGTGCGGGCCTGGCGGCGCGGCGAGAGGCCGGCGAAGAACAGCGCCTCGGAGACGTAGATGTTGCCCAGGCCGGCGACCACCTTCTGGTCGAGCAGGGCGGCCTTGATCGGCGTCCGCCGGCCCTTCAGGCGCGCCGCGAGCTCCGGTCCGTTGAAGGCGTTCGACAGGGGCTCGGGTCCCAGGTCCTTCAGCAGCCGGTGACCGTCCAGGTCCGCCGGCGCGAGCAGGTCCATGACCCCGAAGCGGCGCGCGTCGTTGAAGCGGATCTCGCCGCCGTCCTCGGTGAAGAAGACGACGTGGTCGTGCGCATCGAGCGGCCGCGTCTCGCCGTTCATCAGGAGCATGCGGCCCGACATGCCGAGGTGGCAGAGCAGGATCTCGCCGCTGTCCAGGTGCATCAGGATGTACTTGGCCCGGCGGTCGATCCGCGTCACCCTTCGGCCCTCCAGACGCTCGACGAAAGACTCCGGCAGGGGAAAGCGCAGGTCGGGGCGGCGCTGCAGCACGCGCGTCAGGCGGCGGCCCTCGAGCTGGGGCCGCAACCCGCGGCAGACGGTCTCGACTTCGGGAAGCTCGGGCATGACGTGAAAGGACTCCTGATCGCGGGCGCAGAGTAGCGCGGCCGGGGGGCCCGCGCTATGGTGCCGCCGATGCAAGCCAGATCCGATTCCCGGGAACAAGGTCGGAAGACGTCCTTCGGCTACCGCGAGGTGCCCGAGGACGAGAAGGCGCCGCTGGTGCGCGGCGTCTTCACCTCCGTCGCGTCACGCTACGACCTGATGAACGACCTGATGTCGGGCGGCATCCACCGGCTGTGGAAGACGGCGATGATCGACTGGCTGATGCCGCGGCCCGGGCAGGCCTTCCTGGACCTGGCCGGCGGCACCGGCGACATCGCCTTCCGGATTCTCGACCGCTTGAGCCCCGGAGCGCCGGACCGCCTGGCGGTCTGCGACCTGACGCCGGGCATGATCGCGGTCGGGCGCGACCGCGCGCTGGACCGGGGCCGGCTGACCGGCATCGACTGGGTCTGCGGCGACGCCGAGGACCTGCCCTTCGCGACAGGGAGCCACGACGCGGTCACCATCGCCTTCGGCCTGCGCAACGTCACCGACATCGACGAGGCCCTGGCCGAGGCGCGGCGCGTGCTGAAGCCGGGCGGCCGCTTCCTCTGCCTTGAGTTCTCGCGGGTCGTGCTGCCGCTGCTGGCCGAGCTCTACGACCGCTACTCCTTCACCGTCCTGCCCTGGCTGGGCGAGGTCGTGGCCGGCGACGCCGAGTCCTACCGCTATCTGGCCGAGAGCATCCGACGCTTCCCGGCACAGGACGAGCTGGCGGCCCGGATCGCGGCCGCCGGCCTGGACCAGGTCAAGGTCCGCAACCTCTCCGGCGGCATCGCCGCCCTGCATTCCGCCTGGCGGCTTTAGGACCCATGCTGACACGACTGGGCGCCCCTTTCCGGCTGCTCTCGATCGCCCGGACCCTGGCCCGCCACGACGCCCTCGCCCCCCTGGAGGAGCTGGGCATCGCGCCGCTGCCGGTGACCGTCGCGCGCATGCTGTCGCGGCGCCGGGCCGAGGGCCGGCCGGGGCAGAAGCTGGCCCGGGCGCTGGCCGAGCTCGGCCCGGCCTTCATCAAGCTGGGGCAGTTCCTCTCGACCCGCTCGGACCTCCTGGGCGAGCAGGTCGCGGCCGACCTCTCCGACCTGCAGGACCGGCTCAAGCCCTTCCCCGGCGCCGAGGCCAAGGCGATCGTCGCCGAGGAGCTGGGCGCGCCGCTGGAGTCGCTCTTCCGGGGCTTCGACGAGACACCGGTCTCGGCCGCCTCCATCGCCCAGGTGCACATGGCGGAGACCAGCGAGGGCGAGGAGGTCGCGGTCAAGGTCCTGCGCCCCGGAATCGAGGCCGCCTTCAAGCGCGACCTGGACCTGCTGTGGGGCCTGGCCGAGGTGGTGGAGACTACGCAGCCGGCCCTGCGCCGCCTTAAGCCGGTGCAGGCGGTCGGCCTCTTCGCCGAGCAGACTCTTCTGGAGATGGACCTGCGCATGGAGGCGGCCGCCGCCTCGGAGCTGGCCCAGAACTTCGCCGGCGATCCCGACTACCGCCTGCCCGAGGTCGACTGGCAGCGGACCTCGCGCCGGGTCCTGACCCTGGGCCGGCTGTCCGGCATCCCGATCGACGACCGCGACGCCCTGGCCGCCGCCGGCCACGATCTGCAGGAGGTGCTGCGCAAGGCCGCGACCATCTTCTTCCTCCAGGTCTTCCGCGACGGCCTGTTCCACGGCGACCAGCACCCCGGCAACATGTTCGTCGACACCCGGGGCAACATCGGCGCGGTCGACTTCGGCATCATGGGCCGGCTCGACATGAAGACCCGCAGCTACCTGGCGGACATGATGATCGCGCTCCTGGCCCGCGACTACCGGCGCCTGGCCGAGGTCCAGGTCGAGGTCGGTTTCCTGCCGGACAGCCAGTCCCTGGACGGCTTCGCCCAGGCGCTGCGCGCGGTCTGCGAGCCGATCTTCGGGCGGCCGCTGAACGAGATCTCCTTCGCCCGCCTGCTGGGCCAGCTCTTCCGGCTCAGCGAGCGCTTCGCGCTCGAGGTGCAACCGCAGCTCCTGCTGCTGCAGAAGAACATGGTCATGGCCGAGGGCATCAGCCGGCGGCTGATGCCGGAGCTCAACATCTGGACCCTGGCGCAGCCGCTGATCGAGCAATGGGTGATCGAGAACCGCGGCCCGGAGGCGCGGCTGCGCGACACCACCCAGGGCCTGCTGCAGGTCGCCGAGCGCCTGCCGGCCCTGATCAAGAACCTGGACAACGCCACGGAAGACCTGGCCGAGGGCGGCCTGCGCCTGCATCCGGACTCGGCCAAGGCGCTGGCCGGCCGGAACCGCGCCGCGGCCTGGCACATCGGCGCCCTCTGGGCCGCGGTCGCGGCCCTCCTCCTGGTGCTGCTGCTCGACTGAGCCTCAGTAGTCCGAGACGAAGCCGTGCCCTGCGCGGGCCCAGAAGCGCAGCCAGGGGATCGCCGCCCGGATGGCGTCTATGCTGTCCTGATCCTTGTCGTCCTCGTTCTTCAGGTAGTGGCCGAGCGCACGAGAGAGATCGTCGGCGAGCTCCAGCATCTCCGGCGGCTCGCGGTCGAGGTAGAGCTCGTCGGTGAACTCCATCTTCATGACGTAGGCGGCATGCGCCGTGACCGCGTTGATATCATCGCGAAGCGCCATGCCGCGAAAATCGTAACAGTCCCCGGTGCCGATGAACCCTGCCAGGGCGTCCTGACGATCCGGAGCGGCGTCCCGGACAACGACCGGCGGGTCTCCCGTGACCAGGAGTGGAATCACCTGCTCGAGAGGACGCTGATAGAGCTCGTGCTGCTCCTTCTGGTTCTGCCAACACCGCAACTTGAAAGCGGAGTCCCGCTTTCGGCGCCGAGCCGCTCTCGAGAAGAACGCCAACAGGGCCTTCAAGCCCTCCGGCGCGGGCGGCTGGGCCGGCCTGGGACCCGGGTCGGGCCAGAAGTTTCGATGTGCTTCGTGTAGACGCTCAAGCAACTCGATCGCCTCGGGATCCCGGGGATCCAGTTCCTTTCGGCCCGCGGTCTCGGCAGGTTCTATGGTACGGCCATCGACGACCTTCGGTTGAACGAACCAGTCCAAACCCATGAGTTCCCCCTCCAAAACGCATGTTCTTGTTATGTTCCTATTGATTCCGGATCGCGCCTCCCGTGTCAAGGCGTAGCTGTCTGCAACCGCTTCCCGCCGACCCTTCAGCCCGCCGTCTAGCCAGTCAGTCCCCCTTGCCAGCCCTGGGCGGGGCCCCTAGTTTTGAACCACAGCTTCGACGCGTGAATTGAGTGATTTAACCGCCATGCTCGAGGGCAAACGCATACTCCTGGTCATCTCGGGCGGCATCGCCGCCTACAAGAGCCTGGAGCTGATTCGCCGCCTGCGGGAGCGCGGCGCGGCGGTGCGCGCCGTCCTGAGCCGCGGCGGCGCCGAGTTCGTGACCCCGCTGTCGGTCGCGGCGCTGACCGGCGACAAGGTCTACCAGGAGCTCTTCTCGCTGACCGATGAGGCCGAGATGGGCCACATCCAGCTCTCGCGCGACGCCGACCTGCTGGTGGTGGCGCCAGCCAGCGCCGACCTGCTGGCCAAGATGGCGACGGGCCGGGCCGACGACCTGGCCTCGACCGTGCTGCTGGCGACCGACAAGGCGGTCCTGGCGGCGCCGGCGATGAACGTCCGCATGTGGCTGCATCCGGCGACCCAGCAGAACGTCGCGACCCTGGCGGAGCGCGGCCTGCACCTGGTCGGCCCCGGCGAGGGCGACATGGCCTGCGGCGAGTACGGCCCCGGCCGCATGGCCGAGCCGCAGGAGATCCTGGCCGCGATCGAGGCCTTCTTCGCCGGCGCCGCGCCCCTGTCGGGCCGCCGCGCGCTGGTGACCTCCGGGCCGACCCACGAGGCCATCGACCCGGTGCGCTACATCGCCAACCGCTCCTCGGGACGCCAGGGCCACGCCATCGCGGGCGCGCTGGCCCGCCTGGGCGCCGAGACCACCCTGGTCTCCGGCCCCACCGCCCTGGCCGATCCGCCGGGGGTGGCGGTCACCCGGGTCGAATCGGCCGAAGAGATGCTGGCGGCCTGCCAGGCCGCCCTGCCGGTCGACCTCGCGGTCTGCGCCGCCGCGGTGGCAGACTGGCGCCCGGCCAAGGCCGGCGGGCAGAAGACCAAGAAGAACGGCAAGGCGCCGCCGAGCCTCAAGCTGACCGAGAACCCGGACATCCTGGCCACCCTGTCCGAGGCCGGGAACCGGCGCCCGCAGCTGGTGATCGGCTTCGCCGCCGAGACCGAGAAGGTGATCGCCCACGCCAAGGCCAAGCTCGCCCGCAAGGGCTGCGACTGGATCCTGGCCAACGACGTCTCGCCGGCCAGCGGCACCTTCGGCGGCGCCGAGAACAGCATCCACCTGATCGACGCCGAGGGCGTCGAGGACTGGCCGCGCCTGAGCAAGGAGCTGGTCGCCGAGCGCCTGGGCCAGCGCATCGCCGCCTGGTTCGGTGGGGAGGCCTGAGCCGCCGTGGGACGCCTCGCCGTTCAGGTCAAGCGGCTGCCGCACGGCGCCGGTCTGCCGCTGCCGCACTACGCCACGCCGGAGAGCGCCGGCGTCGACCTGGTCGCCGCGGTCGAGGACGCGGTGGTCCTGGCACCGGGCGAGCGGCGCCTGATCCCCACCGGCATCGCCATCGCCCTGCCGCCGGGAACCGAGGCCCAGGTCCGCCCGCGCTCGGGCCTGGCGCTGCGCCACGGCATCACCCTGCTGAACACGCCGGGGACCATCGACGCCGACTACCGCGGCGAGATCGGCGTGATCCTGATCAACCTGGGCCAGGAACCCTTCGCGATCGACCGCGGGATGCGGATCGCCCAGATGGTCGTCGCCCCGGTCCTGCAGGTCGCCTGGGACGAGGTCGCCGAGCTGAGCGAGAGCCAGCGGGGCGCCGGCGGCTTCGGCTCGACCGGCGTCGGGAGCGCGGCGGCGGAGAGCGACGAGAGCTGATGCTGCGGCTGTCGAAGAAGCTGCTCTTCGCGATCGAGGCGGTGGTCGACATCGCCTACCACGCCGGGCCGAGCCCGGTGCGCTCGAACGAGATCTCGGAGCGGCAGAAGATCCCCCGGCGCTACCTGGAGCAGGTCCTGCAGCACCTGGTGCACAAGGAGATCCTGGCCGGTCAGCGCGGGCCGCGGGGCGGCTACCGCCTGGCGCGGGAGCGCCGCCGGATCACGGTCGGCGAGATCATCCGCGTGGTCCGGGAGCTGGAGGGCCTGCCGGACCCGATCGAGGAGAGCGAGGGCTCCGACATCGGCCTCAAGGTCGTGCGGCCGATCTGGGCCGAGATCCAGGAGGAGATGATGGCCCGCTTCGACGCCATGACCGTCGAGGAGCTCTGCAACCGCGCCCGCGAGAGCGGCATCCGCCGCGAGGCGGCCGAGATCCCCGACTTCAGCATCTAGACGCCGCGAACCCCGTCCGGCGTCAGAGGGAGAGACGAAGGTGAGTGCAGACAGGGCGAAAGCGGCGGCCCGAGAAGAGGCCCCGAGCAACGAGTACCGCGGCCGGATCTACGATTCGATCCTGGACACCATCGGCGCGACCCCGCTGGTGCGCCTCGGCAAGCTGGCCGCGGCGCACGGCGTGGAGGCCGAGCTGGTCGGCAAGTGCGAGTTCTTCAACCCGCTGTCCTCGGTCAAGGACCGCATCGGCCTGGCCATGATCGAGGACCTGGAGGCCCGCGGGCGACTGAAGCCGGGCAGCGCCATCGTCGAGCCGACCAGCGGCAACACCGGCATAGCCCTGGCCTTCGTCTGCGCCGCCAAGGGCTACCGGCTGATCCTGACCATGCCCGAGACCATGTCGGTCGAGCGCCAGAAGATGCTGCGCCTGCTGGGCGCCGAGCTGGTCCTGACCGACGGCGGCCAGGGCATGCGCGGCGCCCTGGCCAAGGCCGAGGAACTGCTGGCGGAGATCCCCGGCGCGGTCATGCCGCAGCAGTTCGCCAACCCCGCCAACCCGGCGGTCCACCGCCGGACCACCGCCGAGGAGATCTGGCGCGACAGCGACGGCCGGGTCGACGTCGTGGTCTCGGGGATCGGCACCGGCGGCACCCTGACCGGGGTCGGCCAGGTCCTGAAGCCGCGCAAGCCGGGCCTGAAGATGGTCGCGGTCGAGCCCGAGGACAGCCCGGTGCTGTCGGGCGGCGCGCCGGGCGCCCACAAGATCCAGGGCATCGGCGCCGGCTTCGTCCCGGAGATCCTGGACCGAGAGCAGATCGACGAGGTCATCCGGATCGGCAACAACACGGCCTTCACGCTGGCCCGGGAGGCCGCCCGCCTGGAAGGCCTGGCGGTGGGGATCTCCTCCGGCGCCGCGCTGGCCGCGGCCCTGGAGCTGGGCGCCCGGCCCGGGATGGCGGGCAAGCTGATCGTGGTCATCCTGCCGTCCTTCGCCGAGCGCTACCTGACCACCCAGCTCTTCGAGGGCTTGTAGTGGCCTGGCGGCATGACTCCGCCCGTCTGAGCGCAATCATCCTTCGACAAGCTCAGGATGAGGAGATACCGCGACGGCGCCCCACCCTCACCCTGAGCCTGTCGAAGGGCGAGGGTCGGCACCGAGGCCCCCGCAGCGGGCTGTAGCGCCGGCCGCCGCCTTGGCGCAGAATTGGGTCCGCAGGAGACGGAAGAGCCATGGATTTCACCGACGACCAGATCGACCGCTACGCCCGGCACCTGGTGCTGCCGGAGATCGGCGAGGAGGGCCAGGCCCGGCTTCTGGAGGCCAGGGTCCTGGTGATCGGCGCCGGCGGCCTGGGCTCGCCCCTGCTGCTCTACCTGGCAGCCGCCGGGGTCGGCACCCTGGGCGTGGTCGACGACGACGAGGTCGACCTCTCCAACCTGCAGCGCCAGATCCTGCACGGCACCTCCGACACCGGCTTGGCCAAGGTCGAGAGCGCGGTCAAGCGCCTGGCCGAGATCAACCCCGAGGTGACGGTGCTGCCCCACCGGACCCGGATCGACCGGCGCAACGCCGCCGAGCTGATCGCCGGCTACGACCTGGTCGCCGACGGCTCGGACAACTTCGCCACCCGCTACCTGGTCCACGACGCCTGCTACCTGGCCGGCAAGACCCTGGTCTCGGCGGCGATCATGCGCTTCGACGGCCAGATCTCGACCTACAAGGCGCACCTGCGCGGCGCCGGGGACCCCGAGGCCCATCCCTGCTACCGCTGCGTCTTCGGGGCGCAGCCGCCCAATCCCAAGGAAAGCTGCGCCGACGTCGGCGTGCTGGGCGCCCTGCCGGGCACCCTGGGCGCGCTGCAGGCCACGGAGGTGATCAAGGAGCTGATCGGGATCGGCGAGAGCCTGTCGGGCCGCCTGCTGCTCTACGAGGGCCTGGCGGCCGGCTTCCGCAGCGTCCGGGTCAAGGCCGATCCGGCCTGTCCGCTCTGCGGGCCCCAGGCGACGATCCGCGACCTGGAGTCCGTCGACTACGACGAGGCGGCGGTCTGCGCCGCGGAGTAGCTCGGCCCCAAGTCAGACCAGGCCGGGCCGGGGCCTAAGCCGGACCGGGCCCCTCAGGCCGGGACTTCGATCCCTACGATCTTCTTCAGGTGCAGGGCCAGGTCCTCGACCTTGGCGCTGCGGGTCAGCAAGCCGGAGGCGCCGTGCTGCTGAGCCCGGCGCTGGACCTCGCCGTCCGCGTTCCGGGTCAGCAGCAGGATGGGCACGTTCCGGCAGGACAGGGTCCTGTCCCGCCGCACCTGGTCGCAGAAACGGAGGCCGTCGAGCTCCGCCAGGTCGAGATCGCAGATCACCACATCGGGGTCGCCGCAGTTGAAGTCGCGCAGGATCGCCAGGGCCATCTTGGCGTCGGCGGCCTCCCAGACATCGATGATGCCGATGGCCTTCAGGCGGTTGCGCAGCAGGTCGCGCGGCGTCCGCTTGTCGTCGACGACCAGGGCCCTGATCGGCCAGAAACGCGCTCGCGGGAAACCTCTCGGGGACATCGTGAACCTCCTTTCCTCTGCCGCAGTTTCGAGGGACCCCGAGGGGCCGCCGTACCGCTGATCGTCCCGGTCGCAACACCGCCTTCACGACACACGACGGGGATGCTGTCCGGTTAACACTGCAAGCCTAGAAGCCGATCCGCTAACGATATGTAAAACATGGGATTTTAGGCGCTGACACCCCCCTTTCCTAGGGCATAACGCCCTAGGCATTCCTTAACGCACTGATGTCATTGATAGGCGGAGAGTCCTCCTGTTCCCGATCCCCGTCGACTTTGGGAGTTTTTTCTTGACCCCGGACGCGGAGCTGACCGGCCCGGCGATGACCCGGGACGAGTTGCGGGCCCGCGGCGCGCGCCTCTACGGCGCCCACCGCTGGCAGTCGGCCCTGTCGCGCGAGCTCGGCGTCAACCCGCGGACCGTGCGGCGCTGGGCCGCCGGCGCCACGCCGGTGCCGCCGCCGGTTGCGACCTGCCTCAGGCTGATGACCTTCCTGGAGGAACTGGAGTGGCTCGGCGAATGGCGCAAGCTGATCGCCGAGGAGCTGCGCAGCGGCTGGTACGGCGGCAGCCCCGACCGCCGCTGGTGAGACCGGGACGGCGCGCTAGAGAAGCGTCATCGAGGAGAGCAGCGCCTCGACCTGGGGCCTGTACTTCTGGAAGTAGTGCACCTTCGGCGCGGTGTAGGTGACCAGCCAGAGCTCGCCGTCGTCGAAGAAGCCGAGCGCCAGGCCCTCCCGCTCGAGCCCGTCCTCGGCCACGTGGCTGAAGGCGAAGCGGAAACCCGGCCGGCGGCCGAGCTGCCAGGGCGCGACGTCGCGCGTCGCGATCCGGCTGTAGCCGAGCTGGGAGAGCGTCGCCACATAGAGGTCGTGGACCTCGAGCCCGGTCATGCCCCGGTCGAAGACCGGGAGCTCGCTGCGGCCGTTCTCGCGGTCTTCCAGGTCGAGGGCGATCAGGGCATCGCCGTTCGAGGCGCCCTTCACGAACTCCAGCCGGTTCAGGGCATCGCCGTCGACGGTCCAGGTCTCGATCCAGCCGCTTCTGCTGCGGCTCCAGGCGATCTGGGGATCCAGCTTCAGCGTGCTGGAGAGCACCACCGGCGCCCCGGCCTCGATCAAGCCCGGGCCGCCACCGCAGCCCGCGAGCCAGAGCAACCCGAGGGCCAGGCACCCCAGCCGCGCGGCGAAGGCCCTCACTGCCCCTCCAGGGACGCGATCAGGTCCGCGACCAAGGCGCGGTCCGGGGCGTCCGGCACCGCCTCCAGATAGGCCGCGAGCGCCGCGGCGGCGGCCGACCCCTTGCCCATCCGCCTCAGCAGGAGGCCACGGGAGCGATGCAGCTCCGGCGGCGCCTCGCCCGCAGCCGCCATCGCCGTGTCGTAGCTGCGCAGCGCCTTGCGCGGATCGCCGGCGTCGTCGCGCAGGCGATGGATCTCACCCTTGAAGTAGTGCAGCTCCGCCGGGTTCGGATCGTCGTCCGCCAGGAGGCCGTCCAGAAGCGCCTCCGCCTGCTCGAACTGCCTCTGATCCAGCTCGTCGCGCAGGTAGCCGGCCCGGCGCGGCCGGATCATGGCGAGGTAGGCGTCGCGTCCCGAAACCGGCTCGGCCGCCATCTTGGCCCGGACGTCCTCCGCCAGCTCGGCCAGGATCTCGGCGCGCTCCTCGCTCAGGGGATGGGTCGCGTAGAAGGCGGATCGGTTCCGATAGACCTCGACGGTCTTGAACTCGGCGTGCACCCGGCGCCAGAGCTCGGAGACGGCCTTCGGCTCGTAGCCGGCTTCGGCGAGCACCTGCAGCCCGTAGCCGTCGGCTTCCCGCTCGTTCGAGCGGCTGAAGCCGGAGAGCGAGCCGAGCAGGTCGCGGTAGCCGGCGCGCGCCGTGCCCGTGCCCGCGTGGCCTTCGAGGAAGCTCGCGATCTTGGTCCTGGTCGAGCGCAAGCGCTGGATCGCATGGCGGCGCAGATAGTGTCCGAGCTCGTGGCCGATCATCGCCGCGAGCTCCGCCTCGGAGCGCAACCTCAGGAGCCCGCCGGTCCAGATCTCCATCGCGCCGTTCGGCGCCATCCGCGCGTTGAAGCCGGGCCGGCTGATGACGTAGACCCGGATATGCGGGCAGTGGGGCCCCGCCAGCCTGCAGGCGAGGCCGCGGACGTAGGCCAGGAGCTCGGGATCCTCGACCACCTCTCCGGAGGTGCTCAGGTCCTCCTCCCAGCGCGCCATCTTCATCCAGAGCCCGTCTTCGTCGCTGCCGCCCTGGGGCTTGTCGCCGGGCTCGAGGCTGTCCAGCCGCGCCTGCTCTTCCGTCGGGGCGTCCTCCTCGTCGTCGGGGCTTTCGGTCTTCTCGATCAGGCGGCTGCGCACCAGGGGGTCTTCATAGGCCTGGATCACCGGCTTTCCCCGGTCTTCCCGCCGTTCGGTCTCGGCCGCACAGCCCTGCAGCAGGGCCAGGACGACGGCACCGGCAAAGAAGTGTCGCATGGCTAACCCGGAAAGTTTTCCAAGAGGTCGTCGAGGGTGGTCCTGAGCTCGCCCGGGGTCCTCAAGCCGGGACTCCACCGGTCACGCTCGGCGAACCAGACGACCCGGCCGCTCTCGAGATCGACCAGCATCGCATAGCCTTTCCGGTAGAGGCTCATCGCGGCGAAGCGCCTGGAGAGGCGGCCGCTGTCGGGCCCGACCGAGTCCTCGGTCGGGTAGTTCTCGTGGAACGCGACGAAGAGGGCGTAGTCCGCCTCGTACCTCTCCGCCAGGGCTTGGGCTTCGGACCCCAGCGACCACTCGAAGCGCCTCTCCTTCGTCGGCAACCTGTCGCTCCGCTCGAAGTGGCTCGCCAGAATGCTGTCCGCGACCACGGACTGAAGCCGGACCAACTGCTCGACAAGCGGCCCGCCTTTGCGCTCCGCGTCGACCTGCTCCGCGGAGACCACGGTAATCTTCTTGGCCGACAGCCGCCGGTCGAGGAACGCGGCAACGCCTTTCCGGGCTGAGGTCGTCCAGCCGGCGTTCAGCTCCGGGAGGGCGCCGGAGCGGATGACGTAGAGCTCGATATCCGACTTCATCACGACGACCTTGCGTCCCGCGAGCGGCTCCAGGTCGTCGACCCAGGTCGGCATGGACTTGGACGGCGGCGCCGAGCCGCAGCCGACCAGCAGAACGGCGCCCGCCAGCAGGCCGGCCAGGGGCCGCATCCGCGCAGGCCGCCGATCCGGCTCTTTCCGTGACTGCAAGCTTGGTTCTCCGCGCCAGCTCCGCGGCGGTCCGTCCTCCGCCGCCTTCGAGGGAGGCCGAACTTACCTTAAGTAGCGTGGCTTGGCGAGCCGCAACCCCGCCGCGCGGCGGCGCCAAGCCCGGCGCCGGGGACCGCCGGTGCCTTCAGCGCAGCTTTATCGACGCCAGGAGCGCTTCGACCTTGTCCTTGTAGACCTGGTAGGACGCCAGGGAGCCGGAGGTGTAGGCGATCAGCCAGAGCTCGTCGTCAAGGAGGAAGCCGACCGCGAAGCCTTGTCGCTTGCGCCCGTCGTCGCCGTGATGGGAGAACTCGAAGCGAAAGCCCGGATGGCCGTCGACCTGCCAGGGCCTTACGTCCCGGGTCGAGATGCCGGTGATCCCGATCTTGGTCAGCGAGGCGACATAGAGGTCATGAATCTCGAGGCCCGTCATGCCCTCCCGAAAGGTCGGAAAGCTGAGATCGTCGTTTCCCTGGACAAAGCGGTACTCGTAGGACAAGGAGTAGACCAAGGGATCTCCGTCCGAGGCGCCCTGCAGGAACTCGACCTTGTCCCGGGGCCGCCCCGTGGCCGTCCAGGTCTCGACCAGGCCCTCTTCCTCCCGATCCCAGGTCATCTGCGGCTGCAGCGTCAGCCTGCCGTCGAGCACGAACGCCGTGTCGGGGTCGACCACCGAGGGGCGGCCAGCGCAGGCGGCGAGCATCAGCAGCGCGGCAAGGCCAACGAGACGCGGCAACGGGCGCGTCATGATGCCTCCAGCCGGCGCAGCAGGTCCTCGGTCAGCGCCCGGTCACGGGCCTCCGGCAGCGCGTCGAGATACTGCCTGAAGGCGGCCGCGGCGGCGGGCAGGTCGCCCATCTGCCGCAACAGGAGGCCGCGCGAGCGATGCAGCTCCGGCGGGGCCTCGCCTTCGGCCTTGCGCGCCCTCTCGTAGCTTTCAAAGGCCCGGACCAGATCCTCGTCCTCGTTCCCGAGGCGGTAGGTCTCGCCGATGAAGTAGTGAAGCTCGGCCGGGTTCGGATCGTCGTCGGCCAGCAGGCCTTCGAGGGCGGTCCGCATCTGTGTGAACTCCCAGGCCGTCAGCTCGGCGCGAAGGAAATCCAGGCGCCGTGCGCCAGTCCGCCGCAGGTAGCTGTCGCGCCCGACGACCGGCGTCGCCCCCATCCAGGTCTGGACCTCCAGGGCGAGGACGGAGAGAACCTCGCTGCGTTCCTTCATCAGGGGGTGAGACGAGAAGTAGACGGATTCGCGTCGGTCCTCCTCCGAGGCCTGGTACTCTTTGCTCATCCGGCGCCAGAGCCGGGCCACGGCGCTCGGCTCGTAGTTGGCTTCGGCCAGCAGGCGCAGCGCGTAGCCATCGGCCTCGCGTTCGTGGAAGCGGCTGAAGCGCGAGATCTCGAGGAGCAGGGTGCGGAGCCTTAGGCGGAAGGTGTCGAAGTCGTCCCTGGACGCCGCGACATCCGCCAGCTCCGTCTTGGCCGAGCGAAGACCCTGCAACGAATGGCGGCGCAGATAGTGAGCGAACTCGTGCCCGATGACGGCGGCCAGCTCCGCCTCGGAGCGCAGTCGCAAGAGCGCGCCGGTCCCGATCTCCATCATGCCGTTGGGCGACATGCTGGCGGTGAAGCCCCCGCCCCTGACGACATAGACCCGGACATCCGCGCAGTGGCTCGCCGCGAGCCGGCAGAGGACCTCCTTCATGTAGCCGCTCAGCTCCGGGTCGTCGATCACGCTCCCGGAG
>JANQGU010000346.1 GCA_028282935.1 Kiloniellales bacterium
AGCGCGTGATCACCGAACCGGGGCTGCACTTCAAGATCCCGCTTATCCAAAACGTTCGTTTCGAGGAAAACCGCGTGCTGAACCTCGATCCGCGCGCCATCAAATGGGTCATTATCAACGCTCCTTGGTATTAGTCGGCGGAACCGGGTGGCGGCCGGCGGCAAATTCGATCTTTCGATTGGGTCGGGTCAGATACCTGGAGCGCGCAATGGCCAGAGTTCACTCCTATCGTCGCCCGCCGGGTCGCGCGGGACTGCTGCCGTCCGGGGCCATCGCCTTCTGCATCCTGGCGGTGGCGGCGTCCTCCGCCGCCGCCTCGAAGCCGGACGAGTTCCTGGTCGACTTCGGGCGCCGTGCCGCCGCAGAACTCAACGACGCGGCCCTGAGCAAGGCGCAGCGGGAGCAGCGTTTCCGCGAGCTCCTGAACGAAGCCGTCGACATCAGGCGGATCAGCCGCTTCATATTGGGGCGTAGCTGGCGCGCCGCCTCCACCGAGGACCGCGCCGGATTCGTCGAGGTCTTCGAGGAGCTGGCGATGCGTCGGCTGCTGCCGATGTTCACGCGCCGCTCCGAGGAGAATCGCGACCGGAGCTTCGACGTCGTCGACATCCGGCGGGCAAAGGAGCGGCCCGATCACGTCTTCGTCTACACCAAGGTGGTGCGCAGCAACGGCGCGCCGGCCAGCCTGGTCTGGCGGCTGACCGAGAAGGAGCAGCGCTTCAAGATCATCGACGTCACGGTGGAAGGGGTCTCCATGGCCCTGACACTGCGTCACGAGTACGGCTCCGCCGTGCAGCGCCTGGGCAGCGTCGGCGCCCTGGTCCAGGAACTGCGCCAGAAGCTGCAGCGACCTGCGGAGGCGCCGGCGAGCGATGGCGCGGCAAACTAGGCCCGTGATATTGAGAACCTCGATCTTCCCACCACCCACTTCCGGAGTCCGATCGCCGTGACGATGCGCGCGCAGAACCCGCTGTCTGCAGAAACCGGCCGGGACGCCAGCCTACCGGCCAGCGGCATGGGGCCGCGATCCGGCGAAGCTCCCGACCGCCTGGCGGAGAGCCCCACGGTCGGGCCGGCCGCGCTCGACCTTCGCTACATGACGCCGGAGGCCTACGGGAGGCTCTCGCCGCGCGACGCCCTGCGGCCGCTCGCCGCGATCCTGCACGGGGACGCCCTGGGGGAGGCCGCGGCCGCGGGCAAAGGCTGGCCGGAGGTTCGCAGCCGCCTGCGCACCCTGGAGGTCCCGGGCCGGGTCGAGGTCCTTCTGACCGATTCGGCCGTCGCGCAGGAGCGGGAGCAGGACTTCGAGCTGGCCAGCAGCGACGCCTTCCTCTTCGGCGCCTGCAGGGTCGAGGACATCCGGGGCGCCCGCGTCGCCGAGGCCGCCGAAGCGGTCTATCTCGGCCTGCTCCGGCTGATCGAGCGCAGGGGATACCCCCGGCTCCTGCGCATGTGGAACATCCTCGAGGACATCAACGGGCAGGAGGACGGGCTGGAGCGCTACCGTCACTTCTGCCTGGGCCGGCATGAAGCCCTCGCCGTCCTGCAGCCGGCGACGCTCGAAGCCCCGCCGGCGGCCTGCGGCATCGGTGCCGAGGACGGCGGCCTCTGCGTCTACTTCCTCGCCGCCCGGGAACCGGGGCTGCCGGTCGAGAACCCGCGGCAGGTCAGCGCCTATCGCTATCCGCCCCGCTACGGCCCGCGCAGCCCCTCCTTCTCGCGCGGGCTGTTCAAGCGGCTGGGCGATCGCGCCGGCTTCTTCCTGTCCGGCACCGCCAGCATCACGGGCCACGAGTCCCGCCACCTCGGCTGCGTGGCCGCCCAGGTCGGGGAGACCCTGGAGAACGTCAGGGCGCTGGTCCGCGCGGCGGAGGAGCGGAGCGGGCAAGCTCTGCCCCTGGCCTCGCCGGACACGACGCTGAGGGCCTATGTCCGCGACGAGGGCGACTACCCGCTGATCCGCGGACTCCTCGAGCGGCACCTGGGCCCGGAGGCCGAGGTGCTCTACCTGCGGGCCGACATCTGCCGGCGCGAGCTCCTGTTCGAGATCGACGGCCAGATCTTCCAGCCGGCGATCGGGGCATGACGGGCGCGGCCTACCGCGCCGGCCGGTCGGCTGTGTACTCGCTGAAGATCTGCGCCGAGACGAAGCGCTCGGGCGAAGCCAGACCGGCGCTCGCCAGCGCATCGAGGACCTTCTCCGGAGGCACGCATTGATCGAAGGTGTCCCAGCAGTACTCGTAGAGGATCGTGGCCGTCCGGCTGCGGGTGAAGATCCGGGTCAGGACGGGGATCACGTAGCGCATGTGGGCCTTGAGCAGGGCGCGCAGCAGGCCGCGGCGCGGCGGGGTCATCTCCAGCAGGAGCAGGCGGCCCCCCGGCTTCAGGACCCGCAGGTACTCCCTGAAGGCAACTTCCAGATCGATCACGTGGCGCAGGGCGAAGGCCATGCAGAGGAAGTCCACCGCCTCGTCGTCCAGGGGCAGGTTCTCCGCCTTGCCTTGAAGGGGCCAGGTCACCCGGCCGCGCGCCACGGCTTCGCCGAGCATGCCGGCGCTGGGGTCGACGGAGACCACCCAGCCCTCGGGGCCGACGACCTCGCGGGCGATGTCCGACACCAGCCCGGTGCCGCAGCCGACGTCGGCGAAGCGCATGCCCGGGCGCAGGCCGGCGCGCAGCAGGGCCTGGTGCCGGTACCAGCGGTCGGTGCCGAAGCTCATCCAGTTGTTGATTCTGTCGTAGTGGGCCGCGGTCTCGTCGAAGGACGAGGCCAGGTAGGCTTGACGCTGTTCCTCGGTCTGATAATAGCGTCGCAGCACCGGGTGAGGGGCCGCCCGATTTTCGCTCATTCCTCGCTCCCTGGGAGTCCGCGGCACCGGCCGGTCTTCCAGCCTGTCGGTGACTTTGGGAAAAACGGCAGGTATGAGAACATATCAGCGGCGACCTGCGATCGGTAGCCGCAACTTGAACAAGGGGACCGTCCGGCGAGATGACCTCGACTGCCCGCGAAACCTATGACGTAGCCGTGATCGGCGGCGGCCCTGCGGGCGCCACCGTCGCCACCTTGCTCGCCGAGAGCGGCCGCCGGGTCGTGGTCTTCGAGAAGCACCGCCACCCGCGCTTCCATATCGGCGAATCGCTCCTGCCCAAGAACCTGCCGATCCTGGAGCGCCTGGGCGTGGCGGAGGAGATCCGGGCGATCTCCATGTACAAGCCAGGGGCCGAGTTCATATCGCCCGACCACGAGGCGCGCCAGGCCTTCTACTTCGGCGAGGCCCTGGATCCGAGGCCGGACCACGCCTATCAGGTCGAACGCGCCCGCTTCGACGAGATCCTCCTGCGCAACGCACGCGAGAAGGGCGTCGAGGTGCGCGAGGACTGCGCCGTCACCGCGGTCGCCTTCGAGGACGGCGGCTGCCGCCTGACCGTCAAGGGGCAGGAGGATGGCGAGCCCTGCCGGGCGCGGTTCCTGGTCGACGCCTCGGGCCGCGACGGCGTGGTGGCGCGCCAGAGCGGCGGCCGGCGGCGCGACCGCAACCACAACAGCGCGGCGATGTTCGCCCACTTCCAGGGCGTCGCCCCGGAGGCCTGGTCGAAGCAGGGCAACATCGCGATCTACATGTTCGAGCACGGCTGGATCTGGATGATCCCGCTCCAGGGCGGCCTGACCAGCGTCGGCGCCGTCTGCATGCCCGACTACCTGAAGACCAGGAAGGGCAGCCTCGACGCCTTCTTCCTGGAAACCCTGGCGCTCTGCCCGAAGGCCTCGGCGGCCCTGCGGGAGGCCAAGGCGACGACCCCGGTGCGCGGCGCGGGCAACTACAGCTACCGCGCCGAGCGCGCCTACGGCGACGGCTTTCTGCTGGTCGGCGACGCCTACGTCTTCATCGACCCGATCTTCTCCAGCGGGGTCTTCCTGGCGATGAGCGGCGCCGAATCGGCCGCCGCCGCGATCGACCAGGCCCTGGCGGACCCCAGGAAGGCCGAGCGCCTGTTCCGCGGCTACCAGCGATGGATCGACCGGGGCGTCGACCGGCTCTCCTGGTTCATCTACCGCTTCAACACGCCGGCCATGCGCAACCTCTTCATGGCGCCGCGCAACGTCCTCGGCGTGCGCAACGCCGTGGTCTCGCTCCTGGCCGGCGACATCTGCCGAAGCGGCGGCTTCTCCTGGCGGCTGTCGGTATTCAAGGCGATCTATTTCGTTTCGCTGCTGATCGACTTCAGGTCCAACCGCCTTTGGCGCGGGCGCTGGCGCGGGTTCCGCTCGGTCTCCATGCCGGAAGACGAAGTGGCAGGGGCGTCGTGAAGCAGACCGGCGTCGGCTCCATCGAAGGCAGACCAGGCCGCCTCGGCGGCCCCTCGGTGGCCGCGGTCATCCCGGCCTTCAACGAGGCCGGGACCATCGCCGAGGTCGTCGGGCGGACCCTCGGCCTGGTCGACCGGACGATCGTGGTCGACGACGGCTCCAGCGACGGCACGCTCGCCCGTGTCGAGGGCCTCGGGGTTCAGACCATTCGCCACGACCGGAACCGCGGCAAGGGGGAAAGCCTGCTCACCGGCATCCGGGCGGCCGAGGAGGCCGGCTTCGACTACGTGGTCACCCTGGATGCCGATGGCCAGCATCCGCCGGAGTGCATTCCGCAGCTGGTCGCGGCCGCCGATCCGAGGGTCATCGTGCTCGGTTCGCGGACGGCATCCGACGACGCGATCCCGCTGGTGCGCTACAGCGCGAACCAGACCGCGAACTTCTTCATCTCCTGGGCGGCCGGGCACTGGATGTCGGACACCCAGTGCGGTTTTCGGGTCTACCCCGCCGGCCTGTTCCGGCAGGTGCGCCTGCGCAGGGCGCGCGCCAGCGGCTTCGTCCTGGAAAGCGAGGTCCTGATCGAGGCCTGCCGCGCCGGCTACAGCGTCACGGCCGTCCCGGTCCCGGCGCTCTACGACTCCGTCCTGCAGCGGCCGAGCCACTTCCGGCCGCTGCGCGACACCACCGCGACGGTCGGGATGGTCACCTGGAAGATCTTGACCTGGGGGCTTTTTCCGCAGGGCCTGCTGCGCGCGCAGCGTCAACGGCTCATGATCGGCCAGCCCGGCCGTCCTTGAAATCGGTCGCGGGACGCGGCACTCTTCCGGTCGTCCTTCAGAGGAGAGGGTGATCCGCGATGAACCTCCGCTTTTCCCGCGGTCTGGCGGCCGCTTTCGTTCTGCTCCTGGTCGCCAGCTGCCGAACCGCACCGCTGTACAACGTCGAGAACGCGGTCATCACGCCGCCCGAGAACGCGAGCGTCGAGGACATCGACAAGGCGATCGTCCGCGCCGGCGCCCAGCTCGGCTGGCAGATCTCCAAGACCTCGCCCGGCAAGCTGATCGGGCGGCTGCCGATCCGCTCGCACCTCGCCATCGTGGACATCAGCCACGACCGGGACCAGGTCTCGATCACCTACAAGGACAGCACGAACCTGAACTACGACGCCGACAGCGGCATCATCCATCCCAACTACAACAGCTGGGTCAAGAACCTGCAGAAGGCGATCTTCATCCAGGTCTCTGCGATCTGAGGGTCGCTTGAGAAGCCGGCGGCTCAGCCCAGGCCGCCGCCGATCGTGATGACCTGTCCGGAGATGTAGGCCGCCTTGTCCGAGGCGAGGAAGGCGGCCAGGTCGGCGACCTCCTGCGGCGTGCCGGCGCGCTTCATCGGCACCAGGGCGGCGATCCGCTCTTCGGGAAAGACCTCCAGAACCTCCGGGGTGGCGATGATACCCGGCGCGATGGCGTTGGCGGTGATCCCGCGGCTCGCATACTCCAGGGACAGCGACTTGACGGCGCCGTGCAGGCCGGCCTTGGCGGCGGCGTAGTTCGCCTGGCCGCGATTGCCCATGACGCCGGACAGCGAGGAGATCGCGATCACTCGGCCCCAGCGGGTCCGCAGCATCGGCAGCAGCAGGGGTTGCACGACGTTGAAGAAGCCGTTCAGCGAGACGTCGACCACCGAACGCCAGCGTTCCGCGGTCATCCCGGCCAGGGGGGCGTCGTCGCTGAAGCCGGCGGCGTGGACGACGATCTGGAACGGCGCCTCGGTCGTCAGCGTCGCCAGCGCGGCCTTGGCCGCCGCGTCGTCCGTGACGTCGAAGGCGACTGCCTCGGCGCTGCCGCCGGCTCCGCGGATCTCCGCCACCACCGCCTCTGCCCGCTCGCGGCCGCTGTGGGCGTGAACGACGACCCTGCCTCCGGCGGCGGCCAGGGTCCGGCAGATCGCGCCGCCGATGTGGCCGCTGCCGCCGCTGACGAAGGCGTATCTGCCGTCCAGGCTCATGACAGGATGATCCCGCACTCGCCGCTCAACAGCTCTTCGCCCGCGGCGCTCAAGGCGAAGCCGTAGGCGAGGTTGCCGCCGTCGCGGTGCAGGCTCTCGGCGCGCACCTCGATCGGGGCCTCGATCTCCTCCAGGAAGCGCCGGGTCCAGCGCAGCGCGCGCAGCAGGACGACCCGCCCCGGGCGCATCGGCCCCTCCGCCAGGAGCGCGCCGTGGATCGCCGCCGCCTGGGCGCCGTATTCGGCACCGGCGACCGCCGGCAGCCGTTGGTCCCGCAGAAGCGGATTGTCCGCGCGCCTGTGGCTCATGGTGGTGCAGAGGATGCTGGTCTCGTCGTGGGCGACGACGCGGTCCAGCAGCACCATGGCGCCGCCGTGCGGGATCAGCGCTTCGATCCGGGCGCGGTCGATCACGGTTCCAGCTCCAGCTCGACCCGGCCGTGCTTGCCGTAGGACAACTGCAGCCGGGCCGTCTCCCGCCGGGCGAGGCGCTCCAGCAGCGGCAAGGCGCGGGCCGCGGCGTTGAGCTGGAACAGCTCTTGCAGCGCCGCTATGCCCGGCTTCTCGTCGCCGGTTTCGGCGGCCCCGCCATAGCGGGCCGTCAGGCCGGCGATGCCGCCCGCGTGGTCCCCCGGCGCCAGGACCAGGGCGAAGCCGAAGGGCGCGCCCACCCGGCAGACGCTGTTCAGCGGCTCGGGAAAGGGCGAGTCGCAGACCACCAGCAGGAGCGGCCGCCGCTCGCAGTTGACCTGGGCCAGCGCCTTCAGCAGGCCGGCGGGAAAGGTGTCGCGCGCCGCGGCCAGGCTGGAGGACGGCTCGTGCGATCCCGCCCCGATGGTCCAGTAGCCGACCGCGACGTTGTGGACCGAGTTGTGGAACTCGGTCGGCGAGACGTAGCGCTCCGGCGTCGCCAGGACCTCCAGGATCCGCTGGACCACGGTGCCGTCGCCGTGCGCCCAGGCGAAGACCGAGGGCAGCGTCTTGGGGTCGACGCCGGCCGCCTTGACGGCCTCGTCCGCGACCGCCAGCGCCAGGCGCACAGCCGGGCTGGTCCGGCGCCGCTCCCGGGACGACAGGCCCTCGGGCGGCGGCGGCACGACCTCCCCCGGCTCGAAGGGCTTCCGGCCGGCCAGGGTTTCGCCGCCCTCCTGCCAGCCGGTCAGTCCGGGGCCGAGCAGCCCGACGCCGAGGATGCGCGCCGTCGTCATGCCGGCCGTCCCAGCAGGAGGCTGCAGTTGCTGCCGCCGAAGCCGAAGGAGTTGTTCAGGACGCAGGCCGGCTCGGCCGCCAGGGGTTCGGGGACCACCGCGCAGCGAAAGGCGGGATCCGCGGCGCCGAGGTTGGTGTTGGCCGGCAGGAAGCCGCGGCGCAGGGCCAGGACGCAGATGGCGACCTCCAGGATGCCCGCCGCGCCCAGGGTGTGCCCGGTCGCGCCCTTGGTCGAGCTGCAGCGCAGGCCGTCGCCGAAGACCCGGGCGATCGCGGCGTCCTCGACCTGGTCGTTCTGGCGGCTGCCGGTGCCGTGCTGATTGACGTAGTCGACGCGGTCCGGCGCCAGTCCGGCGGACTCCAGGGCGCGGCGCATGGAAAGCTCGGCGCCCAGTCCCTCGGGATGCGGCGCAGACATGTGGTAGGCGTCGCTGCTTTCGCCGTAGCCGAGCATCAGGGCCAGCGCGCCCTCGCCCGCGGTCTCGTCCCGTTCGAGCAGCGCGAAGCCGGCGGCCTCGCCGATCGAGATGCCGCCCCGCTGGGCGTCGTTCGGGCGCGAGGGCGCCCGGTCGAGGAGCTCCAGCGAATTGAAGCCGTAGAGCGTCAGCAGGCAGAGCGAATCCGCGCCGCCGACCACCGCGGCGTCGCAGACCCCGGTCTCGATGAGCTGCGCCGCATCCGCGAAGACCTTGGCCGAGGAGGAGCAGGCCGTCGACACCGTCAGCAACGGGCCCGCCAGCCCCAGGTAGGCCTGGACGAAGAGGACCAGGGAGTGATGGTCGTGGGTCTCCGCGAAGCGGAAGTCCGGCGGCAGGGCGCCCGTGTCCGGCGCGCGCCGGGTGAAGGCGATCTCGCCTTCCCGGATGCCGGAGGTCGAGGTGCCCAGGATCAGGGCGACGCGGTCCCGGCCGTGGCGTTCCACCGCGGCGACGACCGCGGCGCTGAAGCCGTCGGCCTCGAGCGCGGTCTGGGCCAGGCGGTTGTTGCGGCAGTCGAAGACCGCGAGGTCGCCGGTGACCGGCAAGTCTTCCAGGCCGGCAATCCGGCCGATCCAGGTGTCCAGCGCCGCGTCCTCGAAGTCGCAGGCCCGAAGGGCCGAGCGGTTCGCCAGCAGCCCCTCGGCCGTGGCGTCCAGTCCGAGCCCCAGGGCGTTGCTGGTCGAGAGCGCGGTGATGGCGATGGGCTTCATCGGGCCTTGGCCTGTCCTGATCCGGCGAAGGTGAAACCTAGCAGAAGCGAGAAGACGGTGCCCACGGCCGCGGTCAGTCCGATCTGGGAGAGCAGCGGGATCGACGCGCTGGCCAGGGCGGCGAAGACGCAGAAGCTGGTTGCCGCACAGAGGCAGACCGCGAGCGCGCTGTCCCGTCCGGCATCCGCTTCACCCTGCCCGCTTTGGCGCAGGAAGACGGCATAGTCAACGCCTAAGCCGGCGACCATGAGGAGCGCCAGGATCTGAAACAGCGAAAGTCCGTCGCTGATCTGGGCCATGACCGTTGCCGTAAGCAGCACCGAAAGGGCGACCGGCAGGGCGACCTGGGCGACCGCCCGGGCGGAGCGCAGCACGACGCTCAGCAGCAGGACCGCCAGAAGACCGCCGAAGGCCGCCCAGACCAGGGTCTCCTGCAGATAGCTGTCCATCAGGTCCTGGGTGGCGGCCTTGATGTCGATCAAGCGCACGCCGGCGAGGCCGGCGGCGTCGAGCGCGTCCTCCAGTTCCCCGACTCTCGGCGCGCCGCGCAGCGATACCAGGCCGGTCGTGCCCTCCCCGCGCGCCAGCAGCAGTCCGCCCAGGTGCCGGCGCAGCGCCTCGGCGCCGATGTCTTCCGGCCCCAGCGGCGGCGCCGCCTTGGCCGCCGCGAGCGCGGCCAGGAAGGGATCGAAGGCGCCGGGCCTGAACGGCAGTCCCTCCAGTGCCCCTGCCAGGCGCTCGCGCAGGACCTCGTCCTCGGGGATCCGGGCCAGGCGGGCTTGCTGCTCCGCGCGGCTCGGCAGGTAGCGCGCTGCCAGGTCGAAGCCGTCCAGCGTGCCTTCCGCCTCGAGCCGGGTCAGGAGCGGCAGCAGGTCCTCGCTCCGCTGCAGCACCTGCTCCGGCGTCTCGCCCGCGACCGTCAGGATGTTGCGCGGGGTCGCGGCCTTGAGGTCTTGGCGCAGCAGGCGGTCCTCGGCGCGGACCGAGTCGGGCAGAGGGCTCAGCGATGCCAGGTCCTGTTTCCAGAGTCCGTCGCCGCGCAGCGCCAGGAGCGCCACTGCGCCTGCGCCCAGCAGCAAGGCGACCGGGCGCAGGCGTGCCATCGCGAAGCCCCGCCAGGTCAGGGTCCTGGCGACCCAGGGCCGCAGCGATCCGCCGGCGACCCCGGCGACGCGCGGCAGGAACCACCGCGTGACGGCGGCGGCGGTCGCCAGGCCGGTGAAGGTGAAGACGCCGAGCTGCGCCACGCCCGGGAAGCTGGACAGGACCATCGGCAGGAAGCCGAGGATCGTCGTCAGCACGCCCAGGATCAGCGCCGGCCAGATGAGCTTCACGGCGGTCGTCTGCGAGGCCTCGGACCGCAGCCGGGTCACCAGGTGCAGTGGATAGTCGACGCTGACGCCGATCAGGGTCACGCCGAAGCCCAGGGTCGAGATGTGGACGAACCCGAAGACTGCCGCGACCGCCAGGGTGCCGGCGAGAAAGCCCGAGATCAGCGGTAGGACCGCGAGCGGCAGGATCGCGAGGCGGCGGAAGAACAGCAGGAGCAGGCCGATGATCAGCGGCACGCAGAGCAGCATCAGCCTCAGGGACTCGGCCTCGTTGCGCTTGCGGCTGTCGACGGCGATGACCGAGGGCCCGGAAAGCCAGAGCCTGAGGGGGCCGAACTCCGGCTCCAGGCTCTCGGCGGCCGTCCGCACCGCCTGGATCATGGCTTCCTGCTGCGGGAAGTCGAAGGCGGCGCCGCGGATCCTGGCGAGCAGCAGCACCCGTGCGCCCTCGCCGCCGACCCAGACGCCCTGGCGCTGCGCCGCGATGGCCGCGGGCCGCCAGAGCGCCGCCACCGCCAGGGTGCGGAGCGTCGGATCGGCCGCCATGATGTCCTCGACCAGCGGCGCCTCCAGGCCTTGAAGGCGGGACAGCAGGTCCTGCAGGGCGCGTCGCAGCCCGGCGGCCGTGAAGCTCTCGGGATCGAGCGGCGGGTTGAGGCGGTAGCGCTGGCCGAAGAAGGGATCGAGGGCCGAGCGGTTGAGCGACACCTCGCCGTTCAGGACCTGCTCGAAGAACCCGCTGTCCCGGAGCTTGGCCTTGAAGGCCCGGCTCAGCGGCGCCGGCGCCTCCAGGGCGCCCTCGCCGTTCTCGGGCTGCAGCGCGAGCAGGACCAGGCGGTTGGCCGGCCCTTCCTGAAGGGCGCTGAACAGGAGCTCCAGGTCGCGGCTCTGCTTCTCGGGCATCAGCACCGTGACGTCGGCGCGGATCGGCACAAGCGTGAAGATGACCGCCGTGGCGGCGGCCAGAAGGCCCAGCGCCAGGGTCAGGCCAAGCCAGGCTCTGCCAAGGGTTCCCTTCACTCCGACGGATGCTCCGGCAGAAGGCGAAGCTGCGACCGGTCGCCGTCGGCCTCCCGGAACTCGAAGCTCAGGAGCTTCGACCCGCGGCCCTCGATCACAACCTGCTCCAGGCGCGTCCGGGCCGAGTCGGACCTCGGCCGCAGGGTCAGGACCCAGGCCTCGCGCTTTCCGTCGAGCGAGACCCAGAAGGCGGATCGCAGCGCCTCGGCATCGCCCGCCAGCACCGCCTTGATCGAGCCGTAGACCATCTGCAGGTCCGGCTGCAGCCAGAGGTCGATGCTGGCCACCTCCCGGTCCTGCGCGTCCAGGATCGCCAGGCGCTCCCGCTCCAGGACGGCGCTCTCGCGGCGCGGTGCCTCCAGCCGCTTGATCAGCCTGTCCGGCGGCTCGTAGATCAGCCGGCCCCGGGAGCGGACCGGCTCCGTGATCAGCCGGTTGTAGCGGCTCTCCTCGAAGGCGATCTCCTGCCGCCCCTCGTCCAGCGCCAGCCGGGCCAGCAGCTCCGGCAGGTCCGGCTCGGCGGCCTGCGCCGCCGTCGCGGCCAGCAGGCCGCCGATCAGGGCCAGCGCACTAGCGGCCTTGTACCTGGGTATCGGCATTCCTGGTCTCGGACTCCGCCCAGAAGTCGAAGAAGTTGAACCAGTTGTAAGGGGCCATCCGGCAATAGGCCTCCAGCCGCGCGGCATAGGCCCTGGCCAGCGCCGCCGCGGCCGCGTTCCTGTCCCCGCGGCCGGGATCGGCGCTGTCCGAAAGCAGTTCGAAGTGGACGTCATACTCTCCCCGCCCCCGGTATAGAGCAAAGCACAGCATCACCGGTACCTTCATGACGCCGGCCAGAAGCCAGGGTCCCAGGGGGAACTCGGCTTCGGCGCCGAGGAACTCGATCCGCGTCAGCTTGTCCCCCTGGGTTATGCGGTCGGCGAGGATCCCGACGATGCCACCTTTTTCGATCCACTCCTTGACTTCGAGCATGGCGCCGGGGCTGCCTAGAGGGATGACGCTGTCCCAGATCTCCGGATTGATCTCCTGGAACAGCGCGTTGAGCTGGCGGGCGTTCTCCATGAACATGAGGATCTTCAGCGGCAGCTTCTGCTGGCTGACGGCGAGCACCCGCAGGGCCTCGAAGCTTCCGAGGTGGCCGCTGGCAAGCACGAAGCCCTGTCCCGACCTCGCCAGCGTGTCGAAGGCCTCGACGCCGTGGAGCTTCAGCTCGAGGGCCTCGGCACGGTCGGCCAGGAAGAACAGGCGGTCCATGATCACCGTGCTGTAGGTGAAGATGTGCCGATAGACCTGTAAGGGGCCGGGGCGCCGGCCGGTGATCCGCTGCAGGTAGGCGGCCGAGGCGCGCCGCTCCACCGGCGCCAGGAGGAAGAAGTAGAGGGCGATGCCGTAGAGGATCGGCCGCGCCAGGCGGCGCCCCACGGTCAGGCAGAGCCAGATGTAGAACTTGGTGATCCGCCGGCCGCCGCGTTCGGGCCGATCGCGCCATCGCTCGGACACGTGCTTAGCCCCGCTCCAGGACCAGCTTGGCGCTCATACAGACCTCGCCGTCCTTGCTGCAGGTGATGGTGGCGCCTTGCTCGCCGGAGTCCTCCAGCGCCACCGACCAACTGGTCTCCGGCAGCAGGGCGGCCCGGAAGCGGGCGCTCTTGATCCCGACCACCGGCCGCCCGAGCTCCGCCTCGGCCCAGGCCGTCAGTTCGGCCAGGATCGCGGCGGCCGGAACCACCGGGTGGCCGGGAAAGTGCCCCTCGAGGCAAGGGTGCCGGGCGGAGAAGGCGAGCTCGGTCTCCCGCCGGCGCGGCCCCAGGTGCCTCGCCGCCAGGCGGCGCAGGGAGTCCTGCGGCAACTTCCCGGTCGCGTTGCGCCCGAGCGAATCGACCAGGAAGACCTGGCGCGGGACGAAGGCGGGATCGGTCCGCTTGCGAAGCTCCTGGCGGATCGCCTCGGCGGAGCGCTCCGGCGCGACCGCGAAGGCGACCAGGCGGGCGACCTTGCCGACGCCCGCGTCCTCGACCGGCAGCCAGACCGCGCCGTCCTCGACGCCGTCGATCTCCTGGAGCAGGGCGCTGAGCCCGGCCAGGGAGGCCCGCTTGCCGGCGATGTTCACGGTGTCCTCCGCCCGCCCGTGCAGCCGGACCCGGTTGCTGTCCAGAAGCTCGACCACGTCGGGAAAGGGAATGCGGCGGTCGAAGGCGGACCAATCCACGTATTGCCGCCCGCCCTCGTCGCGGGCGCGGAAGTCCGCGCGCAGGCGCCAGTCCTGGGTCTTCGTCGTGTGCCGCCCGGCGACGGATCCGGCTTCGGTGAAGCCGTAGATCTCCCAGACCGGGGCGCCGAGCCTCTGCTCGGCCGCCGCCGCCAGCTTCGCCGAGAGCGGCGCCGTGGCGGAAACGACCTGGTCGACGCCGGGCAGGGAAACGCGGCTCTCGACCAGGGCCCGCAGATGGACCGGCGTGGTGGTCAGGACCCGCGGCGCCGGCACCTCCTCCAGGCAGCGCGCGATGTCGGCGGGGTAGATCGGCCGTTCGACGTGGGCGCTGACGCCGCCTTGCAGGACGTTCATGATGCTCAGCTCGAAGCCGTACATGTGCTGGCTGGGCACCGTGGCGACCACCGACGGCCGCTGGAAGCGGTCGAGGTCGATCATGGGCGGAATCGACTTGCCCCCCGCCACCAGCATGCCCCAGGTCTTCTCGTTGACCGAGGGCTTGCCGGTGGAGCCCGAGGTGAAGACCTTGACGGCGGGGTGTTCGGACTCGAGCGCGGCCGGCGCGCCGTCCCTCGCCGGCGGGTCGCCCTCCGGTTCCACCATGACGCTGGTGACGCCGGAGAAGGGCAGGGCCTGATCGGTCAGGCAGTAGAGCTCCGAGGCCTCGCCGGCCAGCAGCCCGTGGCTGCGCTCGCTCCGGTCGGCGGGGAAGACGGCGGTCTGGCCGCGCATCCAGGTCGCCAGCAGGGCGACCGCGAAACGATCCCGGTCGAGGCAGTAGTTGGCCGCCAGGGGCCGCTCCGGCAGGCACTGCGAGAGATCGAGGGCGCGCGCGAGAACCTCCCCGGCGGTGATCGCGCCCCGCCGGCTCCAGAAGACCGGCGCCGCCGGGTCGAAGGGGTCCAGCAGAGGCCAGAGCGGGCTTTTGCCCGGGTCGTCGAAGTCGGTCATGTCGTCAGGACGAGCGTTGCCAGGAGGCCGAATCCAGCATGACGCCGAGCGTCCGCAGGATCGACGGCTTCCCGACGTGAGGCAGGCGCCAGGCCCGGTAGAGGTGCTCGCCGAGGAAGAAGGCCGCGAAGACCAGGGGATTGACGACGTTGCAGACCCAGGACCAGGCCTCGAGGCCGAAGAGCCCGAGGGCCAGCATCGAGGCCAGCGCCAGGACGGCCGGCAGGACCGCCCAGCCCCAGGTCAGGGCGCGGGCGTAGGCTTCCAGCCCGTCCGGCAGGACCGCGCCCTGGGTGACGTGGCACATGCGGACGATCACCGGTGTCTGTCCCGGCAAGAGGCTGTAGGCGAAGAAGGCGCTGGTCAGGAGGAGCCCGGCCAGGGGCGGCAGGATCAGGGCGGCGCGCGCCTCTTCCACCTGCCACCAGGAGGCGCTGGCGGCGACGCCCAGCAGCAGGGCTGCGATCAGGGCGAGCGGCCGCCGGCGCCGCGCCGCATGAAGGGCCTTCGCACCCACCGCCAGCGCGAGGGAGCAGAACACGATCGCGACCGCCCAGGAGATGGCGCCCTTCAGGATGGCGACGTGGAAAGCCAGGAAGGTGGTCGCCGCCAAGGACAGCCGGACCAAGGTAGGGCCCAAGGGCGGCGAAGCGGCGGCCTTCATCGCTTCGCGTGCTGCTCCACGTAGGCCCCCAGGGCCCGGAGCGACGCGAAGATCTGTTCGTTGCGCTCGTCCTCGGCCTTGATCTCGACGCCATATCGCTTCGAGATCTCGAGCGAAAGCTCCAGAGCGTCGATCGAATCCAGGCCCAAGCCGTCGCCGAAGAGCGGCGCCTCGGGATCGATGTCTTTCGGCGCCACCTCGAGGTCGAGGGTGGCGACCATCAGCTCTGCCAGTTCATTCAACATCTGTGCTTAGCACGGCCCCCTAGCCGATCCGGCCCCTGGCCGATGTCGCCAGGAGCAGGAATGGGAGTGTCCAAGGTTCTCGTCGTTCGATGCCAGGCAATGTCGGGCAGCCGAATGGAGAAAACGATCCCGCGGGCGGCCACTTTCTGACCGAAACCCGGGATGCAATCCCCGTCCCCCTGGTGGCCCCCGCCTGGTTCCTTAGTCTTAACGCCTCACTACTTGAAAGGCCAATTACTAACAAATCGTTTTAGGCACGCTGTCCCACAGCCGTGTCCCTCTTGCCACGGCTTCCGCGGTCCGGGGCTGGAACCCCGCGCAGAGCCGCCCAATCTCTAGTCGATCGGCCCAGTCGCACAACCCTTCGATGGCGGTTCCCGCGACGGGGGCGCCGTTGTGCACCGGATAAGGACGGTCGCCTTGGACGCAGAGCTTGCCTACCTGATCGACAAGGGCGAAGGCTGGATCCGCGACCAGCGGCGCCTGCATCGTCCCCGGGCGGGCGCGCTGCATCCGCAAACGCAGGCGGCGCTGGCGCCCTTCTTCGGGACCGAGGTGCTGCGGGACGTGCGCGTCCGCAGCGTGCCGGTCATCGAGAACCCGGACTTCTACGGCGCGATGGCCGCCGCCGGTCGGCCGCCACCCATGGATTTCGCGGCGGCGCAGGGGATCACCTTCGACGACACCGTGCTGCTCTCGACCCGCGGCGGGATCGAGCATGGCCCGCCTTCCAGCCTGCTGTTCCATGAGCTGGTCCACGTCGTCCAGTACAGGCTTCTCGGCGTCGCCGCGTTCGTTCACCGCTACGTCACCGGATGGGCCGCCGAGGGCTTCGTCTACGAGGCGATTCCCCTGGAACGGGACGCCTTCGAATTCCAGCATCGCTTCGAGCAGGCGCCGCGCACGCCGTTTTGCGTCCGCGATCTGGTTTCGGCGCGCCTCGGGCAGGGCCGGGACCGACCTGATCGGAACCCCTGACGGCGACTTCACGCCTTCTTGAGTTTGAGCCGGCGGCGCTGGCATGGGGAAGAATCCTTCCTACTTAGCTGTTTATCATCACAGGTTCCACGGCCGGCTCCCGTGACGGCGGGCTCTGCGGCCAGTTTGCCGCGTAGCCGGCATCGGTTTCGGTGATGAGGACAGGGGGTCGCTGGCCCCCGGCTTAATCTAGGCAGTGCTGAGATCGATCGGGAGAACGCGACCGTGGTGTTCACTGGGAAAGCTATTGGACGATTCATGACGCTTGCGGGTGTTGCGGTCCTGGTTTCCGCCTGCGGCCTGCCCACGACCTACAAGTGGGACCGCGAGCAGTGGAGCCGCAGCAAGCTGGGCTACGCCGCCGGCCAGGGCGCGATGCTGACCGAGATCCGGGGCAACCCCTTCGGCACCGCCAAGGCCGAGCTCGACGGCGTGGTCACCGAGACGATGTACGGATCGCATTTCGGACCACCGGTCCGCTTCGTCACCGAGGTGCCGCAGGGCAACACCTCGCCCTACCGGGTGGTCATGCTCTTCAACCCGTCGGAGACCACCAACGCCAGGGAGCTCTGCACGGGCGATCCGGCGCCGGGCGCGCCGACGCCCGGGAAGGTCAAGATCGCGGCCGCGGTCTGCGCTCAGGACCTTCACGAGACCTCGGTCTGGGGCAGTGTCGCCGGCGTCTCGGGCCTCGAGGACCCGGCGTTCAAGGCCTTGATCCGGCAGATGACGACCCAGCTCTTTCCCAACCAGAATCCCGACGACCGTTCGGCGCGCGGGCGGATGAGCCATGGCTATCGGCTCGGCTAGCCGCCCGCGCTCGGCAGCCCGGCCCAGGCGCCCTGGGGTGGGCGTCTCGGGGCGGGCGTTCTTCCAAGTTGAAACTGAAATCGACCGAGGAGAAGAAGATCATGGCATTCAAGGGACAGGCTCTCGGACGTAGCGCTCTGGTCGCGGCCGTCGCGGCCTTGGTCGCCGGCTGTGCGGCGCCGACCACCTACAAGTGGAACTGGGCGCAGTGGAATCCCGACAAGCTGGGCTATGCCGCCGGGCAGGGCGCGATGCTGACCGACATCCGCGGGAACCCCTTCAATGCGCCGAAGACGGCGGTCGACGCGACCATAACCGACACGATGTACAAGTCGCATTTCGGCCCGCCCGTGCCTTTCGTCACCCAGGCGCCCGAGGACTACAAGTCGCCCTACCGGGTGGTCATGCTCTTCGACCCGAAGGAGACCATGAGTTCTCACGAGCTCTGCACCGGCGAGCCGGAGGCCGGCGATCCCGACGGCGGCGTGATCAAGGTCGCCGCGGCGCTTTGCGCTCAGGACATCCACGAGACCTCGGTTTGGGGGACCGTCGCCCGGACCTCCAGCCCCGACGATCCGGAGTTCAAGGCGCTGATCCGGCAGATGACGACGCAGCTCTTCCCGAACGAGGACCCGAACCAGCGCGACAACGGCAACAACGTCCGCCGGCGCCGGTCCTAGAGCGCGATGACATGAGGTCGAATCGGCCTCATGTCTGAATCGGGCTCTAAACGGTTGAAGGAGAGCGGCAGTCCGGGGCCGTGCCGGAAGGCTTCGGCCCCGGACCGCAGGGACGGCGGGCCCTGCGGCGCCGTAGAACGAAGGAGACTTGATCCAGGGGGGGCGGCGACCGTGATCCCCGTCATATCGCGAGTCCCTTGGCTGAGCTTTGATTCAGCGTGGAGACACAGAGCCGACGGGCGACGGGGCGGCCCGGTTTCGGACCGGTCATCGTGGCGGCAAAGACCGAGGAGGACCAAGCCATGGCGCTTGACCGAAAGACCCTGACGCGCGGCGCGCTCGCCGCCGGTATCGCGGCCGTCGCGGCCGCTTGCACCCTGCCGACGACCTACAAGTGGGACTGGGACCAGTGGAGCCCCGCCAAGCTGGGCTACGCCGCCGGCCAGGGCGCCCTCCTGACCGAGATCCGGGGCAACCCCTTCGAGACGCCCAAGACCGAGGTCGACGCGGTCATCACCGACACCATGTACCAAGCCCACTTCGGCCCGCCCGTGCCCTTCGTCACCCAGGCGCCCGAGGACTACAAGTCGCCCTACCGGGTGGTGATCCTCTTCGACCCGGAGGAGACCTTGAACTCGGACAAGCTCTGCAAGGAGACGCCGCAGCCGGGCCCCTCGGACCCCGGTCGGATCCGGATCGCTGCGGCCTTCTGCGCGCAGGACATCCACGAGACCTCGGTCTGGGGCTCCGTGGGCCGGACCGCCGATCCCAACGACCCGCAGTTCAAGGCGCTGATCCGGACCATGACCACGCAGCTCTTCCCCAACCAGGATCCCAACGAGCGCGACAACGATCCGGAGTGGGTCAGCCAGCTGCCTCAGTAGCGGGAGGCCCGCTTGCGGGCGCGTCGCGGGTCGGCGCGGCCCGAGGCGTGACATCTCTGTGCCATTTCCGACGGCCCGGGACTGCCGTCACCTGCGGTGCCGGGCCATCGACCCCGTCCGGGCCCGACCCTCCTCCACGGCCTTGTCCCGCGGGATGCCGCCGGCCCGACTCGGCCGGCGGAACCTCCGGGCGGGGCCAGGGATTTCCGCGCTTCGGGCCAGGATTTCGCCGCTCTGGGCGCCTCTGATGTCACGCAAAGCCTTGTTGACAATTTTAACCAGTCACCGGACACTCCGCCGGTTCACCGCGTTTGTCTGGTCGATGTTCGGCTCTCGATGCCTGATTTGCTCCCGACATTGCGGCGAAGTGAGCGGCACCCGTCCCGGCGGCGGGGGCCACGAAGACTATGCAGTGAGGGAATACAGGAATGCCCACAGGAACCGTGAAGTGGTTCAACGCAACCAAGGGCTACGGTTTCATCCAGCCGGACGACGGGGATCGTGACGCCTTCGTGCACATCTCCGCCGTCGAACGTGCCGGTTTGTCCGGGTTGAACGAAGGCCAGCGCGTCGAGTACGAACTGGTGCCGGGCCGCGGTGGCAAGGTTGCGGCCGACAATTTGAAGCTGGCCGAGTAGACCGGCCACGCGTCGAACTTGAGCCGGCGGGTGCGGGCGTGGACCCACCCCCGGCCAAGGTTCCCTCGCTGCATGGGTTCCTCAAGGCGTTGGGCGACGGTTGCCGCCGTTCCCAATGCCGCTGCGCTCTCGGAGGACACCGGCTGTCCCCGATTCCCCCCAATAGCAGCGAGAGGCTTAACGACATGACTGACTTGGCAAGGCGCAGCGCCTGCGCCCTTGTTCTGGCCGCCCTGCTTTTCCTGCCCGGTCTCCCGGCCGGCGCGCAGGCCCAGGGTGCTTTCAACGACCAGAAGCTCGAGGCCTTCGTCGTCGCGGTGGTCAAGGTCGATCAGCTGATCGATACCTGGGCCCCCAAGATCCGCAGCGCGGAGAGCGACGAGCAGGCCCAGGCCATGAACAAGCAGGCGAATGCAGAGCTTCGACAAGCCATAGAGCAGACCGACGGGATCACCGTCGACGAGTACAAGGCGATCAGCAACGCGATGCGCGAGGACAGCGACCTGATGACGCGGGTCGAGGCGATCTACAAGAAGCAGACGGCGAATTAAGAGCGATCGGCCGCCGGGCCGGGGGATCGTCCGGTCCCCCGGCCCCGGCCGCCGGCAGAAAGGACAAAGGTATGGCAGCGGTGAACATGGGCGACACGGTCCGGTTCCACTACACGACCAAGCTGGAGAGCGGCGCGGAGCTCGATTCCTCGCGGAGCGGCGATCCGATGGAGGTGACCCTCGGCGAGGGCAAGATCATCGCCGGTCTGGAGACCGCCCTGGTCGGCATGACCGCCGGCGATGCCAAGACGGTGACGATCCGCGCCGAAGATGCCTACGGGCCGCATCACGCCGAGTTCGTGCGGGTCATCGATCGCTCCATGATCCCGGCCAACATCGACCTCGAGGTGGGCAAGGTCCTGCAGGCCGGGGCCTCCGAGGATGAGCAGATCAATCTGACGATCACCGAGATCGCCGAGGAGACCGTGACCTTGGACGCCAACCATCCGCTGGCCGGCAAGGACCTGGTCTTCGATCTGGAGATGATCGAGATTCTCTAGACCAGACCCTGCTCGCTTGAACGCGGCCGAGCGCAGAAAAGCCGCGCCGGGCCCCGGTGGCCGGATTCAGGACCAGGCGTTCAGGTCCAGGCCGTCGTTCGCCGTGGGGTCGACGACGGTCTCGAGGTCCCTGGCGTTGGCGGGGGACAGGGGGCCCCGGTAGAAGGGGTCGGTCAGGCGGCGGCCGCCGGGCAGGGTCAGGAAGTTCTCACCGCCCTGGCGCCCGATTCCGACCAGCATGCCATGGCTGAGCCGCAGGCGGGGCGGCACCAGGCCCAGTTCGTCCGCCGCGATCCGGGCCAGGTGGTCGACCGTCATCCGGTCGTAGGTGTCCAGGCGCCAGGACTTGGCGAACCAGCGATCGAAGGCGGCGCGGGTCGCCCGCAGTTCTTCGGCCCCCCCGTTGGGCTGGTCCCCGCCGGGCTGTTCCATGACGTTCTCGAAGGCCTCTGCGAGGTCGCCGTAGACCCCGGCAAGCTTGGCTTCCCAGACCTCGGTCACGCCGGCTTTGGCCAGTTGCCAGGCGATGCGGGTTGCCGTGGCCTCGGCCGCCGCCTCGCGGACCCGCCGCAGCAGCAGGAGGTCCTGGGGGGCGAAGTAGCGGTTGTCCGAAAAGGCCGGATGCTGGGGTACGTGGGCCAGTTCGTGGGACAGGTAGATGAGCCGCTCGGCCCGATCCAGGCCGCGGCGCAGGCCGACCAGCCGTAGCCCCGAGAAGTAGTAGGCGAGCAGCGGGGTGTCGGCGTCCAGGCAGACGATGACGTTGCGGCCGGCGGCGGCCCGCAGCAACTCGGCCGCCTGGGCGCTGTGGCGCAGGTCGCGGATCAGGGACGCGATCTCATGCTGCTGCCGGGTCTCCGGGGCCTCGGCCGTGACCGGCAGGCAGGCCGCCTCGGCGTTCTCGATGTGGTGCCGGATCCGCCGCGAGCGCTTGGGTCCGGCCGGCAGCGTGCCCTGGGCCAGGGCGGCCTGCGGCCCGCTGTCGGCGATGGCCGCCCGTCCGGCGCCGGGCTCGGCGACCAGGCCGATGAAGGCGGCGCCGGCGAACAGCAGCCCGGCCAGCAGCAGGCAGATCGGTGCCGCCTGCCCGTCCCGCGTGGCTTGCCGCAAGGGGCGCCGGCCGGGCCGAGGGAGGGCCCCGCCGGTCTCGGACTCCCGGCTTTCTGCGCCTGTCGCTGTCACTTGTCTCCGGCCCGCCCGTTGCTGCGATTCAGTCGGCTCGATGAACCGGGCCGCAGGCTAGCTCAGAATGCTTAAAACTTGGCTGCCGGCCCCCCCATCGCGGCCGCAAGGGCTGAAAAAGCCCGGGAATTCCTGAGCTTTGGCCGGGAAAGAGCCGTATTTTCCTTTCCGGCCCGGGCGTGTACTCTGGCCCGGCAACAGAGGGAGCCAGGACGGCGAGACCTGAGCAATGGAAACCAGGCTAGCGAAGTTCCAGATCGGGCAGATCGTGCGTCACCGCTTCTATCCCTTTCGCGGTGTCGTGTTCGACGTCGACGCGGTGTTCTCCAACACCGAGGAGTGGTACGAGTCCATCCCGGAGGAGATCCGGCCCCGCAAGGAC